>PEZY01000006.1:2444-10652 GCA_002773855.1 Candidatus Buchananbacteria bacterium CG10_big_fil_rev_8_21_14_0_10_33_19 | reverse complement strand
GAATTGAAGGCTTGGCACGACCTGAAGTCATTTGCCTTGAAGGGATGAAAAGTCTACCAGAGAGCCCCCTTACCCCCAAGGAAGGCCCCCGTAGGGTGGAACGGGTAGTTATTAGGTAGGATCAATCAAAGAGACCCCCCTTAGGCAACTTTCCAGAGAAACTCGATTTTGGCTAATCCAGAAAAAATTTCCGCTATTTTTTCGAACCACTTGCTCTTTCTCTTAACCTTCTGTCTACTTCAGTAAAAAGTATATCAAAAGCACGGTCTAGCCTCCTTTGAGCCTCTTTGGCTTCCTCCCCATTCTTGGGTTTTGTATAAATATATTTAATTTTTTGTTCAGGTTTCTTATTGTATGGATTTAACATTATTATCTTGATTTACCTCACGCTGTATTTGTTCAAACTCATTTTCAATTTCAGAAAGACGTTTTTTACAAACTTTTACTAATTCAGCCCCTTCCTTAACTTTCTCAAGTCCGGCTTCAACATCAACTTCTTCCTGTTGTTCAAACCAAGCTACAATATCGGTAAGTTTCTTTAGCGAATCTTTTAAATTAACTTGTTTTTCCGCCATTTTACTTATTTTTATTAATAATTTTGACCTCTGATATGAAAGAGCCATCTTGGACACGAACATCAACTTTTTGACCGGGGGTAATTTGACTAACATTCCTCACAATAACACCCTGTGAGTGAGCAATACTATACCCTAGTTTAAACTGATGTTCTGGACTATATCTTTCCAATGAGTTTTTTAGTGAACCTGCCACTTGTTTAGTGTTATTGATTAAAGCTTTCATCCGGTGGAGCAACGTCTGAGGGTATCCTATCAGATGGCGTCTTATTTCCGCTATTCTCGTTCCTACTGATACAAAAGAACGGCGTAAAGCCTGATCAACTTGGTCAAAGCCGTCAAAAATAGATTGAAAGCTGTCTTTCATAACTTGAAAAGACTGACTTACACTCTCCTGTTCTAGTGACAATGCACGTTCAAAAGAAGAAAGTATTTTTCGCTGACTTAACTCAACATTCATAATCGCTTCTCTCCACGACTCATTAAGGACTTGAGCTGTTGCAGTTGGTGTTGAAACTATTTTGTCGGCGGCAAGCCCAATGAGAGAAATATCTTTTTCATGACCAACCCCGACCAATACCGGTACTGGAAAACTAGCAATCTCTCGTACTAAAATTTCGTTGTTGAATGGTAAAAATGATTCAAGAGAACCTCCACCACGCACTAATACCAAGACTTCAATGTCCTTACTCCTAAATGTGCGGGTTGAGTCCAGAAGTTCTTGTGTTGCCAATTGACCTTCAACCCGCGAATCAATCATCGTTACCTTAAACCCAAAATTTCCTAGATTTACTTGAAAGTCGCCGATAGCCGCTCCGTCTTTCGAAGTAATTAGACCAATTCGCTGTGGCAAAAACGGAAGAGGGCGTTTCTTAGAGGTTGCAAATAACCCTTCCTTCTCAAGTTGTGCCTTGAGTTTTTCATACTGCTTTTTCAATGCACCTTCACCGACTAGTTCAACTGTTTTAACATCAAAAGAGAACCTGCCATAGGGCTTGTATATACCGGGAGTCCCTGAAACAATTACTTCAAGTCCAACCTCAAGATCTAGTCCACTAACAATGTAGTCATGTTTCCACATCATACAAGTAAGCACCGCTGGGTTTTCTTTATCTTTAATCTTGAAGAATAAATAATTTCTATCAGGATACAATTGCACCTCGATTACTTCTCCAATAACTCGACTACTATGTTTTACAAGCTCCTTATTTAAAATATCGAGGTACTCGTTTACAGAGAAGCAATCCACTCCTTGTTTTTTAGAAATTATCATTATTTTTTTGTCTATTTCATAAACTGCTTTCTGTATTTACAATATGAACAACCTTCAGATGGAGGTGGTAATTCACCATTTAATACATAAGACACCTCCTTGATTAATTTGAAAAAACTATCCATATCTTCTTCTATGGGATGCCACTTTGGCGTAGCTGTAAATACAAAATTACCATCTACATGCTTAATCGATTCGGGGGTAACACTAATCAAACCCAATTTTGAGACTTTTACTGGTTCTCCGTCTACCGGGTTTTCCAGTGCATATTTATATGCGTGTAGTTGGCTCGAGAATTTTCTTATCTGCTCCTCGTCAGGTTTTATTATTTTAAAATCTATTACAATTTGTGTTCCGTCTTCTGCAGGTATAAGGACATCATATCTACCACTAATATAACAATCCTCCGCACCAGTTATAGGTTTAGATTTAAGCCAACCTTCTTGAGTTGTAATGATTCCTGAGGGAAGCTCGGGGTTAATATCTTTAAGATTTTTTCCCATTACTGAGTCTTGTAGAAGTTTATTCATGCGGGTAAAGATTGCTGGGAATGGTGTTTGTGGTGTAGGGCAACCCATTTTTACTTGCTGATAATAACAATGCTTACAATCTTCCCAGAGATATTTAAAGTATGAAGGGCTTAATTTATACATAAGTTAAATATTGAGAGTGTCCAATACCTGCTTTATTTTTTGTATTTGTCCATCAGAATCTCGCTCCCAATCTCTGTTGGAAATACGGATAAATCTCCAACCGGCCCTCTCAAGAATCCCTTGTCTCCATACGTCATAGAAATTCTGTCGCTCTTCCATATTGAAATGAGTAGGGCCGTCACACTCTACTGCCACCCAGTTTTTGCCATCTCCCACTACTAGATCAATGTAGAAACCTGCCGCCTGATATTGTGGCCAAACTTTCATACCCGAATGTTCAAGCGCCTGAGCTACCTGCTCCTCAAACTTAGAATCAAATATACTTCGAGGGATTTCATTGACTGTACTTCTCACGGCATGAAGGAAGAACTCTTTTAGTAGGCCGTTAGGTAAGTCTTCCGGGGTAACAGAAGAAACGGCTATAAGTTTCTTTTTTGCACGAGTAATTGAGACATTAAAAACATTTGGCTTCTCTAAAAAGTTAAGGGTGCCATGATGGAATTTTGGATCGAGAGAAAGCGAGAGAATAACCACATCTTTTTCGTCTCCCTGCAGGCTATGTGCAGTACCAACCACGATCTTATGACGTTCGACTTCAGTAAGCGAAAGATAACTAGGCAGAGCTTTTGTGATGGCATTAACTTGATCTCTAAACGGAGAGAGAATACCTATAGTAGTAGGCTTTTCGCTTGGCGATTGGGCAATCAGTTGTTTGGCGTGTTTAAATATAGCCTCAATTTCTAGTGGATTTGCCGCACCCTCCGTTCGCTTACCCTTAACGTAGTCGAGCTGTATGGCTGTCTCTTGCTTCGCAAGCCCCATCTTCGGCCTATGAGTCATGATACGGATCTGTTCTTTGTAGAACATTTTGTTTGAAAAACCAATGATGTGTGGATCAGAACGGAAGTGCTCATCTAACATGAAGTAGTTGGCTTGAGGAACAAGATTCTCAGCTACGTCAAATAGACTGTTAGTGGAGAAGCGATAATTGGCCTGTATATCAGGAGGTACTTTGTTTTTTGCAAACGAGGAATATTCGGCTTGTTTTCCAAGAAAGACCACATGATTGAGTTGTTTAGGATCACCAACGATAAGAACCCTATTTGCTCGATAAAGTGCCGGTACAGCAGACGCTAGGTCACATTGACTTGCCTCATCAAATATCACTAAATCAAACATACCCGGTTGCACAGGCAGTATCTGTGAGAGATGGTATGTTGTGCTTGCCCAACATGGAAATGCGGCTAGAAGTGTATCCGTTTTTACCTGATCTAGGAGGGCAAGTTTCTCTCGAATATTTGCAGTACGTAGAGACTTAACAAATTTTTTTAGTTCGACTCGTTTCTCGTAGTTATGGACGATTAGATGAAGATTCCCCAAGAGGCGCGCCTTGAGATTATCAAGAGCAAGCTTTCGCAACTGAATTTTTAATGACTGAATCTCCATCCAGATCTTATCTACTGCATCAAATTTGGCGATTTCGACTTCTACCTCTTCGCGCACACGCTCATTCTCAATACGTTCAGCCATAAGAATGAGATCTTGTGCGGTGGTATTTTCTGAAACACCGAGCTGTGAGCGTATACTTTTAATAGTTTGTTCACCCCACCACGTTTGTATGAAAAATCCTTTATTTCGTATTAAGGCATCTGCGCCTTTTATTTTCTCTTTCAGTCGTGAAGCCTTCGCTTTCTTAATAGATAGTCCATCAGATTTGAATTCAATACCCAAGCGAGCATTTATATCATTGACCTTATCATGAACTGCCGTCCAACTACGTTCGTTAGTGATTGCCTCCGTAAATTCTTCCTCAAGCTCAGTGAGTTTCTTTTGTGCAATTTCATGTTCTTTAGTTGCATCATCGATCTGTTTCTTATTATATGGAATCACAGGGCTATTGGGACTAGTGATGGTGTCGAGTTTTTCAGCAAGAGCTCTCTGTGCCTTACGTGCGCCTGAGCGTGCTATAGAGTAAGGACCTATAAATTCCTCGAGCCAGGCAGATACTACGTCCACTGCTTTATCCATTCTAGAAACAAAAAGTACTCGCTTACCTCCAAGAAGATGATCAAGGATAATAGCGGCGATGGTGTATGACTTGCCAGTACCGGGTGGCCCAGATACAACAGTAAGATTATTTTTTCGTGCGTTAAGTACTATTTTCTTTTGAGTATCACTCAAATCGAAAGGAAATAGACTATGCCAATTTGCATCTTCGGCCGGTACAGTTTCAGTAAATCCATCTCTAGTTTGATCTTCTATAACAGAGACCGGATTGCCTCCAGTTGGTGCTTTTTCAAGTAAGAGAAAATCGAGTGCAGTTTTATCTTTAGCATTTTTGAGAATGTTACTGAGTTCCTCAACAACTGTACCTTCTCCCTCCTGTTTAGGTGCAAGTATAAGGCAGTGAGCTGGGCAGAGCTTGTAACCTTCTCGTTCTGCTTCAATTGCATCGAATTCAATAAATTGCGATGGGGTGCCATTCTCCTTGAAAATCTCGGGGAAATAGTTATTCAAGCCTTGGAAAAATTTCTGCACGTTATCAAATGTCAAAGGCCATTCCGGGACGGCTGAGTATAGATCTTGAAATCGTACCTCGAGCTCTTCATCATTTTCAGCACTTGCCACACTTGCAATAAGAGATTGATTTAAGTGAACAGTATCATCTTCCTTAAGCGAAAAGACTACGGTATCGCTCTCTGTTTTCTCAAGATCTACTTTGAGATAAAGTAGTGGTGCATTGACCTTATTTGTGCGATTACCATTACCTTTGAAACCTTTTACGAAAAGAGTGCCGAGAATGACTTCAAATTCTGATGCCTGAGCTCTTACTTTGTATAGAATATCAAGTGCTTCTTTGCCCTTTATCTCTAGCTGACCATTTGCTAACTGCTCAAGGGCATTGGGCTTAAGAGGAATGAATGATATCTCTCCCGCGGTCACATCGGTGAGAGCCACAGAACGCATAATTGCTTGAGCACAATCCTTTAGATAACCTACAAGGGAAACTACACGCTCCGAAGCTTCACTACGCTCTTGTTCCTCTGCGGTAAATTGAGCGACTAAATCCTTACTATTCAACTCACCAATATTTATTTCCGTCGCATTTTCATTAAATCCACCAGCTTTTTCACACTCCCCGCAAATCTGTCCATATTTTACTTTCTTTTTCTTACACACCGTACAATAAGGCTTATTCGCCCAGTATTCGGTCGGATTGAACTTTCTATGGTAGCTTCTATGTGCCATTGTTGATATTCAAGAAAAGTGTAGCAAAATGGAGGGAAATTGACTATTCTAACTTTGAATTGTCTGGCAAGGGCCTATAAATCGCTTTCACAAGGGCAACCAGCTTCATGGCCTGATCAAAAGCTTCTTCATTCCAATATTGCTAAAAACAGAAGCTGATTTATACCTTTACCCTACACCATAAAATCAAAAGGTTAAACCAATAATTCTGAAGCGAGATTAGGGCTTATTAAAAGTAAAGATTGATACTTTAGTTCCATTATCTTCTTTCTTTATAAATCTGTCTTGACTATAGCAAGTGGAGCATGTTTCTACCTTTTGTGATTCTTCAAGAAAAGACTGGAAATCAGACACGCTCACTTTTATGGGGAGGATATTGAGTTGCAAGTCATTGTGAGTCTTGCTGATATCACATAAATTGATAATTGCTCTCCCTGCTCCCATTGCTTCGATAGCAAAACCTTTGTAATAATCCCATGCTTCCGGAGAATCAATTTTATATAAACCGGCTGAATGATTATTTAAGTTTTCATGTAGATACTGCATGGCCATCCAAGGTTCTGTGAAAAGGTTCATAAATACTTCCCCTTGGCTTGGCGCACCACCCTCCTTGTCTTTAAAATCATGATTATTTTGCCAACCAATAAGTAAATTGTCTTTTTCACCGATTGTGTAGAGGTTTTTCATGTTGTCATTTTTTAACTTCTTGGACTAATTATACTTTCTACTCATCCAGACTACCCAAGCAGAGATTACAAACACGATAACTAAAAGAGTATATTCCTTAAGCCACACATTTATAGCTACCCATGCTAAACCTAGTCCGGTTCCACCGGCAAATAGAATTGCCACTGCTGACAAAAGACCGAGAATACCCTCACCGATTTTCTTAATCTTTTTCATTTGTTTTAAACAATTTTTGTTGGTTATCGTAATTTCTTGCTTCTTCAAGTTTTTCCATCAATGAGACAAACTCATTCTGACTCTTCTCATATTCTCCAACTTTTCCATATATATGAACATGAATTGCTTGCTCCGGATTCGGCAGATACGGTATGGCTAATCTGAATGGTCCATCCCATTTTCCCTTAAATTCTGGACTTCTATCTCTTAGATATTTATGTACATTCTTGATTTCTCCCTCCGCAACAATCCAGGTTTCTGGATATTTTCTAAAGTGCTCATATGCCTCGTTAGGATACCGACCTGCCAATTTCCAAAATTTTATATTACCCGCATTAAAAATATTGAATAGCCACCACGCCAATCCCACAAAAAACAAGACTATCCAATGCCACTTTTCAAGTGGTAGATACCACCCAAGTCCCAATCCTATTATTCCTAGTATTATCCATCTCATATTCTACATAGAAAGCTAGCTGGTAATGCTAGCGTGGATACACTAAGCCCCACGCTAGCTTCAGGCCTTACGGCCCCATACCAGTTTCCCGGTATGGCCCAATGACGAGTCGCTGAACGTGGGGTTCAGTGTCGTCATTGGGTCTCTGGACCATGCCAAGAGTCAAACTCTTGGTTTAGGTCCTGCCCTCACGGGCTATTCAGTTGTACTTTTAAAGTATCACAGAAAAAGGTAGGATTTTCAATCATGGCGCCCGGATCTTCAACCAAAGATATATTATTAGAAGCAGTAAATTTAGAGCGCAAACTCTCGACAATATCGACCATAGAGGAATTGGTAAGTATTAGAAAGGACTACTTTGAATGGAAGGATCGTCTTCTTAGTATGGTAAATGATTCGAGAAATTTAAGTCGAAAAGAAAAAACTCTTTTCTTTCAAGAAGATAGTGCGGTTACTGACATGAATAAGGGTGGATCAGGTATTAGTTTCAGTTCTGAGTACACACAAGGAATCGTGAGAAGAATGAAGGAAACCCTAAAGAAGTGGATAGACCTCATTGGTAGAGTTGACTTGGTTGAATTTATTCCGGCAACTTACAACTCAGAAAGCAAGGTTCTTTTTTTTCGAGGTGTAGAAATAGGAATCACTAAACGGGCGCAAAACTATTCGAGCGATCTGCTAAGAGTTCTTTTCAGCAACCCAACTAAAAGGTGGGCTACAGACGAGATACTTGCAGAATGGCGTGATCCCGAGTCTCCAAATATGCAGGTGTACCAAGCAGGAGTGGCTACTAATAGAAAGGTGGCAGAGAAGACTGGAATCGATAATTTTCTAATAGTTTCCACAAAGGAGATATACATCAAGCCGGAATACATATAAGTTTATAAACTTTTGTAAACAGTCATTTAACTACCATGGGGTGGCAGAGTTTTCTGCGCCCGACAAGTACGCACTCACGAGGGTGGTTCCGCGGGCGCAGAACTACTCTCTTGATTGCGTATTTTATGTCTCTAACTATTCAACAAGCAAAGAAGCTCATAGATAATCAGAATCTTTCTGATACACAGATTGAGCAGATTATTAGTGCTAGCCGGATGA
>PEZY01000006.1:0-2377 GCA_002773855.1 Candidatus Buchananbacteria bacterium CG10_big_fil_rev_8_21_14_0_10_33_19 | reverse complement strand
CAATTTAAATTATTGGTGGAGATAAAAATAGAGATTACCCGTATGGCAGACATTATTGCCAAAGAGATAGAAAGCAAAAAGACATGACTGAAGAAGATCTCTTAGACTATGTATCAGACATGGAGAAAAACTGGAAAGCACAATTGGAGCAAACTTTACCAAAGACAGATTCAGAGTGGCTTAAGGTTTTCCCGGAAGCAAGAAAAATCATTCCGGAAAAGATTAAAGAGTGGGAAACGCAAGCAGAGATCTTCCGCCTACAAATAAAGCCCGCCGTGCAATTAGTAGAGGAGAAATCAGCAGAAGAAGATCAGTGGTTTTGGCGCGGAGTTGTGAAGTACAGCACTTTCTTCTTTCCGGTTACGGACTTGGCAATCGCTAACCGCCACATAAAGCGTCTTAAATGGTTATCAAAAAGAGGAAAGAAAAAAGTCAAATGGCATACAGATCTTCAAACGGTAAGAAACCAAAATATTATCGCCATAGCTCGGTCCTATGGACTGAAACTTTTAAAATCCGGTCGGAATTACAAAGCACTTTGTCCTTTCCATAATGAAAAGACAGCGTCATTTACTATTTACCCTCCTTCAAGATTTTACTGCTTCGGTTGTAATGAAAAAGGGAGTGTGATTGATCTTGTCATGAAGATGGAAAACTGCACATTTAAGGAAGCTGTTAAAAAACTTCAAAGCATATGATAGATAGCAACCCTACAGATCTTGAGCTTGATTCAGCTCTTACAGAAGCCCAGACATCAGAATCTTCGCCTCTCAAAATAGCCTTTAAAGAAAATGATAAGAAACCTGCTATTTATGAAGTAGCGAAATTTCTGATAGAGAAATATAACATCAAAACAATAAGTGGTATTAAAAGACGAGAAATTTTTATATACCAAGACGGTATTTATAAACCAGGAGAAGACGTACTGAAGATGGATATAAGGAATATTCTGGAGGAACTAAGCAATACTCACCACATTAAGGAAATTATTGAAACTATAAAAGACCTGACTCCTACAGATCGAAAGGACTTTGTGGTTAATCCAAACTTTATTAATTTGCGAAATGGCGTATTCAACATACAAACAAAAGAACTATACTCCCATGACCCAAAGTATTTGTTTCTTATTAAAATACCTATAACCTATATACCCAATACCGATTGCCCTAAAATTAAAAAATTCCTATCAGACATACTCGACGAGGATCAGATAAAGATTGTTCAAGAGTGGGTAGGATCTCTTCTCTATAGACTATATTTTATCAAGAAAGCTCTAATACTAGTTGGAGAGGGGGATACGGGGAAAACCACCCTACTTAATTTATTTTTTGCTTTCCTCGGAGAAGCGAATGTCTCCGGTATTAGCCTTCAACAAATAACACATGATAAGTTTGCATCTTCCAACCTTTATAACAAGCACTTGAATCTATATGACGACTTGTCGTCCACAGATATCAAGGATAATGGCGCATTTAAAATTGCTACTGGTGGAGGTGTAATTACTGGCGAAAAGAAATTTGGAGACCAGTTCCAATTTAAAAACTTCGCCAAATTAACCTTTGCTTGTAACAAGATTCCTGATGTAAAAGAAGTGAGCGATGAGGCATATTTCAATCGCTGGATGGTGCTCCAATTTAATCGAGTTATTGAGGAAGAAAATCGAGACAAGTTCTTATTAGATAAAATAACGACTCCAGAAGAATTATCCGGACTGCTTAATTTTGCTTTAGAGGGTTTAGGTAGGATTCTGACACAACAACGCTTTAGTTACGATAAAGATGTCAGTGAGGTGAAAGAGGAAATGCTTAGATCTGGTTCTTCGATTGCTCAATTTGGACAGGACAAGCTGGAACAATCTACAACTGGTGATTGGGTAAGCAAAGATAATATGTATACAACATTTACCGAATACTGCGCTAAAAACAATCTACTCGTGGTTAGTCAAAAGTCATTTGGTTCTCGGCTCCCTGTAATATTCCCTTATATGGCTCATTTCAAGCCCAAGGATCCGAACGATCTAAAAGGTAAGAAGCAGGTCAACGCATGGAGAAATGTAAGGTTTAAGGTCAATTCTGACGATACGCAAGCAGGGCCGGATAGTGAAAATTGGTAAATATCATGCATATCATAGATTTTTACAACTCATATCTAAGTTTCTTAAAAACTAAACTATTTAAGACTTTTTGGTTTTACCCTGCCTATAGGCACTATTGGCTTATCTGATATATGAAAAAACAAGAAATAAAAAAGAATAACGACACGGAGGAGAATTTAGCGCTGTTTAAGCTACCGGTAAGGTATATTCAATTGGCTAAGAAACTCACAATCAAAGGAGAAAATCGGAGAGAATTACTTGATTTGATGGCTAGATTCCTCA
>PEZY01000002.1:49390-49796 GCA_002773855.1 Candidatus Buchananbacteria bacterium CG10_big_fil_rev_8_21_14_0_10_33_19 | reverse complement strand
TCCGGATAACGCTCGGGGTCTCTGTATTACCGCTGCTGCTGGCACAGAGTTAGCAACCCCTTATTCATTAGGTACCGTCAAAAGTTCTTCCCTAATAAAAGATCTTTACACCCCGAAGGGCTTCATCAATCACGCGGCGTCGCTCCATCAGACTTTCGTCCATTGTGGAATATTCTTGACTGCAGCCTCCCGTAGGAGTCTGGGCAGTGTCTCAGTCCCAGTGAGGCGGGTCGTGCTCTCACACCCGCTACTCGTCATAGCCTTGGTAGTCCGTTACACTACCAACAAGCTGATAAGACATAGGTCCCTCTCGAAGCGATAAATCTTTACTCACCAGACATTCGTCTGGTGAACACATCCAGTATTATTCCTCCTTTCGGAGGGTTATTCTGAACTTCGAGGTAGG
>PEZY01000002.1:0-49382 GCA_002773855.1 Candidatus Buchananbacteria bacterium CG10_big_fil_rev_8_21_14_0_10_33_19 | reverse complement strand
GGGTCTAAACCCATTCGACTTGCATGCCTTAGACACGCCGCCAGCGTTCATCCTGAGCCAGGATCAAACTCTCAATAAATTGCATCTAGATTACGGCCAGATGCTAACCGTTATGTTGCTTTCCGATAAATCGGAAATAAAAAATTGATTTTGGGCTCACATTGTTTAAATTGCTTTTCAATTGTCAATTTACTTTTCTTTTCACATTATTATTTTTCGTATTTCAGAGAAAAGAAAAAACAGAGGGATCCAATTTTTCGAACCATCGATTTGTAACCGATGAATCTCTTAGATACCACTGTTTTTTCTCTTTAAAAAACAGATTTTAATGTTTATGTGGAGAAGGGTTTATTTTTATAATGTTGTTGGCCGAATATCTTTGATATGAAGGCCAGTATGAGAAAATTATTGTCGAGCGGAGCCGACTCCTTTCATTTGAACCGCCCTGATGCCACACCCTTTAGGGTGGGGTCGGTTCACTTGATCTTTGCTTAATAATTATATTCTATTTTACTAGTCTTGTCAATAGTTAATTAAAGTTATTTGGCTAAAATTAAAGAATAATATAAATTTAGCTTATTTTAGTAATTTTTATACAAGTTTTTTAAATTTTAACTAATTTTAAAAGATTTTTTATAAAACTAATTCACACTATATACACAAGTCTTTTATATAATCTTTAACAAAAAAAATAAAGCCTCGTTCTGCAGAACGAGGCCACCCAGGCTTTAATCGATCGGGAACTGATTTGTCCCAACCGAGCGGCCTAACCAAGAGTGGGTGAGCTTCTCTTGTGTTATTCTCCAAGCCTTCTTAGTCTTTTCCAGGAGATGGAGATTTCTTTACCTGGAAGGTCGACTACATAGCTATGGTACACTTTTTATGGTGTGTTGTCTTCGAAGCGTCGACTACTTCTCTCAACATCCGTGTACCTAACAAAGCTAGTATATCACATCATTGATATTTTGTCAAGTGTTATGATTATATTACAAATGTAAATAATACAAATTTAGCTTATTTTAGCAATTTTTATAATATTTTTACAATTAAAAAATAAACATAAAAAAACGCATAATATTGCTATACGTTTTAAGTTATACATTATGTATTCTGTGATTTAGACTTCTTGACTCTCCATTCTTTTATCTTGGCGTGATTACCAGACAAAAGAACACTTGGAACTTTCAACTTTTTACCTTGATACTTAACTTCTTCCGGCCTAGTGTATTGCGGATATTCTAAATAATTGTCTTTAGAAAAAGATTCATCTTGCACTGATTCCTGTTTGCCAACAAAAGTTGGATAATGCCTAGACACCGCATCCATAATTACCATAGCTGGTAATTCACCACCAGTTAAAATGTAATCACCTATAGATATTTTCTCATCAACCATTTTTTCTACCCGTGCATCTACGCCTTCATACCGAGGGCAAACAAAAATTAATTGATCATATTTAGATAATCGTTGAGCTGTTTTTTGATTAAAAGTTTTACCATTAGCCGCAGTCAAAATCACTCGGCTTTTTTTCTGTCTTTTAATACTAGCTAGGGCTTTCATAATTATATCGGCTTTAAACACCAAACCGACACCACCACCATATGGTTTGTCGTCGACAGTTTGATGTCTGTCTTTAGTCCACTGTCTTAAATAATGGGTTTTTATTTTTAAAACTTTATTTTTTTGAGCCCGCAAAAACAATGACTCATTAATATAAGAATCTAAAATATGAGGAAAAATTGTAATAACATCAAATTGTTTCATAATTTAATAATAAGAGTTTTTAAATAAAAAAGCCAGTTTATTACTGGCCTAGATTACTCTGACATTATTATGGTCTCGGTTTCACCAAAAGCAAATTTAAGAGCTGCTAATAAACCATTTTCATATTCATTTACTGCTCCTAAAACACTAAACAAATCGCTCCAAAAAGTACGACCAACCTCAATCTTCTGGTCACCTTTATTTACATAATAAACCAGCAAACAAGCAGGTCCACTTTCAATTTCTATCTTATGTCTGGTAATAATCATGGTATATACTCCTCGGTTACAAAGAACTATCAATATAGTACCATGATAACCTTTTTTGTCAATTACAAAAAAACAAAAGCCCCACCTAATTGGCAGAGCTTCTGTTATAGTATAAAGCTATTTAGGAATTTATATTTCTAAATCACCTACTACATCAGTATCCATAGACTGTTCTGGAGAATGAGAATGAGAATCATCTCTTCTTGGTCTTCTCTCTGAACCCTCTGGTTCATTGATTTTTAGATTAACTCGAGCATTGTTCTTAGCACCAATAATTTTGGTCAAAGTTCTAATTGCTCTTGCTGTTTGACCTTGTTTACCGATTACATAACCGATATCAGAAGGATTAACTGTTAAAGTTAATAAAACACCTCTCTCATCAACAGTCCTGTCAACTTTCACGTCACCAGGATTAGCAACAATCTCTTTAACGATTGCTTCTACGAATTGTGCGTCTTGTTCCTGAGCCATAGCTTTCTTTACTCTTTATTTTTTAAATATTAGTCTTTCACAAGTTGCGGACCTAAGTGCAACTTTTTCAGTCCCTTTCAGACTAATAGGACTATAATCATTATAGTAAATGACAGGTCTTTTGTCAATATAAAAACAGTCACTTTTATGACTGTCTTTATATAAAGGATTTTATTCAACTTTTACTTCTTCAGTTGGTTTTTCTTCTGTAGTTTCAACTTCTGGAGTAGTTTCTGTTGGAGTCTCTGCAGCTACTTTTGCTGCTTCTTCAGCGGCTGCTTTTTCAGCCTCTGCTGCTTTTTTAGCTGCTTCTTCTTCAGCTTTCTTTAAATCAATTTCTTTTTGTTTCTTTTTACCTGGTTTTGATTTAGAGGCTCTAATTTTATCATCTTTAATTATGCCTTGACCGGCAAACAAGTTATGAACCGTAGCAGTCAAACCAGCACCTTTATCTAACCAATATTTTGCGCGGTCTTTTTTTACGGTATTCTCCTTAGTGTGAGGATTATAAGTACCTAGATTTTCTAAATAAGAACTTTTTGGGTTCTTACCTTTTTCCATTACCACAATTCTATAAATTGGGTATTTCTTTTTGCCAATTCTGACAAATCTTATTGATAACATGTATTTTTATATTATTATTCAATTAATATCATCTCTTAATTTCTAGTGTCTAGCACTAAATTTGAAGACTTATTATTATTAATTGAGCACATGACGGTGTAGGCTTAATTTAGCAGAAAAAAGACAATATGTCAAATATATTAACTCTTAACTATTTTTTCAGCCTGTTCTAATTTTAAACTTAAAATACGAGACACACCATCACCCTGCATAGTTACACCATAGAGCACGTCGGCTCGAGACATAATAGCTCGATTATGAGTAATAGTAATAAATTGAGTCTTATGTGATAATTCTTCAATAATATCACTAAATTTCCTAGAGTTTTCTTCGTCTAGAGCCGCGTCCACCTCATCAAACAAAATAAATGGCGACGGATTATTGGAAATAATGGAACAAACTAGCGCCAAAGCAGTCATAGTTTTTTCACCACCAGATAACACATTAATATTTTTGATTTTTTTACCAGGTGGGCAAGCTTCAATATCAATACCCATATTGGCTAAGAATGACCTATCTTCTATGTGTATTTCTGTTTTTTCTGGGTTATTAATCTCTACTATTTGATCAGTTAATTCCATATGTTCTATCTCCTCTTTAATCTGTTCAGCTTCAGTTAAATCTTTTTGTACTAAAACTAATTTAGCAGCTCCGCCATCAAATAACTTTTTAAAGAATCTAGAAAAATCTGCATTAATTTTTTTAAATTCACCTTCAAATTGTTTTTTAATTATTTTATCCAACTCCACTACCACCTTCTCTAAATCACCAATGGCTTTATCCAAATCAATACTCTGTGAAGACAGAAAATCAAATCTTTCTTGAACTTCAATATACTCTTTCTCTACTTCTGGATCAGTACCACCGATTAATTCCAATTGTTTTTTACATTTATTAATAATATTTTCCAATTCCAATAAATCAATATCTGTAAAATCAATATTGGTTTTTGGCCGATAGTCATCACCTAAATCTTGTCTCATGGTCAAAAACAAATCTTCTTTTTTAGTTTCCACCTTGGCTAATTTTATTCTAACTTCATTTAATAAATTAACTACATTATTTAAATCTATTTGTTGTAAATGCATATTCTGTTGTAATGAGAAAACTTCTTTCTTTTTTTCTTCTTCTGCAGAATTAAATTGATCTATTTTTTTTCTAGCGGTTAATACTTGTTTTTCTATGTCTAAACTGTCTTTTTCTAATTTATTTTTTTGAGTTATTAATTCATCAGAAAATTTATTCCTTTCTTCTGGGGTTAAGCTACTTTCTTTTATATCACCATCTATTTTATCTTGTTCTTTTTTAAAAGCAGATAATTCAATATTTAAATTGTTAATTTTATCTTCGCTTAATCTAATTTCTACTCGTAAATCATTCATTTGAGAAATAATATTATCACGAACTCTATGTTTACTTTCAATATCCGATTTCAGATTAGCAAATTCTTTAATTCTTTCTTCTTGAGTGATTAATTTATTATCTACTAAAACAGTCCAAGTTACTGAACCTTGTCGCCTATAGCCACCTCTCATGACACCGGTTTTTTCAAACATATCGCCATCCAAAGTAACCATGCGACGACTACCGATACCAATGTTTCTAGCGTCTTCGGCATTTTGTACTACCAAAGTATCACCTAAAATATGCTGAAAAACCTTTTCAAATTTATCAGCATAGCTTATTAAATCAATGGCCATGCCCAAAGAACCAGAATGGTTGTCACTATACATATCAATGGGGTAGCTCTTAATTTTATTTAAAGGGAAAAAAGTTAAGGATGATAGCTTGTTCGCTTTCAGATAATTAATACATTTAACTGCCACCTCATCAGATTCTACAATTATACCCCAAATCCTACTACCTACTGCTGTGGCTAAGGCAGTTTCATATTTTTTATCTATTTTGCCAATTTCACCAACAGTACCATAAATACCAGAAATATTATTCTTTTGTCTTAAAACAGATTTAATAGATTCTAGAAAATAATTATTTTTTTCACTACCTCTGGTTTTATAAAGTTCTTCTTGGATGATTTGTAAATTATTTTGAGAAACTGTTAATTCATTATTTATCTTGTTTATATTAGATTCTAATTCAGATAAATCTTTCTTTTTAATATTTATTTTTAATTTATAACTATCCAATTCCTCATTGATTTCCAATAATCTTTTTTTTAATTCATTTTTTCTACCCTCTAACCAAGATAAATTTTGTTTACCGACCTTAGAATATTCTAAATCTAATTTACCACTAGTTACCGTTAGATCTTTTAAGATATTATTTTTATCTTCTGTTAATTTATTGTATTCTTTTTGTAATTTGTCAAACTCTTCACTGCGACTATTCTCTTCACTTAAAATATTTAACTTATCCTGTAAAATTTCAATTTCTTGTTCTAATTTTAATTTATTTTTATCATAAGAGGTCACAGAAATTATTAATTCTTTGTAAGAATCATCTAATTCTAACCACTGCTTACCATAATATTTTTCCCAAGCCTCTTTTAATTCCACTTCTATTTCTTGTCGTTTACGTAATCTATTTACCTGTCTGGTCAACATTTTAAGATGTGGTTCTAATTCATTTATCAGAGTCTGAGCCTGGGCTAAGTTTTCTCTAGATTTTTTAAGCTTATTAACTGAGCGATCGCGTTTTATTTGAAATTGCTTAACGCCAGTTGCTTCATCAAAAAATTCTTTTCTTTCTTGACTAGAATAATTAACAATTTTATCTACCATGCCCTGACCAATAATACTATAGGTATTTTGTCCAAAATTGGCTTTAGCCAGCAACATAATAATATCAAACAAACGCACTGAATTTTTGTTTAATAAATATTCACTTTCTCCATCACGATATAATTTACGAGTAATTACTATTTCACTATAATCAATTGGCGCTAAATTATCTTCGTTATTTAAATACAAAGACACTTCAGCTAAGCCCATTTGAGTTTTCTTAGCTGAGCCAGAAAATATAATATCAGTTGATTTTTTACCACGTAATAACTTTAAACTTTGTTCACCTAACACCCAGCGCACCGCATCCACCACATTAGACTTACCAGAACCATTAGGGCCAACTATGGCAGTAATCCCACAAACATTTTTTATGTCTTGATTAGAAGATTTTTTATTTAAGGCTGGTGCTGGAAATTCTAAAATAGTCTTATTAGCAAAAGATTTAAAGCCCTGTAATTCTATTCTTTGTAAATACATGTTTTTACTATTTTAATCAAAAAAACAAAAGCAACTATAGCTTTATTATTTGTTTTAATTTTAACAAAAAAATCTAGGATTGACAAAGACCATATTTATTGATAATCTTAAACATTAATTAGTACTTTTCAATCAAAAAAGGGAGATCACACATGAACAGGCGTAAAGGTTTTAGTTTGGTTGATATAATGGTTGTTATAGCTATTACGGCCATAATCATTTCCATAGTTATTCCTCAGGTAAAGCACGCTATTAATGATAATAAAAATAATAATCAAATCGACAATACCAGTATTGATTTAAATAAAATTGAAAATATTGATTCAGATCCAAATATTTTAGAATCTGGAATAATTACCGGGACCATAATTGCTAAAATAAATATTTCTTACAATAATGAAACTGGTGATGAAATTAAAGAATACTGGTTTTATATTAAAAGATTTAACAATTCTAAACCCGAACTTGTTTTGGACAATCAGTCTCCAATTTGGACAATGGTCAATCTAAAAACCTTTGCAGCCAAGGAAGTTTGTCAGAGATATGACCACAATAACTAAATCAAAAACCCCAGTGTTTATATACACTGGGGTATTTTTTATATTTGATTGCTGCCTAACCGCACAGATGAATAAGTTATTTCACAACGAGGAAAACAAACAGTGACAAATTTTCGATGATTTCTAGCGTCACCAGGATTAATAATCATCACCTCTTGTTGTTCATCAAATAAGGCATCATGGATTCCACCACAGACCACAATATCAATATGCTGATATTTTTTGGTTTCAGCGTAAATGCACTTCACCATATCCACTTCTGTTTTACCAGCTAAATCAAAGCCTAATTTATGCTGAATTAAAAATTGATGTCTGCAAATTTCTAAAACTGGATTATCATTGGGAATTAAATGCCAATTATCTGGCTTATTTGAATTATCTTTAGTTGAAGGTAATAGATCATAAAACACTTGAAAATCAACTAATTCTGGCCTACCAATATCACTGGCTCTAAAGCCACCATCAATAATTACAATAGAAACATCTCTTTCATGAAATTCAATGGCTAATTGTTGCCAAAATTGATTATCTCGATCCGAAATATTACCAGTATTAGAAATAATGCCAATGGTTTGTGGTTTAGTATCAGAAATTGTCGGTGATAATCTAGTAAACACTACTTCATTTTTAATAGTATCTACTAGTGCATATTCGTGATCAAAAAAAGATGGAGTAACTGCCCCTGGATTAATCCAAAAACAGTTTGTAGTTTGAATTAAAAATTGATGGTGGGTATGACCAGTAAACACAAAGCGCACACCATCAAAGGTATCATTTAATAATTTAATAAATTCACTAAATTTAGCACTGTTCATTAAAGTATCAATAGAGCGTTTATGCCCAGCATAAATTACAACTTCACCTAAGTTTACAATGCGATTAGCCACAGCTAATTTACTGACAATTCTATCTTCTAAAATTTGCTGATCTCGGTCACTTCTATTAATTACACTGTCACCTGGTCTGGTAAACATCCAGCCGTGTGGCGGAAAAGTAAAATCTCGATCAAACTGTTGCATTTCTGTTAAAACACAAACAACTGGCAAACCACAAAAAAGATTTACATCTAAATGTTGAGCTTCAATATCACCAGTGTGAATAATTATTTCAGCTCCGCGTTTTTTTAGATCTTGAGCTACTTTTTTAACTATAGAAGAATCAACATTGTGAGTATCACCCATTATACCCAATAACATGACTACATCCTCTCTTGGTTAGATTTTAAAGTACCAAAAAGTTTTGTTTAATTTACATTTTTTTTAATAAAATGTCAATATTTATTAATTAATAAACACTATTTCATGACTCTTTTTAAAATGCTATACTACCCCTATGAAATTCGAAAAACAAAAACTAGCTGTTATAGACGGTAACGCTTTGGTTCACAGAGCGTTTCACGCTATTCCACCACTAACCACTAAAGATGGAGCGATTGTTAATGCGGTTTATGGTTTTACCGCTATCCTACTTAAAGCTCTAAAGGACTTAAAGCCAGATTATATAGTGGCCACTTTTGATTTAAAAGGCAAAACCTTTAGACATGAAGAATTTGCAGAATATAAAGCTGGCCGAGTTAAACAGCCAGATGAACTATATAATCAAATACCTATTATTAAAGATGTTTTAGCAGTTTTTAATATTCCAATTTTTGAAAAACCAGGCTTTGAAGCTGACGATTTAATCGGCACAATTTCTCACCTTAAAAGCGTTGATCGACCAGACATCGATACTATTATTATTACTGGTGATCAAGACACATTTCAGTTAATTGATAGTAACACTATGGTTTTTTCACCTCATAAGGGGCTGGGCGAAACTATTTTATACAACGAAAAATTAATTGAAGAAAAATTTGAAGGCTTAAAACCAAACCAACTAATAGACTATAAAGCGTTACGTGGTGATCCTTCTGATAATATTCCTGGAGTTCGTGGCATTGGTCAAAAAGGTGCTATTAATTTATTAAATGAATTTAAAAATTTGGATAATTTATACAAAAATTTAAATTCCAATAAAATTAGTGAGCGCAACAAAAAATTATTAATGGAATATAAAAAAGATGCTTTTATGTCACAAAAATTGGCCACAATTATTGTTGACGTGCCAATTAAATTTAAATTGGAAGACTGTAAACTTGGTGGCTTTGATAAATCTAAAATAATTAAACTTTTTCAAGATCTTAATTTTAAAAGATTAATGACCCAATTATCAGTATTAGATTCTGATTTTCAAATTAAAGGTGGTCAAGAAAGTTTATTTAACCAAGACATTAAACAAAATAAAACCAACCAAGATCAAAAATATCAATTAATCACTGATACCAAAAAGCTTAATATTTTTTTAACCGAACTTAAAAAACAAAGTGAATTTTGTTTTGACACCGAAACGACATCAGTTGATGCTTTTATGGCTGAGTTATTAGGTGTTAGCTTTTCTTGGCAGAAAAACACAGCCTTTTACTTACCAATTCAATCACTAAACCAAATTAAAAAAGAATTAATCCCAATTTTTAAAAATAAAGACATTAAAAAAATTGGCCATAATATAAAATATGATTTAGAAATTTTAGAACAAAATGGTTTTAAAATAAATGGCTTATATTTTGATACTATGATCGCTTCTTATTTATTAAATCCTGGTAATCGCCAACACAATTTAGACACAGTAGCTTTTACTGAACTAGGTTATCAAATGCAGCCAATAGAAGATTTAATTGGTACTGGTAAAAATCAAATTAGCATGGCTGATGTACCGGTAGAAAAATTGTCTTGGTATTCCTGTGAAGATGCTGATATGACCTATCAAATTTACCAAAAATTAAAAAAAGATCTAGACGATGAAGGTATGTTTGGCTTATTTGAAGAATTAGAAATGCCTCTAATTGAAGTGCTAGCTGATATTGAAAAAAATGGCGTAAACCTAGATTTAAAATTATTAACTGAATTAGCCAAAGAAACAGATTATGATTTAAAAATATTAGAGAAAAAAATATTTAAAGCTGTTGGTAGCGAATTTAATATATCTTCACCATTACAGCTTAAGGAAATATTATTTGATAAATTAAAAATATCAACGATTGGTATTTCAAAAACTAAAACTGGGATTTCCACAGCGGCTGGTGAATTAGAAAAATTAAAAGGTCAACACAAAGTTATTGATATGATTTTAGAATTTAGAGAATTAGCTAAGTTAAAAAGTACTTATTTAGATGCTCTGCCAAAATTAATAAATCAAAAAGATAATCGAGTTCATACTAGTTTTAATCAAACAGTAGCCGCTACTGGCCGATTATCGTCATCAAACCCGAATCTACAAAATATCCCAATTAGAACTAAACGTGGTCAAAAAATAAGACGGGCTTTTATTGCTGAGCCGGGTTTTAAAATCCTTAAAGCTGATTATTCTCAAATGGAGTTGCGTATTATTGCCTCCTTAGCTAATGATCGAGAAATGATGAATATATTTCTATCTGGTGGTGATATTCATACTATGACAGCGGCCTTAATTAACAATCTAAAACCAGAAGAAGTAACAAAAGAAATACGTCGTACCGCCAAAGAAATAAATTTTGGGGTACTTTATGGTATGGGAGCCTGGGGCTTAGCTACTAGAACTGGTATTTCTCATAACGACGCTAAAAATTTTATCTCTAAATATTTTAATACCTTCAAAGAGGTTAAAAAATGGTTAGAAGAAACTGTGGTTATTGCTAAAGAAAAAGGTTATGTCGAAACACTTTATGGTCGTCGTCGATACCTACCAGAAATAAATTCCAGTATTCCACAAATGCGGTCTCAAGCTGAACGAATGGCTGTTAATATGCCAATACAAGGGACTCAAGCCGATATAATTAAATTAGCGATGATTGCTATTTACAAAGAATTGCCAAAAATTTCACCGGAGACTAAAATGGTCTTACAGGTTCATGATGAGTTGGTATTTGAAGTTAAAGATGAGGATTTAGACAAAGTAAGTAAGTTTATTAAAAATACCATGAATAACATATATAAACTCAGGGTACCAATTGAGACTGAAATTAAAATTGGTAAAAATTGGGGCACAACCGAAAAATACGATAATTAAAAAATGATTTTTACAATACTGGGTACTGACCATTATTTGGTTAATCAAAAATTAAAAGAACTTAAAGAAGGTTTTATTCAAAAACGAGATAAATCCGGTTTAAACGTGGTTGATTTAGATGGTGAAAAATTAGATTTAAATCAATTATACCAAGAAACTTTAACTACACCATTTTTAGGTGATAAAAAAATGGTTATTATCAAAAATAGCCTTGGTGATAAAAAACTTGGTAAAGAAATTGTTAATTTTCTAAAAGAAAATACTACTAGAATTGATAATATTATTTGTTTTATAGATTTTATTGATAGTGAAAAAAACAAAGTCGATAAAAAAAATAAACTAAACTTAACTAATGAATTATTTAAATATTTATCAAAATTAGAATATACTTGGGAATTTAATTTAATAAAAGGTAGAGAATTAGAAAATTGGATAAAAAAATATACTATTAATCACAATATTAAAATTGAGGACTCGGCCATTAGAGAATTAACTATTAGGATTGGTAATGATTTATTTCAAATTACCAATGAACTAGCAAAATTATCAGCCTACAAGCTAAACGAAAATATAAATACTGCCGACATTAAAACCCATATAACTAGTAATTTTGATGATAATATATTTGCCTTAGTAGATACATTGGGTAATAAAGACAAAAAAAATGCCCTAAAATTAATAACCAACCAATTAAACTTTGGCACCCACCCTTTAATGATTGTCTCGATGATCAACAGGCAGTTTAAATTGATCCTTAAAACCAAATCAGAAACCGCTAGTGCTACAAATTTAAAAATTCACCCTTTTGTTTTTAGTAAAGTAAAAAACCAAGGTAATAACTTTACAGCTAGTAGTTTAATTAAAATAATTAATGAGATATTAGATCTAGAAAAACAAATTAAAAGTGGTGAAAAAAATCCAGAATTATTATTAGATTTATTTATAACTAAAAATTGTTAAGAATATTTAAAATAAATAACAAAAAACAACCCCAAAATTTGGGGTTGTTTTAAAAATAATATTACTTTGCTACTTTGTTTAATTTTTTCATTAAACGAGATTTTTTTCTGGCTCCAGTATTTTTTTTCAAAATCTTTTTCTGTACAGCTTTATCAATTGATTTAATTGCGACTTTTACTTTTTCAACTGCAGTAGCTTCTTTAGCTTCAATTAATTTATTTGATTGCTTAACTAGGTCTTTAACATTTCTTTTTACTTTAAGATTGCGCAAAGTTCTAGTTTTGGTTTGCCTTAAAGCCTTAATAGCTGATTTTTTAATTGGCATATAACTTAGTTTAAATTAAATATTTTAATGTGGAAGGTAATTATATTTGAAACGGAGAGACACACATCAAATGTCTATTTACTCTTCTAACAACTAGAAATATAACATATTTATTAATTTTTGACAAGAGTCTCAAATATGGGTTAAAATGAGTATAAATATTACAACTAATAAATCAAATTTATGTTTAAAGAAACACCTGAAACCAATGAAACAGAAACAGTTATTGGCCCTTCTGTAAAGGTTGAAGGGGATTTTGTAACTGAAGGCAATGTGATAGTCGAAGGTATGATTTGTGGAACTATTAAAACTTCAAGAAACTTAAAAGTTGGTCCAAAATCTAGAATATTTGCCAATATTTCAGCCGAAAATGCCTTAATTTCTGGTGAAATACAAGGTAATTTAAAAATTAGTGACCGTCTAGAATTAACCTCTACGGCCAAAATATTTGGTGATATTAAGGTTGGTACTCTAATTATAGCTGCTGGCTCAGTTTTAAATGGTAAATGTCAAATGGGTACCACCAAGGAAAAATCAATTAAACCTGATTTTTCCAAACAAGGCAAAATAGATTTAAAATCCAAAGAAATTGCAGAAATAACAACTGAAAACAAAATAGGTTCTAAGAAAAAATAACTATCATTTTAATTTTTTATGTATTATTACTTATATGATTCAAAATTTAATGATAAAAAATATAATAACATTATTGCCAGAATCGAAACTAGATTAACTGATCTTGGTATAAACGGGAAAATAAATCGTTTATCTTTCTTAAAAAATATTAACCAAGTTTTAACTGAAGAGATTAAAAGAGGGGTTAAAACTATAATTGTAGTTGGCGATGACAAGACAATTGGACAGGTAATTAATTTAATAGCTGAATTTAACGTAATTATTGGCATAATTCCAATTGGTCCAAATAACAATATTGCTAAACTGCTTGGCATTCCATTAGAAGACGCTGCTTGTGATATCATATCTTCTAGAATCATTAAAAAGTTAGATTTGGGCAAAATAAATAATTATTATTTTCTAACATCATTAGAAATTGGTGGCAAAAACATCACTTTAGAGTGTGATAAAAATTATTTTATCAACCTTCAAGAAAATAATAATATTATTTATATTAGTAATTTAAATAATTACTACAATATAGCCAGTGATCCTAGTGATGGTAAATTAGAAATTTTTATTGAAAGTATTCAAAAAAAGATATTTCGTAAAAACCAAGCAACTATGAGTTTCTTTAGAAATAAAAACATTAGAATTACTGGTGATAAAACTATACCAATATTTCTAAGTGATGAAAAAAAGATAATCAAAACTCCAGCTGATGTTAGTGTAGAACCTAAAAAAATAAAAATTATCGTTGGCAAAAAACGCTACTTCTAATTAATAAACAAAAAAAACACTTTTATATTTAAAGGTGTTTTTTTGTTTACATTAAGCAATAACTACTTGATTTACCCTATCAACGTCTATAACTACATTATCATCAACAATCATTTTTTTAATAGTTATTTCTATTATTTGATTAATTGAAATCACTAAATTTTTAGCAGTTATTTTTTTAACCAAATCATTACTAACAACAATATACTTAGTAATTTTTGAATTTTCAGTATTAAATTCAAAATCTTTAATTTTACCCAAAATCTGGCCACTTTTAGTCACTACTTTTAAGCCAATTAATTGATCACTTGTTAAAATCATATCTATATTATAGCAAAAAAATTTATTATTTACAGTATTACTACTATTGACACAAATAATATAAAATGTTAATTTTTTACTATTAGTTCTTTCACAAAGGAGATATAAAATGTCCAATACCAAAACAAAAGAATTATCTGATTGTACTAATTGGGAATTAATGCAGTTATTAGTGCCTGATATTGAAGATTATATTAATAATGCCAAAACTAATAACCCTGATCTTTTAAAACTAATTGATCATCGATCAATGACCCAGCCCGGATTTAGACCTTTTGCTTATCTTGGTAATTTTCACTAAATTTTTTACCATGGAGATATAAAAAATGAAACACAAAAAGAAAGATTTTTTTATTGGTTGCTTAACCATTTTACTACTTATTTATGTGGTTTATAATATTGTAATTATTTTTAATTAAACCACGGAGATTAAAACATGATAATAGAGTGTTTGGACTGGGATAAAAAAATTGATTATTGCTATAAACATTTAGAACCAATCGAAGATAAAAATAGAATTTGTCCTAAGTGCTTACTCGACAATCGTAGTAGAATCACTATTATTATTGAAGATAAAGATAGTGTAACCGAAATAAATTCTAAAGTAATTATTGTTTCCGATGAATAATATATAAAGATACTAAGTAATTAGTATCTTTTTTTTGTTATAAAAAAATTGGACAATTATCCAATTTTTTCAAAACTATTTAATTTCTTTTACCTCGTTTATAATTTCTCCTTCTACTATATTATCACTATTGTAATTATTTTTATCAATTACCTCTACTAGTAATTCTTTTTTATGTCTAAAAGCAAATAATTGCATAAGAGCAGTTATAAGGGTGGTTATAAACCAATAAAGACTTAAACCGCCTGGTAGACTAGCACCGATAAACACTGTCATAATTGGCATCATAAACATCATTTGCTTATTCATAATTACCATCATACTCTCATCTTTTGACCCTTCAGTTTTAACTTCTGGTTTTTTAGTATTTAACATTTTAACTTGCCAAAATTGAGCTAAGCCAGCTAATATAGCTAAAGTGATTTGTGGTTTTGATAAATCAAATAAACCTAAGGTTATTGGATTTAAACTACCTGGATTATAAACAAATGGGTATAAAACTTCTAAACTATTAGTAGATAAGCCAGATCTAAAAACTTCAAAAACAGCAATTAAAAACGGTAACTGAATTAATAATGGTAAACAAGATGAAAAAGGACTAACCTTTTCATTTTTATACAATACCATCATCTCTTGAGCTAATTTATCTTTTTGATCCTTATATTTTACTTTTAAAGCTTCTATTTTTGGTTGGATATCTTGTAAAGCTTTTTGTGATTTAATTGATTTTAAAGAAAATGGATATAACAGTAATTTAATAATTACTGTCATTATTATAATAGCCAAACCAATATCATGACCTGGGGTAAAATTATAAACTAAAACTAAAAAATTAAGAATTGGTTGGTATAAAGCGATATGGAATAATTGGCCCATTATTTTTAAATTTATTTTTAAATTACTTTACTGGATTATTTCCACCTTTAGAAAATGGATTGCAACGCAATATTCGCCAAAAAGACATCAAACCACCCTTAACTACTCCATATTTTTCTATCGCTTGATAGCCATATTCTGAACAAGTGGGGTGATATTTACAATAACCATGGGGAAAAAACACTTTCATTATTCCATGATCAAAAGATAAAGTTTTTTGATATATTTTAATCAACTTTAAAACAAAAAAACGGATATAATAACTCAATTTTATTGTCATTATAAAATATTACTTTTTTTTAAAATTTTAGATAATTCTTCTTGAATAATATTATATTCCTGATTTAAACTTGGAGATAAAATATTAATAATTACGTCAAAATTTTGTTTAAAATTAGGTAAAAAATCAGAAATAATACTTCTTACTTGTCTTTTTATTCTATTTCTATCAGTAGCTTTTTTAGCCACCTTATTAGAAACCACTACAGCAATTCTGGAATTTTCTAAATTATTTAATTTATATCTAAGACTAAAAAATTTATTAAAGTTTTTATAACCAGTTTTAAATATAGATTGAAAATCGTTTCTTTTTGTTAAACGATATT
The DNA here is from genome assembly GCA_002773855.1 of Candidatus Buchananbacteria bacterium CG10_big_fil_rev_8_21_14_0_10_33_19. Lineage (GTDB taxonomy): Bacteria > Patescibacteriota > Patescibacteriia > 2-01-FULL-39-33 > 2-01-FULL-39-33 > 2-01-FULL-39-33. The sequence goes on along the minus strand of PEZY01000002.1, from coordinate 33,280 downwards.
TTCTGATAAGCATAAATTAGCTTATTTTAGAGAAATAAAGACTAAGCTGTTAATTTTTTTCTACCTTTAGCTCTTCGGCTTTTTAAAACTCTACGGCCAGTAGGTGTCTGCATTTTTTTACGAAATCCTTGTTTTCTGGCTCTTTTTTTAACCTTAGGCTGGAATGTTCTTTTTGGCATTTCAATATTAATTAAAGTTAATAACAACTAGTGAAAATAGTAACACTTTAAACCTAATTAGTCAATTAATTAATAAATTAAATTTAAAGCTTAATTTAAAAGATATAAACAGTTTATAAACATAGTTAGTAAAACTGTGGACTATTTTCTATTTTAATAAGTTGTGTTAAGATTAAAACGAATTATTTTAACCCCTATTAATCTTTTTATAATTATTTATATTTAGGTAATAAAATATATTTTAGCTAAATTTAAACAAAATAAAATATTTTTCCCATGAATTCTCAACAATTATGGCAATCGGCCTTAGGTGAATTAGAATTATCATTATCTAAAGCTAATTTTACAACTTGGTTTAAAAATACCGGCATTTCTTTAATTGAAGGTGAAAAAGTAGTTATTTCTGTACCAAATGGTTTTACAAAAGAATGGTTAGAAAAAAAATACCATACCAATATACTTAAAGCTTTAAAAAGTGTATCTGATAATAAAATTAAATTTATTGAATATAAAATTGAAGCAATTAACCAACAAAAAGTAGTAAATACACCAAAAATAACTGAAAGTACTGAATTTGAAAATCATTCTGATCCAATTATTGCTGAAAATTCTACCAATGAACAACAAAAAACACCATTAAATATTAATAACAATATTAAAATAGAGGGTTTTAGTTTAAATCCAAAATACGTTTTTTCTAGTTTTATTGTTGGTAAAAATAATGAATTAGCTCATGCTGCGTCTTTAGCTGTCGCTAAAAATCCAGGAAAATCCTATAATCCTTTATTTATATACGGTGGCGTTGGACTTGGAAAAACCCATTTATTACAAGCAATTGGTAATAAAATATTAATTGACAATCAAAATACGAAAATTTTATATGTTTCTTGTGAAAAATTCACTAATGACTATATCACTGCCATTAGAAGCGGAAAAGCTGATGATTTTACTAAAAAATACAGGTCTATTGATGTTTTATTAATCGATGATATTCAATTTATATCCGGCAAAGAACAAACTCAAGAAGCTTTTTTTCATACTTTTAATGAATTACACCAAAACAACAAACAGGTGGTTATATCATCTGATAGACCACCTAAGGCTATCTCGGCCTTAGAACATCGTTTAGTATCTAGATTTGAATGGGGGGTAATTGCTGATGTATCAATTCCTGATTTAGAAACTAAAATAGCTATTATTGAAACCAAATTAAAAGAAAAAGATTTTAACTTAAATTCTGATGTTATTGAATATTTAGCTAGTGTTATTCATAATAATATTAGAGAATTAGAAGGTGCTATTAATAAAATAACCGCTCATAGTCAACTACGAAACAAAATATTAGATTTAGATGAAATTAAACAAATAACTTCATCAATAATCACTGATTCTCAAAAAAAACCATTAACTCCAAAATATATTATTAATACCGTAGCTGAATACTTTGATATTGAAATAGCTGATATTATTGGTCCTTGTCGTAAAAAAAATTTAGCTGAACCACGTCAAATTATTATGTATCTAATGAGAGAAGAAATGAGAGCTTCTTATCCAACTATTGGTAATGAAATTGGTGGACGTGATCATACTACTGTAATTCATGCTTATGATAAAATTATTAGAAATCTAAAAACCGACGATAAATTAAGACAAGATATAAATGTTTTAAAACAAAAGCTTTATACTAATGGATAAACTGTTTATAAAGATTATTTAAATCTTGATAATTTAATTTTAAGGTTGTAAATATACAGTTGATAACTAATAAATAAACCTTAATAACTATTATCATAAGTTAGTTTAAAAATTTATCAACACGAAAACTAGATTTAATTAATAAGTTATACCCATTTTATTTTTTATATATAGCCTATTTTTAAAACAAAAACAGCTCTTTATTACTTTATACACTTATTCACCCCCCTTATTATTAGTATTATTATTTATATATTAAATATATAATTATTATTAATATAATATATACATATGAAAATATCCTGTACTCAAGAAAACTTAAATCAAGGTTTAATGGTTGTTAGTCATATAGCTTATAAAAATTCTAATCTACCAATTTTATCTAATATCTTAATTAAAGTTGAAGATAAACTTTTAACTTTAGCAACTACTAATCTAGAAATAGGTGTAACTATACAAATTAGAAGTAAAGTAGAAAAAGAAGGTGAATACAGTGTAGATGCTAAATTATTTAGTGATTATGTTTCTTATCTACCTAAAGAAAGAGTAGACTTAGAATTAGAAGATGATAGTTTAAAGATAATTTGTGAAAAACAAAAAACTAAAATTAAAGGTCAATCATCTATAGAATTTCCATTAATTCCTAAAATAGAAAAAACCAACCCTTATATTGTATCAGCTAAAGATTTTAAACAAGCTATTTCTGAAGTAGTATTTGCGGTAGCTAATTCAGAGGCTCGACCAGAAATATCTGGAGTTTTTATGGGATTAGATTCAAATAATATTATATTAACTGCTACTGATAGTTACCGCCTAGCTGAAAAAAAAATAAAATTAACTGATAATAAGAACACTAATGAAAGGAAAATAATTGTACCAGTTAAGACTTTAAACGAAGTTTCTAGAATTTTAGGTATATTTAAAGATAATATCTCTTTAGAGGCTATAGAAAATATTGAGATTTATTTATCTGATAATCAAATTATGTTCTCTTACAATGGTATTGATTTAGTTTCTAGATTAATTGAAGGTCAATATCCTGATTATACTCAAATAATACCATCTGAATATAAAACTTTAGCTAGTTTAAATACTAAAGATTTAATAAAAGTAGTTAAAACTTCAAGTTTATTTACTAAAAATGGTATAAATGATGTTAAACTTGATTTAAATACTAAAGAAAAAGAAATAACTATTACTTCTTCATCATCACAAACTGGTGAAAATATTTCAAAATTAGAGTCAAATATAACTGGTGATGATAATAATATGATTTTAAATTTTAAATATTTATTAGATGGCTTACAAAATATTTCATCAAATAATGTTATCTTAGAAATAAATAATAACAATAGTCCTTGTGTATTAAAACCAGAAGAGTCTGATAATTATATATATATAATTATGCCAATAAAACAATAAACCATAATAAATAAAAAAATCGCCTTGTAAGCGATTTTTTTATTTATTTGTTATAAGTTATAAGATCAAGTAGATATTCTACTCTCAAGCTAATTTTGAGCTCCAGAGAAGTAATTAATCATAGTTAAATGTCTTAGATGTTAAAGTTTATTTATACTAACTGATTTAATATCGGTATTTTCTAAATCATCCTTTATTTTAATTAATAATATATGAGTACCACTAACTATATTAGAAATATTTAAATTTGTATCACTGATATCATTTTTAGTTAATATTAAATTATTATCAATATAATATTCTACTTTTTTAATACCTCTTTTAGTTGATCCAGTTATATCAATTTTTAATTCATTATTATTTATAATTTGACCAGGTGTTGGTGAGATAATTATTAATTTTGGTTGGTCTTCTTCTAAATGAATATTATCGTATTCAGTTGGTATTTCTATATTTTGATTTAAATCAAAACCTTGTTCTGTAGCCCATCTAATTACAGCATCTTCCCAGTTTTTAAATTGAGGATCATCTTCTGGATTATCTGGTTTTACACCTCTAGGATCGTCTTTATTTATATAATATAAAATATTGTGAATTTCTTTTGTATTAATTTCTTTTATTGTTGATTCTGGAGTGTATTGAGTGGCTAATTTATTAGACATAATATCAATTTTTATAACAGTTTCAGCAGTTTCTTGACCATCTAAAACAGCTTTATTAGTAATTATTTCTTTTGGAGTATTGAAATTTTCTGGAGTAGTATCTTTTAATGATTCTTTCATAAAATAATTCCAAATAGGAGCAGCAATAATCGAACCATCAGCGCCTTTTTTCATTTCAGTATTATTATTATTACCTACCCAAACACCAGCTACTAAATTAGGAGTATAGCCAATAGTCCAAGCATCACGATAATCATTTGTAGTACCAGTTTTAGCGGCTACAGGACGTCCAGGTAAAGTTAATTTACTACCAGCACCAAAAACATAAGTTCTAGCTTCATCATCTGATAAAACACTACTTATTAATCTAGCGTATTCTGGATCTAAAACTTCTTTTTTCTTATCTTTGTATTCAAATAAAACTTTACCATTTTTATCTTCTATTTTTAAAATAGGAGTTATATTATGTTTTAAGCCTTCTTGAGCAAAAACACTATAAGCACCAACGTGTTCTAATAATTTAACTTCACCTCCACCTAAAACTAATGATAATCCAAATCGATCTCTGTTACTTAATGTGGTGTAACCTAAATCATCAGCTAAGTCTAAAACATTTTCTAAACCAGTTAAATAAGTTATCTTAACTGCTGGTATATTTAAAGAACCTTGTAAGGCTTTTTTAAGAGTAACTGGACCATTTTCTTTTAAATCATAATTATGAGGTTCATATTTTTTATTACCAGTAGTATCAAAATTAGTAACTACATCATATAAAATTGTATTTGGAGTATAACCTTTTGTAAAAGCTGCTGTATAAACAATTGGTTTAAATGATGATCCTGGTTGTCTAGGTCTTAAAGAGACATTTACTTGACCATCAATATCATTATTAAAATAATCAGCTGAGCCAACCATAGCTATAATTTGACCAGTTTTTGGATCTAAAGCAACTAATGATGAATTAGTAAAACCATATTTAACACTGTTGGTTTCAACCCCTTGTTTTATTGCTTCTTCGGCAATTCTTTGTTTATCTAGATCTAAAGTGGTATAAACTTTTAAACCTTCTTGATTAATAAATTCTTCACCATATTCTTCTGATAATAATTCTTTAACATACATTACAAAATGAGGAGCAATAATTGATTCTTGTAATGGTTTAAAAATTATTTTTTCATTTTTAGCTTGTTCAACTTGATCTTTAGTTATATAACCAAGTTCAGACATTGAATCTAATATATATCTTTGTCTGATTATTAATTTATCCTTGTTATTACCATAAGGAGAGTAAAATGTCGGGGCTTGAGGAATAGCGGCAATTATAGCTCCTTCAGCTATTGTTAAATCTTTAGCTGGTTTTCCAAAAAATGATTGAGATGCAGCTTCTATACCATAAATCACTGAACCATAAGGTATTTCATTAAAATACATATTTAATATCTGATCTTTAGTAAAGCTTTTTTCTAATCGATAAGATATTAATACTTCTTTTAATTTTCTAGTATAAGTTTTTTCATTAGTTAAAATAGCATTTTTAACAAATTGCTGAGTTAAAGTAGAGCCACCAACTTTACTACCAGTAAAAATATTTTTAATAACAGATCTTAAAATACCAGTTATACTAAAACCTTTATGAGTATAAAAATTTCTATCTTCAGCAGTTAAAGTAGCATTTATAACATGTGGTGGAATTTCCTCTAATTGGATTAATGTTCTTTTAATATTACCATGAATATCATATAAAACAGTTTCTCCTTTTCGATCATATATTTTAGTACTAACAGTAACTGATCTATTAATAATTCCATCTGGATTTGGTAAATCTTTAGATATCCAAGCAAATGAACCTAATATAAATATACCGCCAATTAAAAATAAAAAAATACTAATAGGAATTAATACGCCTAACAACTTCCTAAGCCATTTTTGATTTTTTGGTTTTTTGTATTTAGAAGAAACTGAAAAATTATTTGATGATTTTTGATGTTGATAACCACCACCTCTAATATAAGTTGGATTTCTCCAATCTTGTGATGATTTTATTTTTTTAGAAAGTTGAGGTATAGACATATTTGGATAATATTTTTTAATAATAATAAATTATATATAAAATTATAATCTATTATTTTTTTTATCTTGGTTTATTTTATTTTCATCAATAATTCTTTTATATATTTTTTCATAACCAGAAACCATTTTTTTAATACTAAAATATCTTTCAGCTCTTTTTCTAACATCCTCTCTTTTTATTTTATTTATATCTTTAATAGCTTGGATCATTTCATTAATACTATTAACAACATAGCCAGTTTTTTTATCAGATATTATTTCTGGAACAGATCCATTTTTCCAACCAATAACCGGTGTACCACAAGCCATAGCTTCAATCATTACATAACCAAAAACCTCATAAGTATATTGAGTTGGAAATATTAAAGCTTTGGCGTTTCTAATATATTCTATTTTATCTTTAAAATTTAATTCACCAACATATTTTATGTTTTTTCCGTCTATTTGTTTTTCTATTTTTTCGTGCCAATAACCCTCATTAGAATAACTTCTACCAGCTAAAATTAAAGGCACTTTAGCAGCCTTAGCAGCTTCTATAGCATAATGTACACCTTTTTCTTTAGTAATTCTACCTAAATAAAGAAAATAATCCTTAGGTTTTGAATTATAGGAAAAAATATCCATATCAACACCATGATAAATATTGGCAATCCAATTTAATTCAGGCATTGATTTTCTTTGAGCTAAAGAAAAAGAAATAAAACGATTTGATTTAAAATGTTTTAATATTTCTTTTTGATCATTAGTAATAGGACTGTGAATAGACTGAATACTTGGCGTGCTTGTTAATTTGGTAAAAAATAAATTAACAATAGTAAAATGAGAATGAATAATATCAAAATTATTAGCCTTACTATAACAATTAGAATTTAATAAAAATGTATAATATTTTATTAAATTTTCGTTTAATTTTGTTTTATTAAATGATTTTAGATAAACACTATTTAATTTGGCTTTTGTTTTAGAATCACCAGAGGCAAACAATTCTACTTGATGTTTTTTATCTGTTAAGCCATTACAAAGCCAAGCTACATGTGAATAAATAGCATGACTAGATTTATCTGATACTGAATAAATTCCAGAAACTAATTGAGCAATTTTCATAAGTGCTATTGTTTAATAATATATTTAAATAATCCATGATATGATTTTATGTTTTTTTTGAAAGTATGATCTTTTATAATTTTATTATATAAGTTATTAGCTAATTTATTTTTTAATTTTTTATTATTATATAATTTTTTTAAACTTTCTTCTAATGATTTTTGATTGCGATTAATAATTAATCCATTATAATTATCTTTTATAATTTCTTCGACAATACCTACTTTAGTGGATATAATAGCCACCTTGCAGGCACCAGCTTCTAAAACTGTATTTGGTCCAGTTTCTGCTTTACTAACACAAATTAAAACATCAATAGAATTATAAAAGTCATTCATTTTATGGTGAGGAATAAAATTATCTTTATTAAAAGCAGTTTTTAATTCTAACCAATCTGTATTTTTTTTGTAAACAGGTAATAATATATTCCAATAACCTTTATAATTACGATCAACATGATCTGGATTTCCAGCCCAGCCAATAATTAATTTATTAGTTTTATTTTTTGTTGGTTTGTTTTTTTGGGGATAAAATATTTCACTATCAACTGATTTAGGCATATAAAATATTTCATACTTGTTTTCTTTTGATTTAAATAGATTTACTATTTTTTTGTTGTTAATAATAATACCACGACACTTATTAAATTGTTTTTTTGCTAAATTTTTTTTACCTTTCCAACTATTATAACTAAAAATTCCAGTAATTAATTTTTGTTTAGCTGTTTCAGGTGTTAAGTATTTTAAAATTGTATTTAAAGCTGGCCAAAAAAATACAAAAATACATTTATACTCTTCTAAATTATTTTTTGTGATTTTTTTAAAATCACTATGATATTTAATATCAATATTATAATATTTTGATAATCTTTTTTTAAGTTGTTTTGCTTGGTTATCAAAAGCCCAATTAGGAATATTAGGAATTAAAAGTATTTTTGGCTTTTTCATTTATTTAAAATATACTCCAGTAATAAGCTTTTTAATAATTCTTTTATGTGATTTTTTACGCTTCTCTTTGTTTTTACTAGTACTAATTTGATTGGGATGATGTCGATAGTAATAAGATATAATAGGTAATTTAGCTATTTTAAAATTATGACCAATTATTTGAAACCATAAATCATAATCTTGTGAGGTAACTAATTTTTCATCAAATTTAATATTTTTAAAGACTTTTTTTCTAATTAATGGTGAGCAACTTGGAATAATACGACAATTATTGTTGTGACATAATATTTTATAACTGGGAAAATTTTTTACATCTTTATTTTTTGAGGCAGTTATTAATATTTTTTTAGGATTAATTTTAAAATCAATTGCTTCTCTAAATATTATTTCTTTTTTTAGATTTATATAATTAAAATTACTATAAACCATATCTATTTTTTTATTTTTTTCTAAAAAAATAATTTGTTTTTTTAATTTATCGTGGTGATAATAGTCATCAGCGTCTAAAAATGAAATATATGATCCAGTAGATATTTTAAGTCCGGAATTTAAAGCTCCAGAGCGAAATTTATTTTTTTTATGATTAATTAATTTAATTCGCTTATCTTGATTTACAAATTTTTCAGCAATTTTTTGGCTTTTGTCAGTAGAGGCATCATTTATAATAATGATTTCAAAATTTTGATAAGTTTGATTTAAAACAGAATTTACAGCTTCCTTTAAATATTTTTCACAATTGTAAACCGGTATTAAGACAGATACTATAGGCTTTAAAGAATTCATTTTTTTAAAATATATTAGTATTTATAGCGCAAATAGCAATGGCTAAAGCATCAGCGGCATCATCCGGCTTTGGTATTTCATTTAAACCCAATATAATTTTAATCATTTGTTGGATTTGTTTTTTATCAGCCTTACCATAACCAGTTACTCCTTGTTTGACTTGTAATGGTGTAAATTCTTTGATGTGGATATTATTTTTAGCAGCTGTTAACATTATAACTCCCCTAGCTTGACCAACACTTATAATTGTTTTGGCGTTGTTACAAAAAAATAACTGTTCAATACCTATAATATCTGGTTGATATTTTTTTATAATTTTTTTAAGATCAGTTTCTAATTTTTCTAATCTTTTAGCTAGAATTATTTTTTTATCAGTAGTTATTGAGCCATAGTCAATTGGAATAATTTTATTGTTCTCAAAGATTATTACACCATAACCAGTATCAGCAATGCCTGGGTCTATTCCTAAAATTGTTAATTTTTTACCAGTTGGCATTAGTATAAATATTATTAACATCATCAAGATCATCTATGGTGTTATATAGTTTTTCAATTTTATCTTGAGCGTCTTGATCGATTATATTTAATTCATCTTTTGGTTTAAAACCCAATAATGATTCATTAATTTCAATGTTTAATTTTTTGATGTTTTTCTCCACTTCTTGTAATTTATCACTAGCAGTGATTATTTCTAGTCCGTCATCACTTTTTTTAATATCTTCTGCCCCAGCATCTATTAAATTTAATTCCAAGTCCTCCGTATTAATATTGAATATTTGACTATTGTCGATTAAAATTATACCCTTTCTTTCAAATTGCCAAATTACGCTATTAGGGCCACCTAATTGGCCATTATTTTTACTTAAAACTGTTTTTAAATCAGATACCGTTCTATTTTTGTTGTCGGTAATAGTCTCTATTATAAAAAGACTATTGTTTGGACCAAAGACTTCGTAGGTTATTTCTTCTAGGACATTTTTACCATCACCAGTACCAGCACCTCTTTTAATAGCTCTTTCAATATTATCTTTTGGCATGTTAGCTGCTCGAGCCTTTTCTACAGCCAATCTTAATTTAAAATTATTTTCAGTATCACCGCCACCCTCTTTGGCGGCAATAGTTATTAAGTTTCCTAGTTTGGTAAAAACAGCACCTTTTTTAGAATCGGCGACTGATTTTTGTCTATGGACTTTCGCCCATTTACTGTGTCCTGACATAAAATAAAATTAACTATTTGTGAAATAATCTATCTGGATTATGCCATATATAGACATAAAAATCAATGGTATAATTATCTTAAATCTGTTAGAATTAAAATAATCTTATTAAGATAATTATTATAATTAATATCTATGAAAATATTAGATGATCTAAAAACACTTAAAAGATATAATAAATCAAAGGTAGCTGATACTATATCATTTTTACCGGATCAAATTAATCAATCTTGGGATGAAATGTCGAAAATAAAGGCGTTAAAAAATTATAATAACTTTCAAAATCTAGTAGTTTGTGGCATGGGCGGTTCTAATTTGGCCACGGAATTAATTAGGAGTATTTATAATACAGATATAAAAATTCCTTATATTTTAGTTAGAAACTATAACTTACCAGAATTTGTAAATAATAAAACATTAGTAATTATTTCTAGTTATTCTGGAAATACCGAAGAAATAGTTAATTGTTTAAAAGAAGCAATTTCTAAAAAAGCTAAGGTTTTTTGTTTTGCTAGTGGTGGTAAAATAATTTCTATAGCTAAGAAAAATAAAATTCCTTTTTATCAAATAAATACAGATTATAATCCATCAAATCAACCAAGATATGCCATTGGCTTGCAATTAGGAGCAATACTAGCATTATTTAGTAAATTAAAATTAATTAAGATTAATAACCAAGATATTAAACAATCTTGTGAATATTTGTCTATATTAAATCAAAGTTTTTTACCAGAAATAAATAGTAGTAATAATTTTGCTAAAAAATTAGCCCTAGAATTACAAGATCAATTACCAATACTAGTATCAGCTGATTTTTTAACAGCTAATATTCATATATTAAATAATCAAATAAATGAAAGTGCTAAAAATTTAGCCCAATATTATTCAATACCAGAATTAAATCATCATTTGCTTGAGGGTTTAAAATTACCAAATTTAATTACTTCCAAAATAAAATTTTTATTTTTTAATTCTAATTTATATTCAGATATAATTAAAAAAAGATTTTATGTGACTGAAAAAGTTTTAAAAAATCAAAAAATAAAATTCATAGATTACTCTATTAATAGCGATAGTAAATTATTAACTGCTTTAGAAATATTACTTTTAGGTTCATGGACTAGTTATTATTTAACCATTTTAAATGGTCAAAATCCAACAGCCATTCCTTATGTTGATTTTTTTAAGAAAGAATTAGCCAAATAAATTAAACATGTTTTTTACAAAAATTAATAATTGGTTAACTGACAATAAAGCAATAGCTGGTCTGTTGCTTTTTTTAATATGTTTTACTTTTTTTTCTTGGTTAGAGTATGCCCCAACTTTTTCTGATCCAGATTCTTTTTATCATACAAAAGTGGCGCAGTTAATTAGTGAACATGGGATAGTTAGGGATTTTCCTTATTTACAATTTACCACTTTAAATTCCGGTTATATTGATCACCATTTGTTATATCATATTTACTTAGTTCCTTTTGTAAAATTGTTACCACCATTAGTAGGTGCCAAAATTGGACACATAATACTGGTCTCAATAGCCTTGTTAATTTTATATTGGTTATTTTTGAAGTTTAAAATTAATGGGGCTTTTTGGTATATTGTTTTTTTATTATTTATTGAATCTTTTATTTTTAGAATGAGTTTAATTAAAGCTCAGCCATTATCTTTGATAATTTTATTTTTAGGTTTTTATTTAATCACTCAAAGGCGATATTATTGGTTGATTTTACTATCTTTTTTGTATGTCTGGTCTTATGGTGGTTGGTTTTTAATGTTTATTATTGCCTCACTTTATGTGTTTGTAGAAAGTTTAGATTTGGCTTTTTTAAAAATACACAATCATTGGTTAAGCAATATTATTAATTTAAAATTTAAAAAAACAGATTTATTGGATAAAATTAATTTATTTATTATTACTTTTTTAAAAAATATTTTTAATTCTAATAATATAAAACTATTATTTAGTGTTTTAATTGGTTTGGTTTTGGGTTTAATTATAAATCCTTATTTTCCAAAAAATTTAGAATTTTACTACATTCATATTATTAAAATTGCTTTTGTTAATTACCAATCAATTATCGGTGTTGGTGCTGAATGGTATCCGTATAAAGTGAGTGATTTTTTTATAAATAATAGCTTATCTTTTTCTTTAAGTTTTGTGGCTTTGATTTTATTTTTAAATTATCATCAAAAATTTAATATTGTGGCCAAATATTCGTTGGCTTTATTTTTAGCTTTTATTTTAGCCACTATTAAATCTCGAAGAAATATTGAATATTTAGCACCATTTGCAATTATTTTTTCAGCCATGACTTTTAGCCAGTCAATGTATATTTTAGAAATTAAAAATGATTTAAAAGAATTTAAAAAAATAATCAAGAAAGTTTTTTTTCATAATTTATATGTTAAAATTTTATTAATATTTTTTTTAGTAGTTATTATTTCTTCACTTTTTTATATTATGCCTTATCATGCTAAAAGCAGTTTAGATAATGGTTTTAATTTTAATTACTTAAAATCAGCTTCACAATATTTAATAAATAATAGTGAAGAAGGTGATATAGTTTTTCACAGTGATTGGGATGAATTTCCGATCTTGTTTTATCATAATAGTAAAAATTATTATATTGTAGGACTCGACCCAACCTTTATGTATTTATATAATAAAGATCTTTATTATCAATGGTCAGAAATTACCCGTGGTCAACTATCAGATAATTTATATAATATTATTAAAAATAATTTTAAAGCCAAATATATTTTGGCGACCACTGATCATAAAGAAATGATCAGTAATTTGGATAATAATTTTTATTTTGATAAAGTATATTCAGATAATGAAGCGGTTATCTATATGGTTTTATAAATTAATTATTAACAAACTGGAGTCTTTAAATGAAAATATTAATAGCTTTACCGGCTTATAACGAAGAATTTATTTTGACTGATAGTGTAAAAAAAATAATAGATTTTTGTTTTAATAACTTAGTTAATGATCAATTTGTAATTGTTATTGCTAATAATAATTCTACTGATAAAACTGGTCAAATAGCTGATAATTTATCGCTTAGTTATTCTAATGTCGAGCATTTGTTTATTGGTCAAAAAGGCAAGGGTTTAGCTATTGCTTCAGCTTGGTCTAAATACGATGCTGATTTATATTGCTTTATGGATGCCGATTTAGCTACTGATTTATCAGCTCTAATAATAGCAATTAAGCAAATTAAATCCGGACTGGATTTAGTAATTGGTTCAAGATTTCATAAACAATCACAGGTTACTAGATCCTGGCAACGTAAATTTATTTCTCAGTGCTATCGCTGGTTCTTTAAGATTCTTTTTTTATTAAAAATTAATGATTTTCCCTGTGGCTTTAAAGTAGTAACTAGAAATGTACGGGATAGTTTATTGTCAGAAATTGAAAATCAGGAATTTTTTTGGGACACAGAGTTATTGGTTTTAGCTAATAAACAAGGTTTTAAAATATTAGAAATACCGGTTATTTGGTCTGCAGTTGATAATAATAACCGTCAAAGTAAGGTTAATATTTTTTCTACATCGTTAAATTATCTAAAACAATCTATTTTACTTAAAGTAAGGTTGCTAAGGTAAAATATAAGTCATTGATTAGGCTTATTTTACGAAAATGTAAAAATAAGCCTCTTTTTATTGACAAAATTCAAAAAAAATGATATTGTCTAGGTGTATTTGAACATTAAAAATAGCTCTCAACGAAAATAAAAAGGAGAATACCATGAAAAAATACACCAATTTTTTACTGATTTTAGTGGTTATTTTTGAAATAATGTTAATTTCCGGTTGTGCTACTACAATGACACCTGTTGGTATACAAAGTGGTCTCTGGACCGGCAATAAAGTGCCAATGTATGATCCGTCTCAAAAGGTGGACCCATCACAGACGGCTAATAAAGGTGCTGATGGTCATGCGGCAGCTTTGGCTTTGGGTGATATTCAAAATCCCGAGGCTCGAACCGATGCTAAAGAAGCCATGATCGCTATCAGCGAAAATAACAGCTTCTGGGGGCGTGGTAGTGGAGCGATTGGTATTGGTGGTCAAGTACCAGCTTTAGCTGGTCAGAATGGTGGTTTTGGCCGGCTGTATAATCCCTTTGAATATCCAATTAGAGTTATAATTAGAGGCTTAGGGTCGGCCTACACTTTTGGGCCTGGGGAGGAGCAAGAGCTTCTAGTGCCTCAAGGTAAGTATGATGTTATTGTGTATAATGCTGAAAGTGGTCAATTAATTGGCCACGACACCTTGGATACTTCCAGACGAATGAAAACTGGTGATAAGATTTATGATTTTAATATCCGCTTGGATGGAGTTGATATTCATTGACCCCCCCAATTAAAACAACTCCCAGTTACCAGTAACTGGGAGTTTTATTTTTACTAGAATTTAAGCTTTTATGGTTTTACTAACTTGTTCTATAACATAACTAGTAATAATATAAGAAGTTAAAATTATCACTACACCAATGACCGCATTTTTGATATAACTTTTAGCCTTTTCAATTTTGCCGCTATCACCACCAGCAGTCATCCAGAGGAAGCCAGCGTAAATAATTATGATTACAGCAATAACACCTAAAAAGCTTAAAAAGATTTGAATAATTTTTCCAATTACTATTGGTAAATTAATACCGGTTGTGCCATTGCTAAGATCGGTGCCCTCGACAGTTTTAGTTAAACCGTCTAGTAAAACATTGGCTCTGGCTTGAGGCATTATAGCTACCGAGAAAACGGTAACTAAAACAACAAGGCTAAAAATTATTTTGGCAGTTTTTTTCATAATGAGTTTATAGTATTTGATTAATATATTTTAATTATAATTTATTTAACTGTAGTTTACAAATTAAATAAATCAAAAAACATCCCCAGACAAACCGAGATGTTTTTTATATTTTTTGTGATCTATTAGATACCTAATGTATTATTTACTTGTTCCAAGACGAAACTAGTAATAATGTAGGCGGCTAAAATTATAACAATACCAATAACCGCATTTTTAATGTAATCTTTAGCTTTATCTACTTTGCCACTATCACCACCAGCAGTCATCCACAAGAAACCAGCATATATAATTAAAACTACTGCAAGAATACCTAAAAAGCCTAAAAATATTTGAATTACCTCGCCAATAGCGGCTTTTAAGTCAGTAGTACCATTAGGTAGGTCAGTTGCTCCAGAGGTAAAATTTGTCAGTCCATCATCCCAAACAGCTGCTGAAACATTAGCCGGCGATACAGACAATACAGTGGCAAATATCATGGTTAGAATTAATGAGCTAAGAACCATTTTAGCTAGTTTTTTCATCTTTTTGTTTATTAATTATTAATTTATTTTTTTAACTTTCTAAAGTTATTTGATTGATTATAGTATAGACTATAGCGTATGAAGCCATAATTATGACTATACCAATTGTCGCTTTTATAATAGTATCCTTAGCTTTTTGAACTTTACCACTATCACCACCAGCAGTCATCCAGGTAAAACCACCATAGATTACCAAAACTATAAATAGAACTCCAACAAAACCAAGTAGTGTTTGGATAATAGTACCGATAATGCTATAGATGCTACCACCCTGCAGTAATTCTGGGGTAGCTCCTTTTAGATTTGTTAATTGGGCACTAGATATACTTGGCCAAGTCAGCAAAACTAAAGATATTATTCCTAATAATTTTTTGATTGATTTTTTCATAAGGTAAATATAGTAGTTAACGGGGATTAATCCCCGTTAACTTAATACTATAACTAAATATTTAGACTAATTGTCCACCAACTTGAGTAATAACAAAGTTAGCGATAATGTAGGCTGATAAAATAATAACTATACCGACAATACCAGAAATAATAAGTTTTTTAGCTTTATCAACTTTACCCTCATCACCAGCAGCGGTCATCCAAATGAAACCACCCCACAGGATAATAATTACAGCTAGAATTCCTAAGAAACTTAAAATAATTTGAATAATAGAATTAATGCTTTCTTTCAAATCTTTCTGTCCCAAACCAATGCCAGCAGCGTTTTCAAGTCCCAAATTAAGTTCTTGAGCTGAAACTAATACTGGTAAAGCAAAAATTGACAACATCATTACTGTTAATAGGCCAACAGAAACCTTCTTTAGTGTTAATTTATTCATTTTTTCACCCCCTTTCTTTTTAGGATATTTATTAATTAAATGTATTATTATTATAACAATTTATAGGTGTTTAAGCTAGTTGTCTAAATAGTTACAGTTCTTGGTAAATAATATTCTTAATGGTATGTAAGTCTATGTTTTAATTCTTGTTTTGACTACAGACCCCACTAACATTATACCAATTTGATAGTACTGAATTACCAGTACCAAATAAAGCGCCAATAACTAAATTAATTATTACCCAAGCAAATAAAACAATAAAAACACCCACCACAGTGGCAGTTATAATGTCTTTACCCCACTTTATTCTAGAATCATTGCCATAAGCAGTAATTATAACTATGCCACCATAAACAAACATTAAAATAGAAAATGTACCACTTAAGCCAACTAAAATATCAGCCGCATTAATAAATAATGTTATAAAATCACATAAACTACAGCCTAGACTAATTCCTTCATCATCAAGAGCATAACAACTTTCTGGTACTAGAGAAATAGCAGAAACATTAGGTACTACTAAAAATAAAGATATTATAATTAAAAATAGACTTAAGGTTTTTTTAAATCTCATTGGATTGTTTGATTAATTTTGGTTATAGTGTTTTTAATAATGTCAGAAAAATCACGATCAGATAAGGCATTTGGTAGGGCTTCAATCATATTCTTAAGAGCTTCTTCGGTAGCCGCTTGGTTTTTGCCTTGGTACCAATTTGTAGCAGTTAGGGTTTGAATGGATGTTGGGTAAAGGTCTTCATCATCAGTTTGTGAGCTAAGTAACTCTTTAAGGGCTGTTGGCCTTTTGGTGGTTTCTAAGTATGACTTAATATTGTCTTTGTTGGTAGCAAATAAAACAAAATCCCAGGCTTCGTTTTGGTGTTCTGATTTTTTAGAGACCCCTTCAATCCAATAATTAGCATAGTTAATTGGGTTGTCTTGGTTGATTTGTGGAATTGGAGCAATGCCCAAATTTAACTTCGGTGCCCTAGACCTAATGCTTGGTAAATGGTAATTATAGCCAAACATAAAAGCAGTTTTACCACTTAAAAATGATTCAAATGAATTGGACATATCAGTATTCCAAGAATAAACACTTTTTACTGGTGAGGCAAAGTCTAAATAAAATTTAATAGCTTCTATGCCAGGGAAATATTTATCACCAGTAGAATTAGAAAAAGTAGCATAATTATTATTATCAGTCATAATTGCTCCATTTTGCATCATAAGGATGGATATAATATCAAAACTTCTTTCAATGTTGTCGCCAGTGCCAAGAGCTGTTCCTGATTGAATTATTTTACCGGTACTATCAAATTTAGTAGATTTCTGTACCGCTTCCTGAAAATCTTTCCAATTTTTTGGTGCTTGAGCAATACCAGCTTTGTTTAGTATGTCTTTATTGTAAAACATAACCAAAGTTTCTAAGCTTAAAGGTAAACCGTAAATTTGACCGTCTAAAACCACATCATTATAAACAGTATCCGCAAAATTAGCTTTTAATTCTCGAAGAGAAAGGCTTTTGGTAGTTTTTAGTTCGTAGACAATTTCTTTTTTAATAGTGCCTTTAGTATATTGATAGGCCATAGTAATTTCAACTGGCATTGGTTCTAGTTTGGTTTGGTATTTTCTGAGGTCAGCTTCATTAATACTAAATATATCTGGACCACGATCTTCAGCTAAGGCTTCAAGTAGAGCTTGTTCATATTCTTCTATTCTAAATTTACGATAAATGATATTTATGTTAGGATGAATCAATTTATATTGAGTAATAATATTTTCAAAAGAATCTTGGTTATCAAACACTCGCCAATAATTTATTTCGATTGGTTTAAGTTTTTCTTGAACGTCAGCTCCTGGATTTTTACAGCCAAAACCAGCAGTGAGTAGAAATACAAAAATTAAAAATAAGTTCAAAAAATTGAAATATTTCTTATTAAATTTAATCATACAGTTGATTATTGATATGACTATATTATACTACAAAATAACAAAATAAAAAAACTGCTAATTAGCAGTTTTTTTATTTGGCGATGGGAGAGAGATTCGAACTCTCGAAGGGCGTAAACCCTTACCGCTTTTCGAGAGCGGGGCCTTCAACCAACTCAGCCATCCCATCATTGTATATTTTTTTGTATCTACCTATCTTTTTTAAATAACTTGATATTTGTCTATTTAGAAAAAATCGTCCATCACTTGTTTTTAAAAACTTTTCTCGTCTTCTAGCATCTTCTTCTAAGATATAGCATTCATAATGTATTAATTTGAGAGGCAATAATCTAGCAGTTGATTTTACTCCCTGGCTGAGGTGTTGTTTGTATCTTCTTTTTAGATCCAATGTAAAGCCAACGTATAAACGATTATTTTTAAGTTGTAGAATATAAACATAAAACATAATGTAAGTCTTTGCATAAGTCTTTTCGTCGGGGGATGAACCCCCGACGCCCGGGGTTTATCCCCGGGCGAGAGCGGGGCCTTCAACCAACTCAGCCATCCCATCGTAGTTAATATTTTTGTTAATAGTATAAATACCAATGATTAGCCAAAACAGTATCGATAAATCATTTTTTAAGTAGGGTGCGTCTACTAAGCCATGAATTAGTAATTGAATGATAATCATTAACATGGTTAAATTTAGCAGATTATGGTTATTTGTCCAGTAACTAGTTATATTATTAACAATAAACTTAATAAATAACCAAATAAAAGACAGTAAGCCTAAAATACCTAATTCACTCCAAAAGTTTAAAATGAAATTATGAGGATATAAAAATATTTCAAATGTTGGTAAATGGTATGCTGCTATTTTGGTTTGGTAGCCAGCTAGTCCAGCTCCCCAAAACCAGTTATCTTTTAACATATGCCAGCTCTCACTCCAGATTAGGCGTCTAATAAAACCAGAATAATCTTGTAATAATATTTTTTCAATTAAATAATTATGAATTGCGGGTATGAAAATAAAACTTAAAATAGCTATAGTTATTAAACCAAAAAAATAATAGCGAGTTTTTTTATTAATTAAGCCCCACAAAAACCAAATTCCCAAAACTGATAAAATAGCAGCCTCAGATTGGGCTAATATAATAGTGATAAAGCTCAATAAGATTATGATAATTTTTAAAACCTGAAATAATTTTTTATCTTTTGACCACCATAAAAAACCAGTAAATAAAATAATAATAGGGCTGAGGTATAAACCAAGAGCATTGGGATAGCCAAAAATAGATACGACTCGATCAACAGAGCCGTCTGCTTTTAAAAAAGCGAGCGGAACATTCCAACCGCTAAAATATTGCCAAAAGGCAATTATACTTAAGTATAGAGCAGATATTCCAAGCGCCCAAAAAATATTTTTTAAATCGCTTTTGGTTTTAATTATATTAATAAATATGATGTAAAATAATATTGGCTCTAAAAAATAAGCTTTCCAGATACCAGCGGCTGATAGAAAATTTGGTGAAGTGAATATAGAAATACTGGAAAAAATTGATATAGCCATTAGTGGCCCAAAAAAAGTATTAGTTTTAAAATTTTTCCACCAAGACAATTTAAATTTAATTAGAAAAACCAAAAAACTAATTAAAATCATTATTTCTAGTACCGTGAAAGGGATATTAAACACAGTAAATCTAATTAAATAGCTTGGTAGCAAGGCTGCTATCAAGTAAATAGATAGTTTTTGTTTTTTAGATGTTAAAAAATAAAATAAAAAACAAAATATAATAATTAAAGGAGTCATGATTAGTTATTTAAGAGGATTAATTATTTCTAAGATCATGTTTTTAGAAAAACCTTTTAACATATAAAGAGACCAAAAATAAGTTAACAGACCAATAATTATAATAGTAGCCAGACCTTGATTAATGGAAATAAATATAAATAAAGACATAATTAGGCTAGCTAAAATTGCTTTATAAATTATTTGGCTGTTAATTTTAATGTGGGTATATTTTTTTAGAATATAATAAGAAGAACCAGTAATAATAAGTTCAGTTAAAATGGTAATATAAGCTGCTGCCCAGTAAGAAAAAATAGGAATAAATATGAAATACAAAATCAGCGAAATAACCGCATCGATTAGATAGAATTTTATCATCTTTTTTTGTAAGTTAGCAGCGACAACAGCATAACCAAAAAGAGCTCCAATATAAATCAAGGCGACGGCAAAAATTAATATCTTAAGAAGCGCACCAGAAATTATAAATTCCGGACCAGCAATAAAAACCATTATTTTTTCACCTAGAAAGAAAATAGAAAATACCATAGGTGCTACCAAAATAATTAAGAAATCAAAACCTTTTTGAATTACTAGTCCAAACATTTTTCTATTACTGATAAAAAAGTTACTTAGCAGTGGTAAGATTAAGCCTAAAAATAAATAAGGAAATTGAACTAGCACTTCAAGTACTTTATAGGTGGCACCATAAATACCGACTTCATTTTGTGGTCTAAGTAGGGATAGGATCACGGTATCTGCTCTGAAGTAAATTAAGGTTAAGGCAATTGTTAAAGCCAGTGGCCAAGCTAGAGACCAGATTTTTTTCCAGATAGTTAAATTAATTTCTGGTTTAAATCTAAAATATTTAAATGAAGAGAAGAATAAAATCCCAAAACTAACTATATTGCTAATAACTATAGAAATAATTATCCAAAGCAAGCCTAGATTTTGATAAATAGCTAGCCAAATACCAACTAAGGCAATACTACGAGTTAAAATTTCAGCTAAGGCGACTTTAGCCATAGCTATATTTTTTTGGAATATGCTAATAAATATTGACTGTAAGGAGATAAAAAAGAAAGATAAACTAGCAATAGTTATTCCTTGTTTAATTAGAAGCGGGTATGGTATTAACCAAACTATTAAAACCGAAGAACCAAGAAAAAAAATAGATGATATAATTCTCAGAGTAAATATATTACCGAATATCTGGCTGTTGTCAGAATTTGGCTCTGACAATATCTTAGTAGTAGTCATCTGCAATCCAAAATCAGCTAAAACACCAAAAAATTGTAAAAAAGCAATAATAGTGGTGTAATAACCATAACCAGTTTGACCCAAATATCTGGTCATTAAACCGACGGTTAATAAACCAATAATAGCTCCAAAAAACTTACTAAAAGCTTGGTATAATGTGTTTTTGGCAATTTTTGATATCAATGACATGATTTTATTTTAATAGTTTAAGACTAACATTTATGGTTTATATTTTCAATTGCCTTTTTCTTTAAAATATCATATTATACAAACTAGTTCATTTAAATTTAAACCCAGAGGAGACCTAGCTATGATTGTTCCGTGTCAACGAATAGAATTAATTGACAGAAGTAATAATGAATTACTTATTAAGATTTATGATTTTAAAAAATTAAAACTATCTCAAATTGAGGAGATTAATCAAGCATTCAAAGATCAAATGGTTAACTTACCATTAGCTTTTGTGAAAGTGTTTATTAATGTTACCCCTCTAGATAATTTTTTTTGTAATTATGTTTTTTTTATAAAATTTAATGATGCGACAGTAATTTATGGTTCAGTCTTGGTTTTTGGTAAAGATGTGACATTAAGTATAAAAAGTGTGCTAATTAATTTTTCAAAAAAAATTGGCGATAATATCGATCAAATAATATCAAATAAAGATATTGAAGACAGTGATTCCGCTGAAGAAATAAAAGATCCAATCACCGAACCAATTAATATTGATAATCTGATAGAAGAAATTAAAAAAGATAGACGTCAAAAAGAAAATGAACAATAAATCCCGTTAAGGCTAACGGGATTTTTTATTTTTATGTTATTGCCAAATCTTTTTGGCTTCATCCCAGATATCACTGTTACCATGCTTTACCTTTAAAAAATACCACCACTCAACTCCCCACAGATAAATATCGTCAAAGCCAGCTTTTTGAGCAAAAGTAATATTACTTTTAAATTGATTTACATCCATTGATTTACTGGATTCTTCTATTGTCATTTGAGATAAATCTTTTTTTTCAGTATGCCAAGCTTCAGTCTGTAATTCGGCATTAATGACGCTTTTTGTTTTAAATATTGTTTTGATAAAACTAGCTTTGGCAAAATAAAAAACTGGTGGAATATGATATTTAATATAACCAATTTTTTCATTATAAACAGCTCGATATAAGGTACTGCCTACAATATCAGCACCGGTTCTAGCAGCCATAATCCAAAAATTTAATTCACCGCTGTCAGTAATTAAAACTGGCTTTGGGCTTATTTCTCTGGTTATGGCAATCTCCTGTTTAAATGTTTTTTCGTCTAATTTTGGACATAACCCAAAAGTGCCAAGATATGGCTCATTTTCAATTTGCCAAGTAGTGATACTAGGTATATTTTTGTATCTTTTAACTACTAAGTCCACTAGTTCTAGTTGTTCTTGACTGGTTTCTTCTGGTGATAAATTTATTAGCCAACTAGGATCATGACACTCTGGCCATCTTGGTAATCTGCGACCAACAGCCAATATAATATTTACGTGGCGGTTGTCAGCTTCTTTTATTTGCCAGTCCAATGATTCAAAATTATAAACATCTCTATTTGCCTCTATCTCATCCCAGTATGCTGATAATCTAATATTATTAACCTTTAAATCATCTAATATCGCTAGATATGTTTCTTGCCAGTTTAAGCCTAATTCACTCTGGGCATATTTAGCAGAAAAAGTTACACCCCATTTAATATTGTCTTTTGAAAAGTTTAATAAAAAAGATAGACAATATAAAATAAATAGAATTAAGATTATTGCTAATGATAATTTAATTTTTGATTTTTTCATTCTGTTATATAAATAAAATAAATAAACCACCAATAATTAAAATAGTAGCTATAATTTTTTTGGTTATCACTGGCCAGGTTAATTTCTCTTCTAGTAGTTTGGGAAATTTCCAAGATAAGGAAAATACTATTATCAATAAAAATATGTATTGCAATCCCTGTAAAGAATTAACTAAAGCTACGCTACTAGAAATAGAAATAGTGTAATTGATTAATATAAAGCTCAAGGCTCCAGCTACTTGGCCAACAATAAATAAACTGCCTGTTTGTTTTTTTGGTTGTTTTAGTTCTGATTTAATGTCGTATCTATTTTTGGCGGACAATAGCAGTATTAGAGCTCCTAAAAAAGCACCTATTCTAGTCCAAACAAAACCCGAGATGAAATCTTGATTAACAAATGAATATTTATTAATCGTATAAGAAGCCGCAAATAATAAGGTAGAAATAATAGCAAAAAGATAGGCGGATTTTTTGTTAGTCTTAGAACTTTTTTGCCAGGAAATTAAGACCGTACCCATAATAATTACCCCGAAGGCAATTATTTGCTGTAATGTTAATTTTTCATTCAAAAACATTAAAGCCAATATAAAAACAAAAATTGGCTGTAGCCCACCCATAAATGGAGTAATGCTGGAAGCTTCATTTTGGCCCAAAGCTTTAAACATGTAAAATAAAGCAAAAGTAAAAATTACCCCAGCCATTAGAGCGATAAGAATTTGGCCCGGTGAATATAAATGAAAACCAAAAGGAATCAATATTAAAGATAACAAGCTCAAAGTTGAGATAAAAATAGCATAGACTGCTGGATTGGAAATTCTCTTAGACAATAAAAATTTATCTATAACCACAGCAATTGCATTTAAAAAATAGGCAAATACAGTAATAATTAGCCAGTTCATTTTATTTTACGATTTAGGTATTTAGTATTTTTATATTATACATCAATTATAAATTAATATAAATTTTATATTTTTTAGTTGATGCTTTTATTTTATAAACATAGCATCACCAAAACTGAAGAATTTATATTTTTTGGTGATGGCTGTTTTGTAAGCTAGATTGATATTTTTATAAGTAGATAAAGCGGATACTAGCATTAGTAGTGTTGATTTTGGTAAGTGAAAATTGGTAATTAATGAATCAACTACTTTAAATTTATAGCCAGGATAAATAAAGATATCTACCCATTTGCTACCAGCCTCTACTTGATTATTCTTGTTAGAAAAAGATTCTAATGTTCTGGCACTAGTAGTGCCTACAGCAATTATTTTTTTATTATTTTTTTTAGTTTTATTAATAACTTCGGCGGTTTTTTTATTAATAGTTGCAAATTCACTGTGTATTTTATGATCTTGAATATATTTACTGGTCACTGGTAAAAATGTGCCCATACTAACATGAAGAGTGATATATTCTATTTTTACACCCCGCCTTTTTAATTGATTAATTAGTTTTTTTGTAAAATGTAATCCAGCTGTTGGCGCCGCGACTGAGCCAATAGATTTAGCATAAACCGTTTGATAATCACCTAATTTTGACTTTTTTTTAATGTATGGTGGCAGTGGCACTTCGCCAAGTGATAGTATGTTTTTATCATTAGTATTAAATTTGACTAGCCATGATTTTTCATCATATTTTTTGATAATTGTAGCAACGACATTTTTGGAAAAATATACAGACATACCAATTTCAATTTTACCACCGATTAAAACTCGCCAGTATTTTGAGTCATATTTATTTAAGAGAAAAATTTCTATTCTACCGCCAGTTTCTTTTTTGCCAATTAATCTAGCCGGGATAACTTTAGAGTTGTTTAAAACTAAAACATCTCCAGAATTTAAATATTCAGTAATATTATAGAATTTTTTATGGCTTATTTGACCATTAATTTTATCTAAAATTAATAACCGCGCCTGGTCTCGCGGTCTGATTAGTTCTTGGCCGATTAAGTTTTCTGGCAATTTGTAATCAAACTTATTTAAGGGAGTTTTTTTTGGCTTTTTCATCTAATTGTTGAATGATTTTGGCAATTTTGTAGGGTTGTGGTATTTGTTCAAATACAAATCTTTCTTTTTCACCAGCTGATTGAATATAAACATCACCATAATAAAAAATAGTTGGAAAAAATCCTTTTTGTTCAGCAGTTACATCTTGAACTCTTCTTAAATCTAATTCAGAAACTACTCGATTAAATAAGCCATTCTGTTCACGACTAATTATTCTATCTGTAGTAATTGTCCAGACGTCTAAATATGTTTCGGTCCAAGCGGTAAATAAGGCAATTAAAAGTATTAGGTAGTATGTTAGAAATAGAATTAAAATCAATGGGTAGCTTATATTTCCGTCCAAAAGAATGGGCATATTTTGATTAATTAAATAGTATAAAGCCACTGGAACCAGTGATAATAACACAAAGAATAAAAAAATTTTAAAAAAAATAAACCAATGTCTTCTAATATGAAAAATAATTTCTTCGCCAGCATGTTGATTGGGGATTTGATGTTTAGAAATCATGGTTAAATATTAAGACTTGTATTAAAAGAATTCATATCTAGATTAATTATTGGTATAGTCCAATCTATTTGTGATAATAAAGATAAAGAATAAATAATTAGAATTGTAGTTATGGCAATATAGGTAGTAATAATCAGAACATTGATTAAACTAGCAAAACCAAATCTTATTAGATGATAAATATTAAAAAAGCTATAGATTGCAAAAAATAACATTATAAGTAGATATAAATAATAAAATACTGAAATTGTAATCATTAAATTATATTAATTTATCTTGTAAATTAGTTGGTGGTTCTATATTTAGGTGTCGATAAGCTGATTCGGTAGCTATTCGGCCGCGAGGGGTTCTGTTAATAAATCCAATTTGTAGTAGAAATGGTTCAATCACATCTTCGATAGTATCCATTTCTTCTGATAGTGAAGAAGCTAGAGTGTTTAAGCCAGTTGGGCCACCAGAAAATTTATTAATTAAAGCATTTAGAAATTGTCTATCAATATTGTCTAGGCCAAAATTATCAATTTCTAACATATTTAAAGCTTCATTGGCAATTTCTTGATCTATTTTACCATTTTTTTTAACTTGGGCGAAGTCCCTGACTCGCTTTAATAGTCTGTTGGCAATTCTGGGTGTTTGTCTAGATCTTTTAGCTATTTCTTGCAGGGAATGACTGTCTATTTCGGTGTTTAATATTTTAGCGGCTCGATTAACTATCTGTTCAATTTCAGCTGGTGAATAAAAATTTAGCCTAAAAATATTACCAAAACGATCTCGTAGTGGCGAAGATAAACCACTAACTTTGGTCGTGGCGCCAATGATAGTAAATTTTGGTAAATCCAATCTAAGAGTTCTAGCTGAAGGGCCTTTGCCAATTATAATATCAAGAGCATAATCTTCCATGGCCGGATAAAGAATTTCTTCAATAGTTTTATTCATACGATGAATTTCATCGATAAATAAAACGTCGCCATCAGAAAGATTGGTTAAAATAGCCGCTAAATCCCCGGTTTTTTCGATAGCTGGGCCAGAAGTTACTTTTATATTACTGCCCATTTCATTGGCAATAATATGAGCCAAGGTAGTTTTACCTAATCCTGGTGGGCCAAAAATTAAAACATGTTCCAGCGACTCGTTTCTGGCTTTAGCTGCTTCGATAAATATTTTTAAGTTATCTTTAGCTGTTTCTTGACCAATGTATTCATCTAGTCTTTGGGGCCTAAGAGTGACATCTATTAAATTGTCACCGCTTTCTTCTTTGGCAGAGGTTAGATTTTTTTCTTCATTTTCCATGGGGTAATATTATCACTTGCTGGGTAATCTGACAAATAAAAAACCACTAGTTTTTAGTGGTTATTGTTTTTAGTGTTAATAGTGTCAATGAATATGTATGCCCAAAGAAATGGTAACTCCATCGAAGCTAATAATAAGCTTAAATTAATATTTTGTGCGTATGTAAAATATAAAGACAATATAGAAAGAATAGCAGCTATTAGTATTAAAAAGGCTTTTAATGTTTTCATTGCTATTACTCCTCTTGGTTTTTATGTAAATGTGCTAATTAAACTTAAAATAAATAATATAATATAACTTGTTATTATGCAAGATCAGATATAATATAAATGGAGTTTATGTGTTATTATTAATTTATGGCAAAAATAATTTATGGTGTGTCTGGTCAAGGTTTTGGCCACTCCACCAGAAGTCGAGAGGTATTACAATATCTAGTTAGTAAGGGACATCAAGTCTTGGTTTTTACTTATGGTCAAGCTTTATTTTTTTTAGATGAAGATTTTGATGTTTATGAGGTGCCAGGATTGGGCTTAGAATATAAGAATAATAAGTTGGTTTATTGGCGTACAATTTATAAAAATGCTTATCAAGTAGCCAAACAATCAAAATATTGGAACAAAATATTAGATAAGTTTAGATCATTTGATCCAGACATTGTAATAACCGATTTCGAGCCGTTAACAGCAATATTGGCCAAATTACAAAGAGTGCCACTTATATCACTGGATAATCAGCACCAATTAACAAATACTAAATTAAAAATTAATGCTAAATATCGCAAGGATTTGTTAGCTGATAAGTTGGTTATAAAATCTATGGTTTGGGGAGCTAAATATTATTTAGTCACTACTTTTTTTGAAACTCCGCTTCGTCGAAAAGATACATTTTTATTTCCGCCAATTGTTAGGCAAGAAATTAAAAAATTAATTCCTCAAGCTGAAAATTATATTCTGGTTTATCAAAATTCAAATTTTACTGAATTAATAAAAACATTACATTTAGTAGATTATAAATTTGTAGTTTTTGGTTCTAATCAAAAAGGTGTTGATGGTAATATTATATTTAAAGACTATAGTTCACATGAATGGTTGAAATATTTAGCTAATTGTCAGGCCATAATAGGCACTGCTGGTCTTAGTTTGATATCTGAAGCTTTGTATTTGAAAAAACCATATTTAACTATGCCCATAAAAAAACAAACAGAACAAATTATTAATGCTAGATATTTGGAAGATATGGGCTATGGATTAGAGATGAATAAGATTAATAAAAAGGATATAGAATTGTTTATAGACCGTATTCCGGAATTTAGAAAAAATTTATTAAAG
This sequence comes from Candidatus Buchananbacteria bacterium CG10_big_fil_rev_8_21_14_0_10_33_19, assembly GCA_002773855.1. GTDB lineage: Bacteria > Patescibacteriota > Patescibacteriia > 2-01-FULL-39-33 > 2-01-FULL-39-33 > 2-01-FULL-39-33. Next base: position 5,112 of record PEZY01000002.1, on the reverse strand, counting down.
TATAAAAATAAGAATGAAATGGCTATTTTTAGGAAAATAGACCAGATAATTGGTTATTTTTCTTGATAATGATCGATTCTTTACAATTTAATTATTACATGCTATACTAAGTCAGTAATTTGCGGCGGTAGTTCAGTTGGCTAGAACGCTTCCTTGCCAAGGAAGAGGTCGCCGGTTCGAATCCGGTTCGCCGCTCCAATATTACCCTGAACTTTATTTAGTCTCAGGGTTTTGTTAAAAATAATTGGTCCAGGTGGGTTGGATACGATCTAAAGAAGTATTCAACGAGCGATAAAAAATCGCTCCGGCACCGACTGGGCGTCAGTTTTTTGATTGAGGCTATGCCGAGATGTTATAATTAAGCCCAGGTGGTGGAACTGGTAGACACGAAGGACTTAAAATCCTTTGGATTAATACTCCGTGCGGGTTCGAGTCCCGCCCTGGGCACCAGTAGACTAGACTAGACTTGACTTTTTGGTCAAAATTAGCTACTATTATCTAGTAATTGTGATTAAAGTCTTGGCTAAAATATGCCAAGTTTTTATAACAAAAATATCAAAATATTATAGACAAAACAAAAATATGGCTGAAAAAGACACAAATAATTGGTTAGAAGAGATTTTACCAAAAATACAATCTGGTGTTACCATTAAGGTACATCAAAAAATCAAAGAAAAAAATGTTAAAGGTGAGGAAAAAGAAAGAATTCAGATTTTTGAAGGAATTATTTTAGCTCACAAAGGTGGTAAACAAAAAAACGCTACTATCACTGTCAGAAAAGTAGCAGCTGGTGGTATTGGTGTAGAAAAGATTTTTCCTATTTATTCACCCAATATTGCTAAGATGGAATTTGTTAGAGCTGCCAAGGTTAGAAGAGCAAAATTAAATTTCTTGCCAAATTATAAGAAAAAATTAAAAGATAAGAAAAAGGTTTCTTAAATATAATATACTTAGTGCAGAAGTGGGCCCAGGTGGTGGAATGGCATACACACCAGCTTGAGGGGCTGGCCTCGCAAGAGGGTGCGGGTTCAAGTCCCGCTCTGGGCACTAATAAGCACGCTTAGCTCAGTTGGTTAGAGCATCTCGTTTACACCGAGGGGGTCGGGGGTTCGAATCCCTCAGCGTGCACATAAAAAAATAAAGTTAATCCCATGGCGATGTTTTTTTTAGGTTTATTTGGATTGTTAGTTGGTTGTTTAATGGTTTGGAAACCGGCTAAATTTGTAGAAGCTATTGGTGAACCAAAATGGTCAGAAAAAATATTTGGTTACGGTCGAGGATCGACTGCTTATCAGTCAATAGGAATTTTGGTAATTATTATTTCTATTATGGTAATGACTGGTTTAATTCAAGGAGTAGCCTTATCAATATTAAAACCATTATTTGGAGCACTAGGTTAAAATATGGGCCCATAGCTCAGCTGGCTAGAGCGCCTCGCTTGCACCGAGGAGGTCAGGAGTTCGAATCCCCTTGGGTCCACAGTTATAAAAAACACCTATTTTAAATAGGTGTTTTTTATTTTAATTATTTTAAGTTGACTTTGGATTGTATCAATGATAAATTTAAAAGTGATTTGAACATTAAAATATAACAAAGAAAGAAAACAGGAGGTAATAATATCTGAAATTATTTTGGATGTTAAATTAAGTATAATAATTATTCCAGTTTTTTTCTTTGTATGAATTGTTTAAGTCCTAATGAAATAAAGGAAGTGGATTGTGATATCTTCTTAGGTGGACAATAGGAAAAGTATCATACTGTTTTTTATAAAGAGATAACTAATAACTCTTTTCATGACTTATTTATTTATGATCAAGAAGATTATTAAAATCAAAATTGATTTGTAAATAATTATCATGATATTGGAAAATCTAAATCTTTATTTATTATTGTTCCATATTTCCACTTTCATTTGGTTGTAGTTGAGGCTGGAATATACTATGTTATACATAGTAGTGATTCTAATATTAGAATTAATAATTTAATAATTCTTTGACCTCAGAGTGTCGTGCCTGATTATTCTAAAAAAAAGTCTAGTTAAATTATGATAGGTAGTGGAAACAATAGACGGTGGAGTTGAAAGATTTAAACTTCTTTTTTGAAAAAAATATCCGCTTCTTAAAATATTAGCGGATTTTTTATTTATAAATTATACATAATAAAATATGTCGGAGGAAAAAAAAGAAAATTTAAAAAATTTAAGGTTATGTGATAACTGTGATTTGTGTTGTCGGTATATAGCTGTTGGCATAGATAAGCCAACTAATAAAACTGATTATGATAATATTATTTGGCAACTATTACATGAAAATGTTAATGTTTTTGTGGACCACGATAATGATTGGTATGTCGAATTTATGACCCCTTGTTCAAAATTAGATCAAAAAACAAAGCTTTGTACTATATATGATGATCGCCCAAAGATTTGTCGAGACTATAAACAAACTGATTGCGTGCGATATAATAATTCTCCGGCTGAAAAAATTTATTTTAAAACAGCGGATGATTTTAAAAAATATTTAGAAGATAAAAAAATTAATTATAAATTTAATTTTAAAAAATAAATTTGTTTAAGATTTTTTTTAAAAAAACTGTGGACAAGTATTGTTGACAGTTTTTTTTTGTGGTATAATAAACATAGTTTGAAGTAATTAATTTGGTTATTTCAAAATATAATTCTCATTTTGAAAGGAGGTGAAACACACATGGCAGCAAAGAAAAAAGCAGCTAAAAAGAAAGTTGCAAAAAAGAAAGTAGCTAAAAAGAAAGTTGTTAAAAAGACAGCTAAAAAGAAAGTTGTTAAAAAGAAAGTAGCTAAAAAGAAAAAGAGATAAAATTTTTCTTAAAAAATAAAGCCCCTATCTCCGGAGAGGGGTTTTGTTTTTGGAAAAATATTATAGTTATATTTTAGTCGATTGATTTTAATATTTTTGGTATTTTTTTGAAATCTTTAATCAGAGTTTCACGCATACTACCATTATATAGCGCAGCGGCTGGATGATACAGAGCATAGATTTTAATGGCGCCTATTTTAGGGATATTTTTGTCTACAATAGTGCCATGAACCTGCGATATGATTGGGTTTTCTATAAAATTTGATAAAGAATGTCTGCCTAAGGTAATAATCAATTTTGGTTTAATTAAATTAATTTCATCTAGTAACCATGGCCAAAACCCTTCTTTTTCTTGTGGCAGGGGGTCACGGTTGTTGGGTGGTCGACATTTAACAATATTGGTGATGTAGATATTATCACGTTTTAAATTAATGTTGTCTAACATTTGATCTAAAAATTTCCCAGCGGCTCCAACAAACGGCTGACCAGATTCATCTTCTTTTTTGCCAGGGGCTTCGCCGATTATAATAATGTCTGCATTAGGATTGCCATCACCCACTACTATTTGATTACAAGTTTTAAGTAGTGGTGATTTTATTTTTTGAGACCATTCTTTATTTAATTTTTCTAATTTTTTTTCTTTAGTCATGAGATTAGCTTAACAAATTTTAACAAATAAAAAAAGCGATTAGTTAATCGCTTTTAGTTAGTATCTGGTTTCTGGCATTACTTCACTTAATTGTTCCAGAGTTGGGCGTTGATTGTAGCCATGACCAAAGCAGGCTTGGCATTTAGTAAAATTAATTGCTTTGCATACTGGACATGGGTCAATATTATGAAGAACTACTATTAAAGATTCAATATTTGCTCTGGATTGATTGGCTATCTTTATTTTTTCTTCGAGTTGAGTATGAATATTATCAAGAGTTTTATTTCTTTCGATTCTTTTTTTTATTTCAACTCGACAATCTGGTTGGTGATTAAGTTGAGGATTATTATCAAAACAATCAAAACAAACAAGGCCTTGTTGACTACAATGAGTATCGATAATTTTTTCACGTTGACAAATAGTACATACTTTAAGAAGAGCCATATTAAAATCTCCTTTTATTTAAGTCAGGTTTATTATCTGTGTTTGTTGGCTTTTTAATATCTGATTTTTTACGGGCACAATCATAGCATATACGACTTAATGGATGGATATTTTTTGTATCAATTAATTTATTGCGTCCACACTTTGAACAAGTTGTAATTAGAGCCATTATATTAACTCCTTTGGTTGATAAAGTGCTATTCGTTGTCATATTAGCTTATAATATGGCTTATGTCAATTTAAAACAAAAAGAAAAGACGCTCTCCTTTGAGAACGTCTAAATAAATTGTGTTTGTTTCCGCTTAGTCTTAGATGAATAGTAATTCACCTGTCTTCAGAACTTATGTTCTTACTTGGGACGCCTTTGTGGCATCCATAACCCCGTAAATGACGGTTTAGACTTATCCCATTGGGAGTCGCGTTTTGCTTTCCTCAGAAACAAATATTGGTCAACTAGTTATGACAATTATAAATTACTTGGTGTCCAATATAAAAAAAAGGACTAATTAACTATCAAAACTAGTTTTTTAAAAGGTACAAGCATTCCTTTGAATGCAGAGTCCGGGCGCTGACCTACTTTCCCCAATGAAGAGTATCATCGGCGCTGAAGATCTTAACTTCTGTGTTCGAGATGGGAACAGGTGTGACTTCTTCGCTAGAAGCACCCAGACTCTGAATTCAAATTCAGACTTATTATATCATAAAAAAGACAATTTGTACAATTGAAATTATCACCAAGCTAAATATTTATCTTAATTTAGATAAAAATAGCTTGGTAAAAATCTCAGATTATAATCCAATTCTTGTGATTAAACATACGTAAACCATTAGTACTCCTCGGCTGAATGTATTGCTACACTTACACCTAGAGCCTATCAAGCTTGTCATCTACAAGCGGTCTTAATGAAATCTAATCTTGAGGACAGCTTCACGCTTATATGCTTTCAGCGTTTATCTTAACCCGACTTAGCTACCCAGTGATGCTCTTGGCAGAACAGCTGGTACACCAGAGGTCAGTCGTTTCCGGTCCTCTCGTACTAGGAAACGGCCCTCTCAAATTTCAACGCCCATAGTAGATAGGAGACCGAACTGTCTCACGACGTTCTGAACCCAGCTCGCGTGCCCTTTTAATTGGCGAACAGCCAAACCCTTGGAACCTTCTTCAGCTCCAGGATAGGACGGGCC
>PEZY01000012.1:159670-437890 GCA_002773855.1 Candidatus Buchananbacteria bacterium CG10_big_fil_rev_8_21_14_0_10_33_19 | reverse complement strand
TGGGAAAACCGCCAAATGTATGTACACATTACCCGTGACTATTGACAATTTATCGTTTATGTGCTATAATTGTGTGTTGTAGTTCTTTTGATTTTAAACCACATCCTCAACTATAAGGAGCAGAAAATTGATCAAGATTACTGGACAGAGAATCATCTATCATGGAGAGGTTTTTATCAATCCGGAACGTCTGGAAGAGCCATATCAGGCCCTCACAAGTCTAGTCGTTTTTGAACTAGGTTATGGTGGAAGAATCACCGAAGTGGCTGCTGTGGATGGTCAGATATCTATTGCTGTGCTCACCAAAATTTTGCAGTGTGTGGATACGACTGTATTTTCAGGTTCGGAAGCTGAAATGAATGTTTTGTTGGAATTTCTTTCTTACTATGTCGCTATTCTTAAAAATCGTGATAGTCCTCGATTGAAAGAGTCGGTTTTTAAAGCTTTGGTTGGCACTAATAATTTGTTGCTAGCCAATTTTGGATGTATACTTCACGCCGAAACTGAGATTTTTATTGCCTTGGCTGCGTGGGCTGGCTTGGACAGTATGTCCAAAATCAATCTAGCCATAGACCTAGTGTATCATTATCATCATGGAGTTAATGGTTTGCGTGCTTTTATCGAGGTTATCCAGTATATGAAAGAACTGGATTATTCTTTTGAAGAGGCATGCGAAGGTCTTTATCACGTCACCGGTGAAGGTGCGGTGTGATTTTTTAGCGGTAACCACAAGGGGTGCCGCTTTTTATATTGACAAAAAATAAATTATATAGTATAGTACAATTTGTGTTCCTTTAAATTAACCAAAACAAAAAAACAGGAGAAGATGGTCTATGAAAAAATCCATGTACTTAATGGAATGGTTAGTTGTGCCAGTGGTGATTATTTTTTTGTGGTATGCCTATGTCAAATTCTTTGGAGTTAATAATTCAAATGTGAATTATGACCATTTGGCTGATCTAAAAACAATGCCAAGTTTTGTGGGTTTACTTCTGGCGTTGGCGGTGATAATATTGGGAGTTATTTATGCTGGCATTAAAGCCATTAATAGATGGCTCAACAATAGAAGTTCGTCAAAAGTTATGAGTAATTTGGCTTATGACTTGTGTCGTCTGTACCTATCAGAAGATTTTGTAGAATATTGTCAGAAGTTTGGTATTAGTATGGATCAAAATTCCATCATTATTAAGTCAGAAATAATGAACAAATGTTCTTTGCATAGTCTGGCTAGACTACTGTCTAGTTTATTTAATAAAAATATGACTTCAGATTTGAAATTTAATTTTGAGGCGGTGCTCTGTAGCTTGGCAGTTCTAATTTTGGATACTTGGTCAGAAGATCAGGTCAATTCTTTTGTTTATTGTATGTACTTGGAAAATATCATCCTTGGTGAAGATATGAGGTATGTGATTGATCGGCTTAAGGTTAATCGTGAAGCTTCGGAATTTAATCGGGGTATCGAAAATCGTTTGGCTGAGCTGGATAGATTACGTGAAGAAAAATCTCTAGTTATTATGACCAACATTGATAATCAATTTAAATATAGTAACTATTTGATTACTGGTGGCTCGGCCTTCAAAAGTTTGGTTAGAGATAAATTGTCATTTGGCTGGTTATCCAAAATAGCTATGGTCAAATAGAATAGACCAAAGAGGCGTGCTAGAAAGCACACCTCTTTTTTATTTGCAATAAATTTTAAATTAAAGTAGTTTTTTCTTTTTAAAGAATATAAACATCCCAAATGACCCAACGAGCATAATAGCAATAATAGCCCAAAAACCATTTGGTGTATCAATAAATGGCATACCATTTACAGTATTCATACCGAAAATGGCAGCGAGCAGGGTAAGCGGGAAGACAATGACAGAAAATATCGTCAAAAGTTTCATGATGTCGTTTAGTTTAAATGATACTAATGTCGTGTTGGTGTTCTCTAGCGCTTCAATCATGTCTTTTTGACCTTCCATAATACCCCAGATGTCTTTACTATGCTCGATAATATGATCATAGTAGGCCAGTTGTTTTTGCATCGGGAAGAATTTAATGTTCTCTTTGATGATCTTTTGCATGACATTTTTGTGAGCCTCCATAATCTTTCTCATATTAAGAATGTTTCTTTTGATGTATAAAATCTCAGTGACCATTTGCCTTTCCTCACCAGCAAAGATTTTCTTTTCAATATTTTGAATATCAACACTAATATGATCCAAAATTGGATAAGTGTAAAATTGTAAACGAATAATTATTTCGTAAAGTAGTGAGGCGTTGTCGCCACCTAAATATTGATCACTAATAAATTCATTTTTGCGACATTCATTAAAAAAACTCACAATTGGTTGTAAATTATTCTTGTGAACAGTAATAACTTCGTCTTTGGTGACAAAAAAATCAATTTCTTCGGCGATAATTTCTCTTTTTTCTTTATTATAGTATGGAAATTGTAAAATTAAGAAAAAATAATCATTACGTTGATGAAATTTAGGCCGTTGAGCGTATTGCCGGGCGTAGGAATCACTTAAGTCTAATTCTTTAAATTTATATTTTCTTTTTAAATAATCTATTTCTTTGCCTTTGGCATTGACGATATTTACCCAACTCAAAGAACCTTTTGATGATTTGATAGTTGTAATGTTGTTTGTCATGGGAGTATATTAGTTGATAAAGTTAAAAGTTTTAAAGTAAAAGTATCTTGAGAAAAATAAATTTTTTAATACTTGGTAAACTTTATAACTTGGCTAACTTTTTACTAATAATATTATAGCACAGAAATATATTTTTATGCTATAATATAATTGAATTGATACTAGACAAGTTTAAATTTCATGCTTTTTATTTTATGCCTATTAGTCAAATAACTCGAACCCATCAAATAGAAGTTCAGCCTCAACCAGAGAAGGTGGATTTAAAACCAGAAAGAGAATCTAAAATCTCACCAGAGATGCCACAAGTGGAATTTGGTAACGATCAACTTAGTGAACAAGTAAAACAAGATTCTCAAGTATTAATGTCAACAGTCACTGGCCAATCGCCTAGTGATGATTTTGTAGTTAACGAGAGATTTAAAAAAATAGAATCTATTTTAGAAGAGGATTTGAGTGATATTTATTTTAATTTAACACCACAAAAGCAACACGAATTTAAGGTTCAGGGCGAGGAAACCACCTCCAAAATCATGGCCTTGTTAGCCAGGCCAAAAATTCAAGTTAAAAAAATTGTTACTTTAATTAGGGATTGGTTAAAGGTTATACCTGGTATTAATGTTTTTTTTCTGGAGCAAATGGTTAAAATAAAAACTGATAAAATAATTAACGAGAGTTCTAATAAAAAATAATCATTATGGATTTTGGTTTGCAGGATCAAAACATAACTTTGGATTTTCAACCTGGTATTTTAAATCAGGTGTTGGTTTATTTGGTGGTCATATTAGTAGTGGTTGTGATTTTTGTAGTGGTTTTATTTTTGATTAGGAAAATGTTTAGATCTTCAAAGTTGGTGCCTCATAATTATCGTAAGAGAATATTTGTTTTAACCGTGCCCAAAAGACAGTTAGAAGATGATGATAAGAGAAAAGATATTAAAGAAATTTTGTCAGGAGTAGATAACCTTTATGCTAATTTAGGTGGCATGAGAGTCCAACGTGGTTTTAGATCTTGGCTTTATGGTCGACATGATACTTGGTCTTTTGAAATTGTCGTGGGATTAGATAGTTTAATTACTTTTTATATCGCTATCCCACATTATCTAGTGGAACATATTAGTCAACAGTTATTGTCACAATATCCTCATTTACAAATTGAAGAAGTGGATGATTATAATATTTTTGGCCCATCTGGTGTGGCTAGTGCTGGTTATTTGCGATTAACCAAAGATAAAATGTTGCCAATTTTAACCTATAAACACATGGATATTGATCCATTGGTTAATGTTTTGAGTAATTTATCAAAGTTGCCAGATGGCCAGACGGCGGCGCTTCAATTTGTGATGCGTTCGGCTAAGGCTAGTTGGCGCAATAGAGGTATTAAAGTGGCTGCAGAAATGCACCGTGGCAAAACTTTTAAACAGGCCGCAGCTATAGCTAGTAGCGGTGGTTCTGGTAATATTTTGGGTAAGCCGTCTGATTGGTTTTATAATAACAAAGATAGTGAAAAATTACCTCAAGAGGTTTATCGTTCCACGCCCATGGAAGAGGAAATGATAAAATTAATTAGCGAGAAAGCTTCTAAAGCTGGCATGGATGTAAATATCAGGATTATTTCTTTTTCGCCTACCGAACTGCAATCCAAAGAAATTATTAAGCAAATTGCCAATGCTTATGCCCAATATTCTAGTTATGAAAATGCTAATAGTTTTAAGGCGGTCATTAAGGGATCAGTTAATAGGATCGTAGAGGATTTTATTTATCGTAACTTTGATGAAAAAAATGGTTTAGTTTTAAATACCGAGGAAATGACGTCATTATGGCATTTGCCAATCCCGGGTATGGAAGTGCCAAAGGTGCGTTGGTTGATGGCTAGACGACTGTCACCACCACTTAATATGCCAAATACTGGGTTACTACTAGGAGAAAACTCTTATCGTGGTCATAAAACTCCAGTGTACCTAAAAGAAGCTGATAGACGACGTCATACTTATATAATTGGTATGACCGGTACTGGTAAATCTTGGTTTCAGGCTAATTTAGCTATTCAAGATATCAGAAATGGACACGGTGTGTGTGTGGTGGATCCCCATGGCTCTTTGGTTGAAGATATTTTACCTTATATTCCCCGAGAGAGATTAGAAGATGTAATTATTTTTGATCCATCAGACATTAAACGACCAATTGGCTTAAATATGTTGGAAGCCAGGACTCAGCAAGAAATGGATTTTGCGGCTTCGGAAATGATTTCTATTTTTTATAAGTTGTTACCAGATCCAGCCATGGCGGGGCCGATGTTTGAACATTATATGCGTAATGCATTGTTGGTTTTAATGGCTGACCTGGAAAACCCAGGCACGTTAGTGGAGTTAGCTAGGCTGTTTACTGATAAAGATTTTCGGACTGAAAAATTAAAACACGTCACGGATATTATGGTGAAGGATTTTTGGGAAAGGGAATACGAAGCTTCTCAGCGTGGTTCTAGTGCGGCGGATATGTTGTCTTATGTTATTTCTAAAACTGGTCGCTTTGTCGAAAATGAAATGATGAGAAATATTATTGGTCAGCCTAAATCTGGGATTAATTTTCGTCAGATTATGGACGAGAAAAAGATTTTGCTGATTAACTTGTCTAAAGGTAAGGTAGGCGAGACCAACAGCAATTTATTGGGCTTAATTGCGGTGGCCAAGTTGCAAATGGCGGCTTTGGCTAGAGCGGATATGCCAGAAGATCAAAGATCTGATTTTTATTTGTATATCGACGAGTTTCAAAACTTTATTACGGATAGCATTTCCATTATTTTAGCGGAAGCTAGAAAATATAAGCTTAATTTAATTATTGGTCATCAGTATATTGCTCAATTAAACCAAGGCGGTGATACTAAAGTCAAAGATGCGGTGTTTGGTAATGTGGGTAATATTGTTTGTTTTCGAATTGGTGTAGATGATAGTGAGGTAATGGCCAAGCAATTAGCGCCAGAAGTAAGCGAATACGATTTATTAAATGTAGAGAAATTTAACGCCTATGTTCGTCTACTGGTAGACAATACGGCTACCAGTACCTTTAATATGGCCTGTTTTCCTTTGCCAAGTGATGCTGACTATAAAATGGTAGTTCACTTAAAGGAACTTTCTAAGGTAAAATATGGCAAAGATAAATCAATGGTCGAACGTGATATAATAAATCGTTCGAAAATCGGTCAATTAGGTAAACCGCCGATTGAAAGTTTAAGAGATCGATTGAATAAACAGTAGTTTTTCGTATAATTATCGTGAATCTACGAAGTGGTACTGTTATTGCGACTTGCACACAATCGCCTGACAACTCAAGTTGAAGATAGGCTCGTCACGAAACAATCTCATGTCCCACACTGTCATTGCGAGGTACGAAGCAATCGCATCGAATTTGAAATTAGATTGCTTCATACGCTCCGCTTCTTCGCAATGACGAGGAAGAAAGTGGCTCCGCAATTTAATGATGATAAAAAATATTAAAAAAATATAATTTCTAAGCAATAAAAATATGAGTGAAGATAAATATAAAACTGAATTAACTAAGGCTTTAGCTGATTTTACAGCTAAGGTTGAATCGGCTAAAGGTGATTATCATAATAAAATTGATAAAATTTTACAAAAAATTGACGATAAAAAAATTTCGAGTTTAAAAAGAAAGTTAAATATTTAAAATATGGTAGAAGAAAACCCAACAAGACCTGGTGATATTTTAAGAAAATCAATTAATACTAAGACCTCTGAAAAAACCAGCGGCTCTGATTTAGGGTTGGAAAAAGCAGTAGATTTAATAGAAGAGTTAGCTGAAAAGCCAATGAGTGCTTTGGAAAAAATGCAAGAGTTATTAGGTGAAGTAGATAAAGAATATAGTCAAGAAGCTGATTCGGTAACTAGTTTGGTTGAATCTTCAGAGCAATTGGTGGATGAGCAGTTGACTGAAGCTGATTTGGGAATGGAGACTGAGCCGATTAAGTCAGAATTAGCTGAAGCAGAAAATGATTTATTGGGCAGAACCAGCGATGCCGCCGATGAATTTAAAGAACGAGTTGAAGAAATTTTGTCTGACAGTGATCGTTTAGTAGCTTTAAGAAAAAAATGGAACTACCAAAAAACTCAGCCACTGGAATGGATTACTGGATTATCAGACGTAGAACAGGGCTTAAGATCTGCAAGAGAAATAACTTTAAACCAAAAATCAGATAATAATTTAGATTTAGATTCTAAATTATCTGTTGAAAAACAGCCAGATGATTGGGCTGATATATTAGATGAGGTGCCAACAGAAGCCACAACTTTTGTTAATCCGGAAATAGATTCAATTGAATCTGGGTCAATAGATTTTGGTTTGTTTGAAGAGGCAGATACGTCTGTAGTTTTGGAAAATCCTCGGGAAAATGATGAAAAAGTTGACGTGCCACTTAGAACCAAAAAGAATGTTGGTGTTTTTACTAAAATGAGTCAAGAAGCCAGACAAGTATTTGCGGATTTAACTTTTAAGTATCGCGGCCAACAAGAAATTAATAAGGGTCAAAAATTGATTGAACGATCAAGTGATAAAATTCACAATTTAAATAAGGATTTATTAAAATCAGAAGACAATATCGAAGAGCTTAAAGACAAGCTTCTAAATATAGAGGAGATGTCTGGCAAAATGACTGGCGAGTTAAAGCCTCGTGAATTAAAAGCTATTGAAAAAAGCCGGAAAGATTTAGAAACTAAAATACAGACCGCCGAAAAAGCCAAGATAAAATTAGCTGAAAAATTAAAAATTGAAGATACTGGTAGAGCAGAACTAGAAGTTGGTTTGGTGGCAAATATGGTTAAATTGGAACAAGCGATAGATTCTAAATTAGAACCGTATCAGACGGAAATGTCTAAATTAGAGAGTAGCCGGTTGGATTTAGTAGCCGAGAAAGATAATTTTGAAGTAGTCGCCGATGAATTTTCAGGTCGTTTATTGAATTTAAAAAATCGGATATTAGAATTAGATGAAGTGACTATGCCAACTCAAGCTAAAAAATCTTTTAAAGCTGTGTTAAAAAGAAAGGTAGATGATATTGAGGCGGCCCTTAAGGTATCGCAGAAAAATATAGATAAATTAGAAGATAATATCATTAAAATTAATGGTCGTATCAACAAAGAAGAATCTAGAATAGAAAAATGGCAAAATATCAGAGGTGATTTGCAAGAAGCGGCTAAAAAGCGAGAAGAAAAAGAGCGAGAAGTAATTAGTCCTGGCTATATACCACAAATCCGATCTAGAGAGTCCGAAGGCTCGGCCAGAGAGACGCCAGTTTTCTCGGCCAAGGCTTATGTGGATAAATGGAATTCGTTTTCTAAAAATGATGGTATGCTTTTGATGCCAGAGCAAATTTTAGCCAAACATGGTGATTTAAATATTAAAAGATTAGAGAGTATTGTTAAAACCACTAGGTTTAAAGGTTTAAATGAACGACAATTAAAAAATAAAACTACAGAGAAAATCAATTTATTAAGAGCCTATTTTGGCATTCATTAATTTTAAATATATGACTCAAATTGATCCTAAAGATGTAATTAATCAAGCTGATATACTACTAGATGATATTAATTTAACTAATGCTCAATTCGCCAACAAGACTAATAAAATAATTAGTGATGTTAATGCTGGCTTTAAGGCTATGGATAAAATAAATAATGATTTAGAAAAAGTAGAATCTCAGGCACTAGCCGATATAGATGGCCAAATCATTGATCATTTAAGTAAAACTGAGGACTAGTCGTTTTATTGTTGATAAAAGGCCGCTTGTTAGGTGATAACAGGCGGTTTTTTTGTTGGCTTGCAGGTAGTAGTTTATTGGTTTATAATACATATTAAGAGGGCTGATTTTTATATTTGATTGGCCGTTTTTTTAAGTTTTTATGTCTACTATTTATCGTAAATATCGACCGCAGAAGTTTGCTGATGTTATCGGTCAAAATCACGTTAAAATAACTTTGCAACACGAGATTGAGCAGGGCCAAATTGGTCATGCTTATCTTTTTTGTGGCCCCAGGGGTTTGGGTAAAACCACTTTAGCCAGACTTTTTGCTAAAGCGATAAATTGTGAGAATAGAAAAGAGGGTAGTAGTGAACCATGCAATGAATGTCGATCCTGCACTAGCATTACTACTAACAGTTCTATGGATATTATAGAAATTGACGCTGCTTCTCATACTGGGGTGGATAATGTTCGAGAAAATATTATCGAAAATGCTCGGTTTACTCCAAATTCTAGTCAGTATAAAGTTTTCATTATCGATGAAGTCCATATGCTTTCGATTTCGGCTTTTAATGCTCTACTAAAAACTCTCGAAGAGCCACCAGCTCATGCTATTTTTATTTTGTGTACCACCGAAACTCATAAATTACCACAAACAATTATATCTAGGTGTCAGCGTTTTGATTTAAAGAAAGTGTCTTCGAAGGATTTAAAAAATCGCTTAGAAAAAATTGCTAAAACTGAAAACATTAAAATTGAAAGTTCGGTTTTGGATAATATTGTTATTCATTCTGAGGGGTGTGTCCGTGATGCCGAGAGTTTATTGGGTAAAGTATTTACTTTAGGCAATGATATTACTGCCGAACAGGCCGAAATTATTTTACCTCGATCAGATTTTAATAAAGTGGCTCAGTTTTTGAGCTTCATTGTTGAAAATAATACTACAGCTGGCATCGAACTAATTAATAATTTAGTGGAAGATGGTTTTGACTTGCAGATATTTGTAGAAAATTTATTAGAATTTTTACGTAAAATAATGTTGTTAAAGGTCAATGGTGATTTAAGTGATTTTGGTATTGAGCTTGATGAGGGTTCACAAAAATCAGCTGAGGATTTGGCTAGACGGTTTGATTATGTCAAACTAGTTTTGACTATAGATTTGTTTGTAATAAAAAGACAAGAAATTAAATCTGCCTTAATTCAACAGTTTCCACTGGAAATCGCCGTGATTCAATTAACTCAGGAAAAACCAGTATTTGTTAGAAAAGATGATGAGAGTGATGATGATTTAGATGGTGGTAGTAAACTAGTTGGTGATGATGTTTCTAGGACTCAAAAGGTGAAAGAAAAAATTAAAGATAAATTATCATATTTAAATCCAATCAAGCACAAGGAAGAGGTAGTAGCCCTAGAGAATATTGATTTGAAAAAAGAGGAGGTAGTGGCCAGTGAAATTAAAATTGATTTAAACTCAACTGATGGCAAATTAGGTGATGTTAAATCTATTAAATTTAGCAAAGTCAAAGAGAGCTGGAAAGATATTGTAGTTAAATTGTTAGAAGAAAACTATACCTTGTCATCACTGCTTAGAATTGGCGAACCACTTAAGTGTGATAATAATGTAGTGGAATTGGGTGTAAAAAATAAGTTTTATTACGACAGAATTACCGATCATAGTAATAAGTTGTTGGTAGAAAGGATAATGTCAGAAGTTTTAAAAATCGAAGTGCAAATAAAACCGGTAATTAAAGAAAACGCTACTCCTATGCCGATGGAGATAGAAGGAGTGGGAATTGCTAGTGGAGCGCCCAGTAGCCAAGCTATTAGCTCGGCGACGCCAAGCCTAAACTTGTCCGCCAGTGTTGAGAAAATATCTTTGGATAAGCCAGCCGATGTCAGTCAGGATGTGATTAGTATGTTTTGAGGTTTTAAGGAGGTATATAAATAAACTATAATTTAAAAAATCGTAGGCCAGTGGCTTACGATTTTAATTACCAGTCGGTTGCTGGTCATCGGGATAGTCTTCTTTGGAGGCAATTTCGATTTCTTTGGGCAATCCGATATTACCAAATATTTCTTTTTGTTGTTCTAATGAGGTAATAGCCTCTGCTAAAGCTTGTGCTTCTTGTTTGGCTACACCCCAAAATTCAGCTAATAAACAAACTAATTCATCACTTAAATAATGAGCTTCTTGAAGAACAGTAACTAACATTTGCAGTTCAGTCTCTTTCATAGCTAAAATAGCTTTAGCAATTTCTAGGCTGCCAGTTATATTGGTGTCCATTGGTTCACTCCTTGGTTATAAAGGTTCTAAGGCTATTATAACTTGATTTAATGATTTTGAGTAGAGTTAATATTGATATTTAAGTCTTTTTGTGGTATTATAGGGGGATATTGTAGCTATTATATATAAAAAGTATATTATTCGGGGGTCGTCTAACGGTAGGACTCTTGGTTCTGGTCCAAGGTATCGGGGTTCGAATCCCTGCCCCCGAGCATAAAACAAAAACACCGCTGGAAGCGGTGTTTTTGTTTTATTTTTCGGAGGGGGCAGGGATTCGAACGGGTTGGAAGTGAGCCAGGAGTGGAGGCGGAAGCCGAAACGACACAGCGAACGTCGAATAATCTGCCGGTGGCAGATTAGACGCCAACCCAGGACAGAGTAAACCGTCCTGCTTTTGGCAGGCGGTTTACGTCGTAAATCCCTGCCCCCGAGCATAAAACAAATTAAAGTATTCTTCTTTTTAAATTATTGATATACTTTAATTATGAAAACATACGTAGCCCTACTGCGCGGCATTAATGTCGGTGGTAACAATAAAATTGAAATGCCAAAACTCAAAAAGTGTTTTGAGTCCCTTTATTGTACTAATGTCATTACTTATATAAATTCAGGTAATGTTATTTTTGATACCAAAAAGCAAGATATTGCTGAAATTACCAGTGAGATTGAAAAAATAATAAAAAAAACGTTTGGCCTGAATATTAGAGTTGTATTGCGTGATCAAAATAATATTGAAAAAATTTGTAGTAAAGTTCCTAAAACTTGGGTTAATGATCAGGACCATAAAACTGACGTGTTGTTTTTGTGGGAAAAATTTGCTAATAGCAAGACTCTAAAATTAATTGAAATTAATCCAAAAGTCGATTCTTTGATGTATGTTGATGGCGCTATAATCTGGCACCTAAAAAAGACAGATTATTCTAAAAGTAAAATGAATAATTTTATTGGCAGTGAGGTATACAAAAATATGACCGCGCGAAATATTAATACTGTGCGAAAACTTGCTTTATTGATGTTAAAAAATTAATTAAAAAAATAAAATAACTAGTTACGTAACTCATTACGTAACTAGTTAGGTAACAGGCAAATTTATGAAAAAATACATCAGAAAAGTTACCCGTGTTGGCCAGGGTAGCTTATCAATAGTCATTCCAGCCGAAATCATTAAAGAACTAAAAATCAAAGAACGCCAAAAACTAGTTATTACCAAAAGAGGCAAGGGTATCACAATTAGAGATTGGACAAGATAAATCTCAAACCTTAATATTGACAAAACACTGTCTTTATAGTAGTCTTTTAGTATCTGTACCTTTTAATTCAACCAACGGGAGAACTTAGTCATGTATTTACCAGTTATGGATCAATTGCCTAATTATCGTTATTGTTATGTTTCTCAAGGAATACTAGAGGTTTTGGCTCTGATTATGATTGTTTTGGCGCCAATAATTATTTTAATTGAAGCTTATATTCTCGAACCAGTTCTTGGACATCATGTGCCGAGTCTTTGGATGGTGATTGGTGTGATGGTTATCTCTGAATTATTTTTTATTTCGTGGATTATATTAGAGAGATATTTTTTATATAAGCATACAATTAAAGGTTTGAGTGACTACGTGTATAAAATTCCTTTTAATTCCTATATTAATATTATTCATGATTTTTTAATTAAGAAAAGAATTTGCTTAGCTTATGGTTTTGATGACGTTTTTTTGGAAGATAAATCGTATAAGATTTTTTCTGATGTATTGGTGAAAATAAATAAATCTGGTAAAGAAATACGGCAGGCCTATCCAAATAAATTAGTTTTTGATGAGGTAATAGCTCTTAAAAGTGGCTTTAAGGTGAGACTTACAAAAATTGATAATAATAATGACAGGGATGTCATTGGGGTAGAGATATTAGCCATTCGGCGTCTGGGTATGTGGATATACCCCTAATCATTTACAATCGCGCTCCATAATATGGAGGGCGATTTTTTAATTGTTGAATTAATCTATTTTATATAACTCAGTAAAAGTGTTATACTAATTATAATATTAATTTAACTTAAACCCATGCCAAAAACTCCAATTAAAAAAACCGTAAAAAAAGCGGTTAAAAAAACTGTTACTAAAAAACCAGCTTCTAAATCTGAAAAAATCCAGAAAGAGATTACTGATGATATCAAAATGCTAAAAAAGAAGATTATCTCTCTAACTCAGGAGGCCAAAAAGAAGTACGATAGCACCGACGATAAAACTAAAAAACAAATCGTAGCTGGCGTCGCCAGTGCCGCGGCCATTATTGCTGGGATTATTGGTGCTCAAAAAATCAAAGGCAAGAAATAATTACTTATTAAATAAGTTAATATATTAAAGTATGTTATTAGACAATAAAACTGCTGTCGTTACTGGCGCCGGACGCGGTATCGGTCGGGGGATTGCTTTGGCTTTAGCTAAAGAAAAGTGCAATGTAGTGGTGTCTGATTTAGATTTAAAAAATTGCCAAAGTGTAGTGGCAGAATTAAAGAAGTTGGGAGTCGAGGCATTAGCAGTTAAATGCGACGTATCTAAAAAATCATCGGTAGCTGATTTGTTTAAAAAAGCGGCTAAAACTTTCGGTAAGATTGATATTTTAGTCAACAATGCTGGTATTTTTCCTTTTGTGCCTTTTGAAAAAATGACAGAAGCGGATTGGGACAAAGTGATAGATGTTAATTTAAAAAGTATTTTTCTATGCTCTCAGGCGGCAGTTAAAGTCATGCCAATAGGTGGTAAAATTATTAATATCTCCTCCATTGCTTCTTTTGTGGGCTTTGAGGGATTAGTACACTACTGCGCTTCTAAAGGTGGTGTTAATGGCTTAATTAGAGCTTTAGCCTTGGAATTAGCGCCTAAGAAAATTACTGTTAATGCCGTGGCGCCTGGAGCGATTGAAACTCCTGGGGCTAGTAAAGCCAGCACTCCTGATAGCGTAAAACAGACCATTGCCATGATTCCGTTGTCACGCATGGGTAAGCCAGAAGATATAGCTGGTGCTACAGTATTTTTGGCCTCTGATATGGCTAGTTATATAACTGGTCAGGTGATTGTGGTAGATGGTGGCTGGACTTTGAGATAATAGCTTAATTTAAATTTAAAAAACCACCGTTTGGTGGTTTTTTGGTTGATAATTTTAACCAAACTTTTTCAAAATAAAATCCGGTGCTAGTTTATTGTCTAAATAAAATTTTTGACGACACTGGGGTAGAGTTTTGAATTGATCAATGATTTTTCGACAATTTTTGGCTCCGCACTTACATTTACACGTCCAGAGGATGCTATCACTCTCTAGTAACTTGGCCTCATTGTCGTTCATAGTGGTGGAGTAGTCAAAGGTTATTTCTTCGCCAGGTTTGATCGCTTTAAGCGCTTTTAACTTATTTTCACCACTAATATAGCTGTTGGGATCACAGGAATGATTGATGCTTCTGTATAATTCTTCTAAATCTAAATAAGTTTCATCGCCGATTTGCAAGGGGTCAGAGCCAGCTTCGAGGCCAGCATCAACAGTCTTGATCATTTCTTCCATTGACATTCGTCGGCCGATTAGCGCAGTGATTAATTGTCCAGCTTTAAAGTTAACGGTAGTAAAAACACCTTGTCCAGCGATACCTGATTTTTTGACGATTAAATTTGGTTGCATATTTATTAAGTAGTAGCTAATTTATTTTTATGATTGATCTCTTTAAATTTATAAGTAAAAAATAATTTTAAGGCTTCGGTACCAATAAAATAGACAATGACAATGACTAAAATTATAGCTAGATGATTAAGTGATGGGGCGGTAAATTTAAATACTTCTTGGCCCCAAGAAGTAAATGGAACAGCTAGAGTGACAACAGCTGCTAGTACAGCTAAGCTAGATAGTATGCCGGAAGGTTTTTTGCTAGTAGGGAAGAATGATTTAGTACGGATAGAAAATATTAGAACCAGCTCAGTTAAAATACTACCAATAAACCAATTAGTTTGTAAAACACTCGGTGATATTTTATAGAATAAGCCAAAGAAGATAAAATCAAAAATCATACTTAGCAAGCCTAAGACAATTGAGAAAATTATAATATTATTAATTTCATATTTTTTGGGAGATTTTAGTTCACTGTCATCCACTGAATCAGTGGCAATAGCAATCATTGGAAAATCAGACAGTAGGTTAACTAGTAATATTTGTAAAGGCAGCATCGGTAAAAAATCGATCATCAAAGAGGCGGCCGCCACCGCAAAAAAGTTACCAAAATTAGATACTAAAGTGGTTTTGATGTATTTAGTGGTGTTGGCAAATATTTTTCGACCTTCGGAAATACCATCTAAGATGACTTTTAAATCTTTTTGGAGGAGTAGAATATCAGCGGCTTCTTTGGCAATATCAGAAGCACTGTCAACTACTATGGACACGCCGGCAATTTTAAGGACTGGGGCATCGTTAATACCTTCACCAAGAAAGCCCACCTCATGATTTAATTGTAAAGTTTCAATAATAGCGTATTTTTGCTCGGGTGAGACTCTAGCAAAAACAGCATATTTTTCTAGAGCTTCAACTCTTTTTAATGGGCTTAACTTATCTAATTCTTCGGCTGTTATTACTTCATCTGGTGAAGCGGTTAAGCCAATTTTGTAGGCCACGGCTCCAGCGACATCTTTGCTGTCGCCGGTAATAATTTTAATATCTACTCCTAGGATTTTGGCCTGCTTGGCAATTTGGTAAGCACTTTGCTTAATACTATCCACAAAAGAAATTAAACCTAAAAAAGTAAAATTAGTTTGTTGGTCTAATTTGGTGGTAGCTTTACCGTCGGCTTTTTGGGCAATAGCCATGGTACGGTGGCCTAGTTTGCCTTCGGTTTCAATCCAGGCTTCGATATCCTTTTTATTTTTGGTTGATAGGTTTTGGCATAATGGCATAATTGATTCGTAAGCTCCACGAGTGATGATGGTATGTTTTTTGTTTTGACCAACTAAGACAATGTTACGTTTTATTTTTGGGTCAAAAGTATTTTCATTAATTTTGGTGTAGGTTAAGATGTCTTTTTGCTGGGTTTTGGTTAATTTATCCCAAAGAGCAATGTCAAATGGCTCGAGTTTTTTTTCTTGATCAAAGGCCGAAGCTAAATTGGCACAAAATAATATTGCTTCGTGGTTTTGGCTCGAGCTATAAACATCGGCCACGGATAATTTATTTTGAGTGAGAGTGCCAGTTTTGTCGGTACATAACACTTCGATACTACCCAAATCTTCTATCGCCGATAATCTTTTGACGATAATTTTTTTCTTAGCTAAATTCATGGCCCCACGAGACAGGGAAAAAGTTGTTACTAGTGGCAGGGCTTCAGGAATAACACTAACCGTTAAAGCGATAGAAAAGATGATCATTTCAACAATGTTTAGCGAATCACCTTTAATTAAAACATTGACTAAAAAAACAATTAATAAAGTAAAAATAACTAATTTTAAAATAAAATTAGAAAATTTAGCAATACCTTTTTCAAAGTTACTGATTCTTTTGGTTTCGGTAGAAAGTTTGGCAATTTTACCAACAGCGGTTTTGGCACCAGAAGATATAACAATAGCTTTAGCCTTGCCATTTATAATAGAGGTGCCAGAGAAGCCCAAATTGCTGGCTTGATAATAATCGATAGCTAATTTTTTGAGTGAGGCGGTGGTTTTGTTAACTGGTATGGTTTCACCGGTTAAGATAGATTCATCAACACTTAAACTTTCTAAACTTAGAAAACGCACATCAGCTGGTATTTTGTCGCCGGTTTCTAAAAAGATAATATCGCCTGGGATTAATTCTTCGGATTTTAAAATTATTTTTTTACCATCACGTAAAATTTTAACATAAGATATGATATATTTTTTTAAAAGTTGGGCAGTTTTTTCAGAGCGATATTCCTGAAAAAAGCCCAAACCAGCATTAATCAGCAAAAATAACATAATCATTAAGCCCTCAATGATTTCGCCCAAGCCCAGAGCGATAATAGCCGCAAAAATTAATAGGTAGATAAAAGCCGATTTAAACTGACGGAGCAATATTTTCCACCAACTGAGTTCACCGTTTATTAAAACATTTTTACCGTGTTGTTTTTGGAGTTCTTTGGCGGTTTTAGATGACAAGCCAGTAGTTGAGCTGGAGTTAAATTCTTTGATAGTTTCTGCTTCTGATTTAAGAGTATACTTAAATATATCCATAGGATAATTAGTTGTTTAATATTTAATTATAACATCTTAATTTAACAAATAAAAAACTTGGCTTTGACATTTTTTAATAAAGGTGCTATTATTCAGTGTCTGTACCTTAATAATAACCAAACAGGAGTATGATTGCATGGTTCAAATATCGACTATTGGTGTTGATAATTGCGTGAAAGATTTGACTATAACAGTGGATATATTTCTAAAATCCACTGATTCCGAGGGCTTGGTAATAGCTATCGCTGGTGGGACCTGTTCTGGCAAGAGTTCATTGGCTATTAAACTAGCTCAATCTATTACTAATGCTAGTCATAGCACAACAGTGCTTAATTTAGATGATTATTATAAAGATTATGATCATCCTGATTTTCCCTTTGATGCCGAATATCGAGCTATATATGACTTGCCTCAATCTTATTTGTTAGCTGAGTTGCGTCGTGATTTGAAATTTTTATTAGCTGGTAAATCGGTGAAGGTTCCGACTTACGATAAGAAAATTAGTAAACGCCTCAAGGGTAAAAAGCGATTAGTGGGACCTAGTTCAGTAATTATTGTTGAAGGTTTATTTGCTATTGTAGCTTTACAAAAAGTTATGTGTGATATTATTACAATTTTTATCGATACTGACCATGATATTATGGTGAAAAGAAGATTAAAACGAGATGTTGGTAGTCTTCATAAAACACCAGAAGAAGCTTTGGCATTTATAGTAGAACGAGTGGATCCATATTTTGAAGAATACGTAAAACCACAAAAGTTTATGGCCAAGATTGTTTTGATTAATAATGACTAGTTATAATTTACTCAAAAGGAGGTTGTGGTGGATACTTGGCAACTGCTTGATATATTGTCACAGGTACTTATTTTTATTATTGGTTTAAGCACTATTTTATTGCTTTCTTGTTTTAAAAATAAATGGGGCAACGTAATTGGCCTACTCCATCAGCCTTTCTGGTATTTTACCACTTTATATCACCAGCAGTGGGGCTTATTTCTAATGAGTCTGGTTTATACGGTAATTTTTGCCGTTGGTATTCGGCAATGGTTTTTTGTCAAAATTGAAATTGAATCTTAAAATATAGATTCATAATTAGTTAATTCCTCGAAGTAATTTCGAGGTTTTTTATTTTTATTTTTTATTTAGCAAATTTATGTTAAAATTGATTCTACTATGTCACTTCTTGAGTGTCATAGTTTTAATAAATTAAATTAATTTTTTATGGCTAGTTTAGAAGAGGTTTTTAATCGTATTAAAGATTCTAAGAAAGAACAACGAGAGATTAGATTGATATATAAAGATGCTTTGGCCACTTCTAAAGATTATCAGGATATTTTGGTAGAATTTGAGGCCATAAAAGATAAAAAGAAAAAAATTGAACAAGATGTTAAAGTTCAATTTAAAAATGAATTAGAGCAACTAGAGGGTTTAAAATTGGACATTAAAACTGATAATGAACTTTTAGGTGATCTAGCTTTAACTCAATTAATGAAAGGGGAGACAGTGGAAATCACTGATGAATATGAAAACAAGTATCAACCAGCCTTTAGTGTGCGATTTATTAAAGCTACTTAAGGTATTGATTAACTTGAACGGTTAGATTATAATTTATAAAAATAAATGCCTAGCTATTTACTAGACAATAGAAGCTTAATTAATAACATTGAAAATATGAAATATACAGCTGAAGACTTGTCATATGACTACAATGCTTTGGAACCATTTATTGACCAACAAACCATGGAAATTCACCATGATAAGCATTATGTGGGTTATGTGGATAAGTTAAATGCGGCCTTAGAGCCACATCCAGATTTACAAGACAAATCATTAGAAGATTTGCTTAAAAATCTAAATGATATTCCAGATAGCATTAGATCAGCCGTTAGAAATAATGGTGGTGGTGCTCTAAATCACGCGATGTTTTGGCAGTTACTTAAAAAAGATGTAGCGATTTCCGGCGACATAGCTACAGCTATCGATGAAAGATTTGGCAGTTTATCTGAGTTTAAAGCTCAATTTACGGATGCCACTTTAAAAGTTTTTGGTAGTGGTTGGGCTTGGCTAGTGGTAGCTAATGGTCAATTAGAAATTGTAACTACTGCCAATCAAGACACCCCAATTAGTAGTGGTCAAATGCCAATTTTGGGACTAGATGTTTGGGAACATGCTTATTACCTAAAATATCAAAATCGTCGACCAGAATACATTGAAGCATTTTTTAATGTAATTAACTGGGAACAGGTTAATGAATATTATAATAATTCTAAATAATTAAATAAAAAAATATGGGTACTAATAAAATATTATTAATTGTAGCTTTGGTAATTATCGTTTTAGCTGGTGGTTATTATGGTTATACTAAAATGACTAAAGAAAGTTTGGGTGATGATTATATGATGGGTGATCAGATTAATGATCAAGATGGTGATGATATTAATTTAACCATGCCAGCATCAGATGAATCTGGTGAAGGTGTTGACGAAATGATGGTAGGTGGGGATGGTCAGGTTAGTGGTGATGAAATGATGAGTGATGTTAAGGAGTTTACTGTTGAAGGTGATAACTTTGCTTTTTCTGTGAAAGAAATAAAAGTTAAACAGGGTGATAAAGTAAAAATTACTTTCAATAATATCGAAGGCTTTCATGATTTAATTATTGATGAATTTGGAGTTAATACTGGTCAAATTAGAGCTGGGGAGTCAAAAACAGTAGAGTTTATAGCGGATAAAACTGGTACTTTTGAGTATTACTGTAGTGTTGGTCAACATCGAGCTAATGGTATGTTTGGTCAGTTGATTGTAGAATAGTTAAGTTGATTTTTAAAACAGCCCTCAAAAGGGCTGTTTTTATTTGCTAAAAGTCTAATTTTGTTATAATATACCCCTATACGTCGTGAATCACGGCCATTTTTGCGTATATGAAAAATAATAATTATGACAGATAAAATATTTAAGTTAAAATCAAAATTTCAGCCAACTGGTGATCAGCCCCAAGCGATTAGGTCTCTAATTAAGAGTCTTAAGATAGGTAATGATTTTCAAACCTTACTAGGAGTGACGGGCTCTGGTAAAACCTTTACGGCCGCTAATTTGATAACTGATTTTAATCGGCCAGTTTTGGTAATGGCACCAAATAAATCTTTGGCCGCTCAGCTTTATCGTGAGTATAAAAATTTCTTTCCGGATAACAGTGTTAATTTTTTTGTATCTTATTATGATTATTATCAGCCAGAGGCTTATATGCCAACTAGTGATACTTATATTGAAAAGGAAGCGATGATCAACGAAGAAATAGACAGATTGCGTCATCAAGCGACTAGTGCTCTAGCGACTAGGCGTGATGTCATCATTGTAGCCAGCGTGTCCTGTATTTATAATTTGGGTTTACCAGTTAGCTATACTCAGTCATCACTTCATTTAGAAATTGATCAAAATATTGTTCGCCATGATTTAATTTCTCAGTTAGTTAAAATTCAATTTACTAGAACTACTGGTGAATTGGTAAGGGGATCATTTCGGGTAAGAGGCGATGTCTTTGAAATTCGGCCAGCCGGTGAGGATGTAATCTATCGGTTAGAATTAGCTGATCAAAAAATTAGTGATATTGGTATTGTTGATAAAACCACTCGGCATATTATAGAGGGTTTAAAAGATATCATTATTTTTCCACCCAAGCATTTTATTTCCACTAAACCAGAAATAGAGAGAGCTATTACTGATATTAAAGTGGAGTTAAAAGATCGTTTAAAATTTTATAACAAAAATAATTTATATTTGGAAGCCGAAAGATTAGAACGTCGAACTAAATACGATATGGAAATGTTAAGGAGTTTGGGGTATTGTCATGGGATTGAAAATTATTCTCGGCATTTGACCGGTAAATTATCTGGCGAGGCGCCAGATTCGTTGTTATCTTATTTCCCGAAGGATAAAAATGGCCAACCAGACTTTTTATTAGTGATGGATGAGTCGCATATTGGTTTACCACAGGTCAGAGGTATGTATGCTGGCGATAAAGCCAGAAAAGAAAATTTAATTAAGTACGGCTGGCGATTACCAAGTGCCCTCGACAATCGACCATTAAAATTTGATGAATTTTTAGAACGTATTGGTCAAACGGTTTTTACTTCAGCGACACCAGGGGATTGGGAGATAAAACATTCAAAGACGATTGCCGAGCAAGTGATTAGACCAACTGGCTTAGTGGATCCACCGATAGAAATTAGACAAGTGTTTGATAAAAAGAAAAATATTAGCCAAGTAGACGATTTGATTGAAGAATTAAAATTAGTAATTAAAAAAGGCGAACGAGCGATTGTTAACACCTTGACCAAGAAAATGGCTGAAGATTTGGATGCTTATTTACAGAAAAATGGCTTTAAAGCGGCCTATATGCATAGTGATGTCAAAACTTTTAGACGCACCGAGATTTTGCAAGAGTTTAGAGAGGGTCAGTTTGATATTTTGGTGGGGGTTAATCTACTGCGCGAGGGCTTAGATTTACCAGAGGTAACACTGGTGGCGATTATGGATGCTGACCGAGAAGGTTTCTTGCGAAGCGAGGAAGCGCTTATTCAGACCATGGGTCGAGCGGCGAGAAATGTGGATGGTAAAGTGATTTTATATGCTGATAAAAAAACCGGTTCAATGAAGCGGGCGATTGAAGAAGTAGAAAGAAGAAGGAAATTACAATTGGCTTACAATAAAAAATATAAGATTACGCCTCAGACGATTAAAAAAGATATTGAGAGTATGTTGGATGTGGTGGAGAAATAAGTTTTTTGGGATAGTTTTTTATATCACTAAATCACATTGGTACTTTTTTAGAAAAAGTACCGCAAAAATCGCGACAGTAAAAAATTTATAGTCGAAGCTAAAACTTCGTCCCGCTAATTTTCAAAACTCGAAACTTTTTTATTTAAATAAGTGAACAAGTTTCTCAAACATTGAAAATTTTGGGCGTAGACAACGCCCAATCGCTAGGGCTCTCGTTTCATCTTCTCCTTAAATTTTAAAATTGTCGCATTAATTTATTTATATAATATGAAAGATAGTATAATCATCCGTGGAGCGCGGGTACACAATTTAAAAAATGTTAGTTTAGAAATACCCCATAACAAGTTGGTGGCTTTTACTGGTGTCTCCGGCAGTGGTAAATCATCACTCGCTTTTGATACCATTTTTGCTGAAGGCCAACGACGCTATATCGAATCTTTGTCACCTTATGCCCGGCAATTTTTGGGCCAAATGAAACCGGCTGATGTTGATGAAATCATTGGCCTAGCGCCATCTATTTCTATTGACCAAAAGGCTTTGTCGCATAATCCACGGTCTACCGTCGGCACCCTGACTGAAATTTATGATTATTTGCGCGTTTTATATGCTCGGTTAGGAGAAGTTTATTGTCCAAAATGTAATCATAAAATTGATAAATTAGCACTCGATGAGATGATTGATATCATCAAATCCCGGGCCAAAGAGTTGGACGAAGAATATGTTACTATTCTTTCACCTGTTGTCGTCGATAGAAAAGGGGAATATTATCAGTTGCTTTATGATTATTTAGCTTTGGGTTTTTCCGAAGCTAGAATTGATGGTCAATTTTATTCGCTACATGAAAAAGTAAAACTAGCTAGACATAGCAAGCACAGTATTGATATTGTGATTGATCGCGTGATGATTAGTGATGAAGGTCGTTTGTCGGAAGCGGTAGAAAATTCAATTAATTATGCCACTGGACTGGCTATTGCTTTGTTTAGAGAAAAGAAACAAGATAGTCCAGAATTTTTGTTGTCCTCTAATTGGACTTGCCCTAATGATGGCTTTGCCTTTCCTGAAGTGGAGCCAAGATTATTTTCTTTTAATAGTCCACACGGAGCTTGTGAGAAGTGTAATGGTTTAGGCCGAGTAGTAGAATGGGGAGCCAAAAAGAAATTTGATGATCAAGGCGAAGAAATAGGTGAGTATAAAAATAAATATGAGAAAAATATTGAACCTTGTTTGTCGTGTCATGGCCAAAGATTGCGAGCCGAACCATTGGCAGTTAAAATTAATAAAAAAAATATAGCCGAAGTCAGTGCGTTGTCGATAGAACAGGCTTATGCTTTTTTTGTGGATTATCATAATAAAATGACCAGCCGTCAAAAAGAAATTGCCGAAAATGTCGTGATTGAGATTGGTGATCGTTTGGATTTCTTGTTGCAGGTAGGTTTAAATTATTTGTCGCTTAGTCGCGAAGCGGAAACATTATCTGGTGGCGAGGCGCAACGAATTAGACTGGGTTCACAAATCGGTTCGCATTTGTCTAAAACCCTTTATGTACTTGACGAGCCAACTATTGGCTTACACGAAAGAGATACCGAAAGATTAATTAAAACTCTAAAAGCTTTAAAAGATCAGGGTAATAGCGTGATTATTGTCGAGCATGATGAGCGGACAATTATGGCTTCGGATTATCTAGTGGATTTAGGGCCACTGGCTGGACGTCATGGTGGTGAAGTAGTAGCGATTGGTGAGACTAAAGAATTATTAAAAAAGACTAATCCCCAAAAATCTTTGACTTTAGAATATTTACGAGGCGAGAGATTTATTGAAACTGCCTCAAATAGAAGAACGACAACTAGCGAAGCCATTAAAATTATTGGGGCGCGAGCTAATAATTTAAAAAATGTTCAAGTGGATATTCCACTTAGAAAAATGGTCTGTATTACTGGGGTGTCTGGTAGCGGTAAATCATCTTTGTTATATGATGTCTTATATAAAAATGTTCAAAAAATAAAAGCCAATCCACGACTGGCGACCAATGTTAAAAAAGAGGACTTAGAAGATGTGTCAAAAATTATTGGCACTGAATATATTAATCGGGTGGTGATTGTGGATCAATCGCCAATTGGTCGAACGCCTCGGTCTAATCCAGCCACTTACACCGGTATTTTTACACCAATTAGAGAATTCTTTGCTATGTTGCCAGAATCACGAGAGCGAAGTTATACTTTGTCGCGGTTTTCTTTTAATCGTCCGGGCGGTCGGTGTGAAGCTTGTGATGGGGCTGGTGTTAATTTAATTGAAATGCATTTTTTGCCAGCGGTAACAGTGGAGTGTGAAGTCTGTCATGGCAAGCGTTTTAATCGGGAGACTTTGCAGGTGAAATATAAGGGTAAAAATATTTCCGAAGTACTAGCTTTAACCATTGATGAGGCCATAGATTATTTTGATACTCATTATCAGATCACTGATAAATTAAAGGTCTTACAGGAAGTTGGCTTGTGTTATTTACAATTAGGTCAAAGTGCGACCACTTTGTCTGGTGGTGAAGCTCAGCGGATAAAATTGGCTAGAGAGTTAACGCATACTTTGGGTCGAAAAACTTTGTATTTACTGGACGAGCCAACTGTTGGTTTACATTATCATGATATTGAACTGTTGTTAGGAGTATTAAACAAATTAATCGATCGACAAAATAGCATTGCCGTCATTGAACATAATTTACATATTATTCATGCCGCTGATTATGTAATTGATTTAGGTCCCGAGGGTGGCGACCGTGGTGGCTATATTGTAGCTAAGGGGACACCAGAGCAGGTGATGAAAGACCCCAAGAGTGTGACCGGCAAGTATATTAAGGAGTATTTGAAATAGACTTGGATTAATTTTCAATTTTCAATTTCTAATTTTATTCTAAATCACCTTGGTACTTTTTTAGAAAAAGTACCGCAAAAATCGCGACAGTAAAAAATTTATAGTCGAATCTAAAACTTCGCCTGGCTAATTTTCAAAACTCACCATTTTCATTATTCTAGATATGTCGAAAATGGTTCAAACAGTTGAAAATTTTGGATGTAGACGACGCCCAATCGCCAGGGCTCTCGTTTCATCTTCTCCTTAAATTTTTTAATTGTCGCAGGTTTATGAAGATATTTATATGATAAAAAATCCCTATTGACGCACAATAGGGATAGGAACATAAAAACTAGCTAAAAATATTGCTAGTCCGATAAAGAAAATATAAATAACATCTTTGGGAATTTTGAAATCTTTTTTATTTTCAGTTTCATCATAAAGACCCAAGGCATAGCCGACAGCGGTAATAATCATAGTAAAACCGACAACCCAAAGTAAATTGTGAATCAGAAGTATACCTTTACCGCCACTTAAATCTAGTTGAAATAATGGTTGGTGGAAAATTTTGTTATATATTTCTTTGTGAATGAACATGATTTTTTCCTCCACGATAAGGCTAGTATAACAATTTATGGTAAAATAAAAAAGGACTCGTTAACTGTGATTAGCAGTTAAGAGTCCAAAATTGATGTCCACTAGTCAAAGGCTAGCTGAAGGGGATGATGCCCAAGACCAGCTGGTCTTCAGATGGAATATCACCCTTGGTCTCGAAAACGAGACCGCCAATCATCGCTGGACCAAGGCCCCGAGATTCAGCGCTATGAACTTCCTTGAAAAGTTCGACAGCGGCCTTCATGTCTGCAAGTGATGCGTGGAAATCACGCAGGATAATCCAGAGCATAACAAGTTCCTCCAATTTTTGCCAAAAGTAATGTACAACACTGTTGTAATTATATCATATTTATGGTATTTTGTCAATAGCAGTTAATTTATGAAAAACATTAAAGATTTAGCGAAAAATTTACCATTAACACCGGGGGTGTATATGTTCATCGGCCAAAAGGGCGAGATTCTTTATATTGGTCGCGCCACTAGTCTGCGGCGTCGAGTTTTGCAATATTTTCGACTCGATATTGATTCGCGAATTAGTGAAATGGTGTCTTTAGCGCAAAATATTAAACACCAGCAAACCGACACAGTGTTAGAAGCGATTATTTTGGAAGCTAATTTGATTAAAAAACATTGGCCTAAGTATAATGTGAAGGATAAGGATCATCGGTCGTTTATTTTTATTGTAATTTCTAAAAAAGATTATGCTTACCCCATTATTATTCGGGAACGAGAATTAAATAAGTTTCCAACTACCGATGCTTATATTTTTGGACCTTATCAAAATGCCACGTTGTTAAAAAATACTTTACGAATTATCAGACGGATTTTCCCTTATAGTACTTGCACGCCAAATTCTGGTAAACCCTGTTTTGATTATCAAGTGGGATTATGTCCCGGTACTTGTATTGGGGAAATTAATAAAAAAGATTATAAGAAAAATATTTTAAATATTGTTTTATTGTTTAAAGGTGAAAAGAAAAGGTTGCTGGCAAAATTAAAAAAAGAAAATCCCGAAGTGTTATCGGCTTTAAAAAATATTCAAGATGTGACACTAATTACCAAAGATGAACTTAGTAATAATCATGGTAAAAATCGAATAGAGGGTTATGATATTTCACACTTTACTGGTCAAGAAACGGTTGGCGCGATGTCAGTGGTTATTAATGGTCAATTAGCTAAAGATCAGTATCGCTTGTTTAATATTAAAACGGCGCCAGCTAGTGATGATTTGAGAAGTCTAGAAGAAATGTTGACGAGAAGATTTAAACACATTGAGTGGCCATTTCCTAATTTAATTTTAATTGATGGCGGTAAGCCACAGATTGATTATGTCAATCAAGTTTTAAAAAGAATTGGTATTAGTATTCCAATTATTGGCTTGTCTAAATTGGCCGGAGATAGAATGGTTTTTCCAATTAAAACTAGTATGGCCGTTAAAGAGTTGGCTAAGTCCCAACGGGAATTAATTACTAAAGCTAGAGATGAAGCTCATCGATTTGGTAATTCGGCGGGGCGACGCAAAAGACGCAATAGATTTTATAGTGTTGGTAAATAAAAAAAGTCTCATTGTCTGAGACTTTTATTTTTTGGGTTTTTTACCCGAGCATTTTTCTAGATGCTCAGCAAAGAATTTTTCTTTAATGTGCAACTTACATTTAGGGCATTCTTTACAGCAAGCTGGCGAACAACGGCTTGGTAATTGATGAAAGGCGCAATCACATAATTCGCTGTCACTAGTACATTGATTTTTGATGGCCGCTTGACAATCAGTTACATGTTTTTCAAAATAAAAATGTTTAATATTAGCTCCACAATAATGACAAGGTAGACAACAAGGCATGCAGTGCATTATGTTTGGATTATTATGACATCTACAATGACAAATTTCAAAATCATTCACGACCATGGTATTACCCTTTCTTGTTTTCTGTTTTGTTGGAGTCAATAGGATTAAAAGTGTCTTGCGTCTTAAGATACTCTTCAATTTTCTTTTGACACTCCGCCTTATGAAAATCAATAAACCCCGGAGTGATTCGCATTTGACAATATGGGCATTCATAACAACATGGCCCAACATGATTAATTTGACCTATAATGTTTGGATTATGACAATCACAATCACATTCACCAAAGTGGTCCATGATGCCACCCTTTCTTGTTTTGAGTTGTGATAATGTGCTATTATTGATTTAAAGTTTATGTTTAGCTGGACGTCTTTTTTCACAAACAGTTAGATGTTTGACTAAAAAATTGATTCTAATTTTCTCATTACAAAATGGACAGATGGCATGACAAGGTGTTTTAGTGTCTTTGTTTTTATTATCTTGACCACTGTCATCACAATGACAAATTTCAATTCTAAAAACATTCTTTGGCTTAAACATCTTGAGATCCTCCAAAGAGAATTGCTAATTAAATCATATAAACCACTAATTAAAAATTACCATATTATAGGTATAAAGTCAATAATTAAAAGTGTATTTTTTTTAAATAAAAAAAGCCCCTTAGTGAGTTAAGGGGCAATAACAATCTAGTTATTAGTGTGTTCTTTTTTACATCTTTTGGTATGTTTTCTGTAGAATTCTGGTTTAATATTTTTCTGACAATAGGGACAGGTTTTACAACAATTAATTTTATGCGTCATGCCTCCGGCCAGGGTATGGCAGAGGCAGCCACATTTTTCTTGGGCTACTAAAAACATATTGGTAAATATCCTTCTGGTTTTTGTTTTTAGATATTGTTCTTTAAATGTGCGACAGAAATATATTATATCTGATTAAATTAGTAATGTCAAAGTTATGAATATCTTTGCAGTTTATAAACCAAAAGGGCCTAGCTCTTATAGTTTAATTGCTCAAATTAAAAAAGCGACCGGCGAACAAAGGGTTGGTCATGCTGGTACTTTAGATCCGCTCGCTGAGGGTATTTTAGTGGTAGGCTTGGGACGAGAAGCTACTAGACAACTAGACAATATTGTTCGAGGTGAAAAAGAATATGTAGCTGATATTAAATTAGGTATTTCTAGTACGACCGATGATGAAGAGGGTATAAAACACATAATGCAAAACATAAAACACATAACGCGTAATGAGGTTAGTAGCTCAATAAGTAAATTTATTGGTGTGATAAATCAAATTCCACCTGTGTATAGTGCCATCAAAGTCCATGGGAGAAGATCTTATAAGCTAGCTAGAAATGGTGAATCAATAGAACTTCAAGCTAGACCGGTTGAAATTAAAAGTATAAAAATTTTAAAGTATAAATTTCCCGATCTTCAAATAAAGGTGGTTTGTGGTTCTGGAGTTTATATTAGATCTTTGGCCCGAGATATTGGTACCAGTTTAAACACGGGTGCTTATATGTCTGGGTTAAAAAGAACTAAAGTAGGAGATTTTAATTTAAAAAAAACATTAAGTGTTGATGAATTGTCTAAAAAGTATTTTAAACAACAGATTGATATATTAAAAAAAGGCGGTATTGGCGTAGTACCAACCGATACTATTTATGGCTTAGTTGGTAAAGCTTTGAATAAAAATACAGTGGAAAGAATTTATAAAGTTAGAAAAAGAAGTCCTGATAAGCCACTTATAATTTTAATTAGCCAAATTTCTGATTTAAATAAATTTGGCGTAAAAATAGATAATAAAACTAAAAAAATATTGCAAAAATACTGGCCAGGCCAGGTGAGTGTTATCTTGGGTTGTCATAAAAAATTAGATTATTTACATCGCGGTACTAATTCCTTGGCTTTTCGATTGCCAGATAATAAGTGGTTGAGATTTTTACTGAGGAAAACTGGACCATTAGTAGCACCGAGTGCTAATCCAGAAGGCTTAGATCCAGCCTTAACTATTCGTCAAGCTAAAAAATATTTTAGCAATATGGTAGATTTTTATATTGATCGTGGTAAATTAGAATCTTCGCCATCGACTTTAGTAAAAATAGAAGCTGGTAATATCATAGTTTTAAGAGAGGGAGTAGTGGTTATAAAAAAATAATTGTTTTTATTGGTTTATAAAGTGTGATAATATATTTAATTATTAAATAATTAATTTAAGTATGATAAAAATACCACCACAACTCAAAGGTTTTACTCTTTTAGAAATCTTATTAGTGGTAGTGGCGATTGGTATTTTGGCCGGTATTGTTATTATTGCTATTAACCCTAATAAACAATTAGGTGATACTAGAAATGCTCAAAGACGAATAGATGTGAGTATCATTTTAAATGCCGTTTATCAATTTTCCTTGGACAATAATGGAACGTTGCCATTAACTATTAATAATACAGCTACAGAAATTTGTTTAGACGATGAAACATGTCCATCTTTAATTATATTAAGTACAGATTTAGTGCCAAATTACATCTTGTCTATGCCAGTTGATCCAAGTATCATAGCTTCAGTTGGTGAAGGTGTTGGGTATACTATTTTTAAAAATTCTACGACTGGCAGGGTGACTGTTTCAGCTCCGAATGCCGAAAATAGTGCCACTATTAGTATAACTAGGTAATATATAAATAGATAGTTGATTATTTATTTTAAGTCGTCAATATTTATGAGTGGTTTTTTAGTTCTCTATTTTCTGAGTTTTAAAAAGTTAATTGTCAAATTTAATATTTTTTTGCTATAATTTGATTATGACTAAATTAAAAACCTCAAAATTTGATATTGTTTCTATTGGCGGGGCCACTAGTGATTTAATGTTTTATTCTGGCGAGGGCGAATTAATCTCTACTAGTAATTTGACCAAACAGAAATTACTAGCTTTTGAGTACGGCGCTAAAATATTGGCTGATAAAATTTATCAAACCTATGGTGGTGGTGCAGCTAATAGTTCGGTGTCATTAGCTAAATTAGGTTTAAAAGTTGGGGTGATAGCAAAAGTTGGTTTGGATGATAATGGTCAGAAAGTTTTAGCTAATTTAAAAAGTCAGGGTGTTAATTCTGATTTAATTAAAATTGATAAAAATAAGGCCACAGCTTTTTCCATGATTTTAACTGTTAAGGGTGCTGATAATGAACATATAATTTTTGCGCATCGGGGGGCGAGTGATGGCTTGGCCGCTAAGGATCTATCTTTAAATAAATTTAAAACTGATTGGTTTTATATTTCTTCACTACCTAAAATTGGTTGGGAGGGGATTATCGATGCCATTGTTAAAACTGGCAGTCAGATTGCTTGGAATCCTGGTAGTGCCCAGCTCAAGCGTACGTCGAGACTAAAAAAATATTTACCAAAAGTTAAGTTATTATTTTTAAATAAAGATGAGGCTTTAGAATTTAAAAAATTAAAAAATACCAAAGGTTTGATAAAGTATATCCAAGGCTTGGGACCAGAAGTGGTAGTGATTACTGATGGAGCGACTGGGGCTTACGCCTATGATGGAAAAAAATATTATTTTATGAAAGCTAGCAAGGTAAAAAGTGCCGATACAGTAGGTATTGGTGATGCTTTTTCGTCTGCCTTTACAGCAGCTTTACTGTATGATAAGACTATTAAGACAGCCCTAAAGTGGGGGGTAAATAATTCAGCTTCAGTCATTAAAAAAATTGGAGCTCAGAATGGATTGCTTTCCAAGCGGCAAATTGGCTGATAGTTTTGACTAGCTAGATTGGAAAGTGATAGGACCAAAGTGGCCTATCTTTTTGTTTTAAACAACTATTTTAAATAATTTAATTAACAACATCTATTATGTCTGAAAAAAAATATGTTTATTCCTTTGAAGAGGGAAATAAGGATTTAAAAGAAGTTTTAGGTGGTAAGGGTGCAAATCTAGCTGAAATGAGTAGTCTTGGTATTAAGGTGCCGCCTGGGTTTACAGTGACTACTGAAGTATGTGAGACTTATCATAAAAATGACAAAAATTATCCACAAGCGGTGCGTGATCAGATAGAAAAAAAACTTAATGAATTAGAAGAAAAAATGGGCAAGAAATTGGGTGATACTCATGATCCACTCTTAGTTTCTGTTCGGTCTGGTGCGGCTGCTTCTATGCCAGGTATGATGGATACAATTTTAAATTTAGGTTTAAATGATAAGTCAGTTGAAGCTTTGGCCGAAAAATCTAATAATCCTAGATTTGCTTGGGATTCTTATCGTCGGTTTATTCAGATGTTTGGTGATGTAGTAATGGAAGTTGACGGTAGTGAGTTTGAAGAGATTTTAGAAAATGTTAAGGATACAGTGGGCGCAGAATACGATACCGATTTAACAGCCGGCCATTTAGAGGAAATTGTCAAAAGATATCGTGCTAAGATTGTCGAATTAAAGGGTGTGGATTTCCCCCAAGATCCGAGAGAGCAATTACAGTTGGCTATTGATGCGGTGTTTAATTCTTGGCATAATTATCGAGCTAAAAGATACAGAGAATTAAACAATCTTAAGCATTTAATTGGTACCGCTGTAAATATTCAGGCGATGGTTTTTGGAAATTTGAATGATAATTCTGGCACTGGTGTTTGCTTTACTCGTAATCCTAGTACTGGTGAAAATAAATTTTATGGTGAGTATTTAATGAACGCCCAAGGTGAAGATGTGGTAGCTGGCATTAGAACGCCTAAACCGGTATCAGATCTTGAAACTCAAAATAAAGTTATTTATGATGAACTGGTGACTGTTTGTGATCGAGTAGAAAAACACTACCGTGATATGCAGGACATGGAATTTACTATTCAAGAGGGTAAATTATATATATTACAAGCTAGAAATGGCAAAAGAACAGCGGCAGC
This sequence comes from Candidatus Buchananbacteria bacterium CG10_big_fil_rev_8_21_14_0_10_33_19, assembly GCA_002773855.1. Classification (GTDB taxonomy): domain Bacteria; phylum Patescibacteriota; class Patescibacteriia; order 2-01-FULL-39-33; family 2-01-FULL-39-33; genus 2-01-FULL-39-33. The sequence goes on along the minus strand of PEZY01000012.1, from coordinate 406,041 downwards.
GGCGGTGCGAATTGCTGTGGAATTGGTCAAAGAGGGAGTTTTGAATCGAGAAGAGGCGTTGATGAAAGTCGATCCCAATCAATTAGATCAATTATTACACAAACAATTAGATCCAATATCAAAGGGTGAGGCAGAAGTGGTAGCGACTGGTTTGCCAGCTTCTCCGGGGGCCGCAGTTGGTCAAGTTACTTTTACAGCTGCTGATGCCTTTGCTAAGACTCAGGCTGGACTAGATGTGATTTTGGTGCGGATAGAAACATCACCAGAAGATATTGATGGTATGCTTAGTGCTAAAGGTATTTTGACCGCTCGAGGTGGTATGACTTCACATGCCGCCGTGGTGGCTAGAGGCATGGGTACTTGTTGTGTAGCTGGTTGTGCTGATATTTCTATTGATGAAAAAGGTCGCAAGTTTACTTTGAAGACTACTGGTGAAGTAGTTAAAGAAGGTGATTTTATCACTTTAGATGGGGGAGATGGCACAGTCTATTTGGGGAAATTAAATACTCAAGATCCGGAATTAAGTGGTGATTTTGGAACAATTATGAATTGGTCCAGCGAAATCAAAAGATTGAAGATTAGAACTAATGCGGATACACCTCATGATGCTAAGGTGGCCAGAAGGTTTGGAGCTGAAGGCGTTGGTCTATGCCGAACTGAACATATGTTTTTTGAAGGTGATAGAATTAAAGCGGTTCGGGAAATGATTTTGTCAGCTGATCTGGAAGGTCGTAAAAAAGCTTTGGCCAAACTATTACCATACCAAAAGAAAGATTTTATTGGTTTATTTCATGCTATGGAAGGTTATGCTGTGACTATTAGACTTTTAGATCCACCGTTACATGAATTTTTGCCGACTAGTGAAAAAGATATTTATGAACTAGCTAGAGAAATGGAAGTGGATGCAGGAACATTAAAAGCCAAAATTTCTGATTTACACGAATTTAATCCGATGTTGGGTCATCGCGGTTGTCGTCTGGCCATTACTTATCCGGAAATTTATGATATGCAAGTCCAAGCAATTATGGAAGCGGCAGTTGAAGTTTCTAGTGAGTGTCCGACTTGTGGTCGTTGCAATCCAATCGTGCCCGAAATTATGATTCCACTTATTGGTAGTAGTCGAGAATTTTCTATTTTGAAACAGAGAGCCGTAGTAATTGCAGACACGATTATAAAAAATGCTGGCATACAAATGGATTATAAAATTGGCACGATGATTGAAGTTCCAAGAGCGGCGGTCACTGCCGACAAGATTGCCGAGGAAGCGGAGTTTTTCTCTTTTGGTACAAATGATTTAACTCAGATGGGTTGCGGCTTTAGTCGAGATGATGCTGGTAAATTTTTGAAAGAATATGTTGCCAAAGGTATTTATGAGTCTGATCCGTTTGAGGTGTTGGATCAAGAGGGAGTGGGGGAATTGATGAAAATTGCGGTCGCCAAAGGAAGAAGTGTTCGCAGTAATTTAAAGGTTGGGATTTGTGGTGAACACGGTGGTGAGCCAAGTAGTGTGGAGTTTTGTCATCGAGAAGGTTTTGATTACGTGTCCTGTTCGCCATTTAGGGTGCCAATTGCCAAATTAGCCGCGGCTCAAGCTGTTATTCGTGAGAGAAAATAGAGATACAAAGAATTGGATTATTTAAAAACCCAGTGGTTGCTGGGTTTTTAGGTTTTTGAGTAAAAATAGCCTAATATAGCCGTTTAAGAGTGATTATTTATGGATTTGATTGACAAAGTGTAATATATATGATATAATAACAAAACATTAGAACATTGACATAGTTAAATGGTAAATTCGATTTGTCTAGTCGGGTTTATTTCCATCAATCGGTTGTTAGTATGGTGCTAATAACCTTAATTCGAAAGGAAGAGAACATGCAGAAAATTCTTGTGATCCTGGCCACCTTGATGTTGGTAGTGGGGTTAACTGGTTGTCCAGCGACCACACCGATCAGCGAACCGGTAGAGGAAGAACTCTTAATCCCCGCCGGCATGGGCAATGTCATCATTGAAGGCGACTTCAACGAGAGCAAGGCCCTGATGGACTGGAACGACATTGTGGAGTTTCATAAGCCGCGGATTCGGCAGTTGGCCTTCGTTTTTTTCCCGGCCGACAGCGGTATTGGTAAAGGCGGTGGTGGGATGGAAATTGGATCTTACTACCACTCCATTGATGTAATTAATGGGTCGTACAGTGGCAGTATATTGGTACCGGCCGGTGAATACAATTTGTATGTGACGGCCTACGATGAATTAGGCATGGAGACTTTTGTCTATAACACCAGTTTGGTCGTAGTCGCTGGTAGATCCGGACGACTTGGAGTATTACTGGGTTTGTCCGAGCATTATCTGTTTCAGTTTGTGGTCGATGATCTGCCCGGTGACTATAGTGAGTATGGCTATGCCAATCTCGTGGTCAATGGGGAAGGCTACTACTGCCAGTATTCGCGCGTTTATCCTTACTCGGGCAGTAATGAATATGTGGTTCTTTTTCGGGCCAGTTTGCCGATTGATTTTGATGGTCGAGTCGATGAATCGGCTTTGATTGTCACTGATCTGGATGGCAAGGACTATGCTACCGAGTTGCAGTTCAACATCTTCGACATTGATGTGCTGCGGGAGAATGATTACTGGTTTATGAACGTACCGTACATCTTCCCCGAATGGCTGGGACGCTTGGACGTCAACGTTTATTTCCAAGAGTATTAGCCTACTGTTAAGAGTACCCCGCGGTCACAATGTGATCGCGGGTTTTATTTTTGGTCAGCTATTGACAATAATGACTCTCTATGCTAATATTAACAGTTCATTGTACCTTCCAACCAACTTCAGTTAGATTGGAAAAGGGGAATTCTCCCCACCACCACCAACACCTGAGTCCAATTAGGGCCAGGCCAAGAAGGAAAACAACATGAAACCGAGAACATCCTATTTAATTTTGGCTATAATCATGGCTTCAATTAATATGGGTTGTCCTCCGACGGATCAATATAGTGGTCCGTCGGCAGACGAACCACCAATTCCGTCGACAACCGGGAAGGTTGTAGTTTCTGGTAATATTTATGATTACCAAAGTGCCAAACTCAGCCACACTCAAACCCAGATTGGCGACATGTTTCGAGACAATATCGATTATATTAGCATTTGGTTTGGTGAAGACTCTAGTGTCCCACCAGCACAAACAAATGCTTATGCTGATCCGTTTGTCATCGATGTCGATGCCGCTGGTAATTACTTTGGCGAATTGTCCATTGTACCAGCAAATTATAGTGTTTGGATCGAAGCTTATGACGTTCACGATAAAAGATTGTTTTTTGATTCTGTGATCGTGGTCGTGACAGCTGGCAGTACTACTAACTTGAACATCATGTTCGAATTGGTGGATTCCTATTTCTTTGAATTCCAAATTGATAACATGCCAGGTGATTGGAGTGCAAGTGGTGACGCGACTATTGTCACCGACACTGGTGATCAGTATTTCATGGCTTATACCAAAGTTGGTACCGCCCTGCATTTTGCTGGTTGGTTGCCTATTGGCTTTGATGGTCATCATGCCACTATTCAACTGGTTGATTTGATCGGCACTCCATATTCCACCTATCTGAATTTCGATATCTTCGACGCCATTGCGGGGTTAGTTCTAATCCCATACTCTGGTGGCATCGTTAATGTCAACATCGGCTTCAATTATTAATTGAGTCAAAATCCTAGCCCTGCAATTGCGGGGCTTTTTTTATTTGCCAAAAAATGATAAAATTACCAATATAAATTATCAATTTATCAATTTATGTCAAAAATTAGAATAGAAGTTTCAGCTCGACATTGTCACTTATCTCAAAGTGATTTGGATAAACTTTTTGGCGTTGGTTATAAGTTAAAACCGCTTAAATCCATATCACAAAAAGGACAATTTGCTGCTCAAGAGACTATTGCGATTAAAACTAAGGGTGGTCAATTAGATAATGTGCGAATAGTTGGACCAGTGCGAGATCAAACTCAAATTGAGTTAACTTTAACTGTTGCTAGAAAGCTAAAAATAAAACCGCCACTTAAAATTTCTGGTGATCTAGAAGGATCTATCGGGGCAATGTTAATTGGTCCCAAGGGACAAGTAAAAATAAAATCCGGTATTATTGTTACTCATCGCCATTTGCATTGTAATCCAGCCCAAGCTAAAAAATTAGGCTTAAAAAACAATCAACTAGTATCAGTTAAAACAGCCGGTGAGAGAAGTGTCACTTTTCATAATGTGGTAGTTAGGATCAGGGATGATTTTGATTTGTCGGTTCATCTAGATACCGATGAGGGCAATGCGGCTATGCCGGATGGCGTGTGTGGTTTTGGAGAATTAATAACCAAGAAATAAGTTAGATTTTTTATTATTGCAACAAGAGTAAAAAATTAATAAATATATAAAATATGATTTACGTTTTTATCGGTGTAATCGCGGTGGGAGTTATTGTGGTTTTATTGGTTCAATCAAAGTTAAGTTAATCTATAAATGAAAAAAATATTAGTCATTAATTCTGGCAGCGCCACCTTGAAATTCAAGGTTTTTTCGGCTTCAAATTTATCAGAAGAACTAAGCGGCATTGTGGAGAGAATTGGTCTTAAAAATTCTTTTATGTCTGTCGATGGTCTAGGTAAAGATAGATTGCTCAAAAAATATCCTCCAGGGATTTTAGATTATGAACAAGCACTAGCCGAAGTGCTGTTGCAACTTAAAACTATTTTGCCGGATATAAAATTGGTTGGTCATCGGGTAGTTCATGGTGGCGGCACATACAATCAACCTTTAAAATTAAATCAAGGGATAATTAATAAATTGGCTAAGTATAATAAATTAGCCCCGCTACACAATCCGATTAATTTAGCTTGTGCGGAGTCGGCTTTAAAGTTATTACCTCAGGCCAAGCATGTAGCAGTTTTTGATACGGCCTATTACGCAGATATTCCCGAATACATACATCGCTATGCCTTGCCAAGCAAGTTTTATAAATTAGGTATTAGGCGTTATGGTTTTCATGGCTTGTCTCATCAGTATTCAGCAATTGAAGGTGCTAAAAAAGCTAAACTAAAAATTAGTAAAGCTAAAATTATTACTTGTCATTTAGGTAGTGGGTGTAGTATTACGGCTACTAAAAATGGATTAGCTATTGATACTACCATGGGCTTTACACCACTTGAGGGCTTAACCATGTCAACTAGAGCCGGGGATTTAGACGCTTCTATTCCGTTATATATGATTAATGAATTAAAAATGTCTACCAGTGAGATCACTAAAGTTTTTAATCAAGAATCTGGGCTGTTAGCTATTGCTGGCACCATGGATATGCGAGAGATACTGCTAGCTAGTGGACATAAAGTTTTGGATTATTCTAGTAACAAAATATTTACTGATAATCAAAAAGCCAAAGCTCAATTAGCTTTGGATATGTTTGTTTATGATGTGGTTAGATATATTGGTCAACTGGCCATTTCTATGGATGGTGTAGATTTAATAGTTTTTACTGGCGGGATTGGCGAAAGAAGTCCGGCGGTGCGAAAAATTGTTTTGGATAAAATTAGACATTTATCCAAATTTAAAAATATAGTAATTGAGGCTAATGAAGAATTAATGATCGCACGAGAAATTGTTAAGACAAGTTGATGATTAAAAAAATAATCAATTCCCAAGCTAAAAATATTACTTCAGCGGCGATTATCATCGGCGCCTTGTCTTTAGTGAGTCGATTTTTAGGTATATTTCGTGATCGAGTATTGGCCGCTCAGTTTGGGGCGGGGGATGTGTTGGATGCTTATTATGCGGCTTTTAGATTACCAGATTTGGTTTATAATCTATTAATTTTAGGGGCTATTTCAGCCGGCGTAATTCCGGTTTTTATAGCATTACTAAATAAAAAATTTGGCAATAAAAAAGAAGCTTGGTATTTAATAAATAGTATTTTAAATATTGCTTTTTTGGCAGTAGTTTTAGTTTGTGCTACTTTATTTATTCTGGCACCACAACTTATGTCACTGATAACACCAGGATTTTCTGGTGAAAAATTAAACATGGTTGTTGGTTTGTCTAGGATAATGTTTTTGAGTCCTATATTTTTAGGTATCTCGGCTATATTTAGTTCTATCTTACAATCTCACAAACGATTTTTTATTTATTCCTTGGCTCCAGTTTTTTATAATGTCGGTATTATTATTGGAGCTCTGTATTTGGTAGAATATTTTGGCGTTTATGGCTTAGCCTGGGGAGTAGTCCTAGGTTCTTTGATGCATATGTTGGTTCAGTTGCCAGCCACATTTTTTACTGGTTACCGCTATGAATTAGTTTTTGGTCTGAATAATCGCAATGTTAGAAAAGTTGGTAAATTAATGATCCCAAGAACTTTGACCTTAATTATTAATCAACTTAATTTTTTAATCACTACTATTTTTGCTTCAACATTAATGGTTGGTTCTTTGGCGATATATAATTTGGCCAATAATTTGCAAAGTTTTCCTTTGGGAATTTTTGGTGTGTCTTTTGCGGTAGCCGCTTTGCCAGTTTTGTCGAGCTTGGCGACTAGTAAAAAAATGGATGATTTTGTGGCTACAATTTCGACCACTTTTCGACAAATATTATTTTTTATTGTGCCAGTGTCGGTTTTGTTATATGTCTTGCGAGCTCAAATTGTTCGGGTGATTTTGGGTAGCGGGCAGTTTAGTTGGACAGATACTAGATTAACGGCAGCAGCTTTGGCTATATTTTCTATTAGTTTGTTTGCTCAAGGAGCACTACCTCTGATAGTCAGGGGATTTTACGCTTTGCATAACACCAAGACGCCATTTTTTATTGGGATAGTAGATTTATTTATTAACTTAGGTAGTTTATTTTTCTTTGCCTGGGTGTTTAGTTTTGATAATTGGTTTTCATTTTTTGTAGTAGCTATTTTAAAAGTGCCAGATTTATGGCACACTACTGATTTACGAATCTTATCCATGCCAATGGCTATATCGGTCGCAGCGTTGTTTAATTTGCTTATTTTAATGTTGGCCTTAAGACATAGTATTGGCAGGTTAGATGGTCGTAAAATAATGGACTCATCTTTTAGAATCGTCTTTGCCTCATTGGGTGCCGGCTTGTTCACATACTCATCGCTGTACTTGATTAATATGTATGTGGTCACCGAAACCTTTTTGGGCATTTTATTTCAAGGTTTTGTAGCTGGTAGTGTGGGTCTATTGGGTTATGGATTACTGGGTTATCTGCTTAATATGGAGGAGATGAGTATTTTTGTTTCTTCGATGCACCGTAAATTATTTAGAAAGGTAACAGTCATAGAAGACACCAGTCAAGAGGGTACTGGAGTTTAATTAAGCTTATTTTACTCGTTAATACTTAACTTTAGCGAGTTTTATTTTACTTGATTTTTAAAGTTATTACTGTTATAATATGCTTTAATTCACTTAACTATTATGTCAGTTTTAAATAAAGAAAAAATTAGAAATTTTTGTATCATCGCTCATATTGATCATGGTAAATCTACCTTGGCTGATAGAATGTTGGAAGTAACCGGTACAATTGATAAAAGAAACATGAAAGCCCAGCTCTTGGATCAAATGGATATTGAGCAGGAAAGAGGTATTACTATTAAATTACAGCCAGTGCGGATGAGTTATGATGGTTATGAGCTTAATTTAATTGATACTCCAGGGCATGTTGATTTTACCTATGAAGTTTCTCGTAGCTTGATGTCTGTGGAGGGGGCAGTTTTATTGGTGGATGCGACTCAAGGTATTCAGGCTCAAACCCTAGCTAATTTATATTTAGCTTTAGATCAAAATTTAGAAATAATTCCGGTGATTAATAAGATTGATTTACCCAATTCTAATGTGGAAAAGGTATTAGCGGAAATTGTAGGTATATTGGGTTGTCAGCCGGAGGAAATTTATAAGGTGTCAGCTAAGACCGGCGAAGGTGTGCCAGAAGTGTTGCAGGCAGTTATTAAATTAGTCCCACCGCCCAAAGTTTTTACTGATAAAAAAGATTTAAGAGCTTTGATATTTGATTCTATTTATGATGAGTACAAGGGAGTGATTGCTTATATTAGAGTTTTTGAAGGTGAAATTAAAAGTAATGAGCAAATAAAATTTGTTTCGAATAAAAAATTAGCTCATGCTATTGAAGTTGGTTATTTTTCACCTAAATATGTTAAAACCGGTAAACTAGAAACTGGTGAAATTGGTTATATAGTAACTGGTTTACGAGATGTGTCTCAGGTAAAAGTAGGTGATACAATTACTTTGCAAAACGCCAATGCAGAATTGTTGCCAGGTTTTCAAGAGGTGAAACCGATGGTGTTTGCTGGTGTTTTTTGTAAGGACGGGAGCGATTATTCTAAATTAAGAGAAGCGATAGAAAAATTAAAATTAAATGATTCTGGTTTGATGTATGAACCAGAAAATTCTCAAGCTTTAGGTTTTGGTTTTCGGTGTGGTTTTCTTGGTTTATTGCATTTAGAAATTTTTCAGGAAAGATTGAGTCGTGAATTTGATTTGGATTTAATCGTTACTACACCGAGCGTGGCTTATAAAGTTTTTTATAAGGATGGTAGTGAAAAAATGATTTATAATCCCATGGAATTTCCAGATCCAACTTTTATTGATCGTGTTGAAGAGCCAATTATGAGAGTAGATATATTTACCCCTAAAGAATATTTGGGTGGTATTATGCAAATGGCGACTGAAAAAAGAGGAGTTTATATTAATACTGAATATTTGGATAAGGATGTAGCAATCCTGCATTATTATGTCCCACTTACTCAATTAATAGTTGATTTTTATGATCGTTTAAAATCCGTGTCTTCTGGCTATGCTAGTTTAAATTATGATTATTATGAGCATCAAAGAGCTGATGTGGTAAAAATGGATATACTAGTAGCTGAGGACAAAATTGAAGCTTTATCTTTGATTACTTATAAGGACACGGCTAATGAAGTTGGTAAAAAAATAGTTAATATTTTAAAAAATGAATTAAGTCGTCAGCAGTTTGTGGTTAAAATTCAGGCGGCAATTGGGGGTAAAGTGATAGCCTCTGAGCGAATATCAGCTCTTAAAAAAGACGTAACGGCAAAGTTATATGGTGGTGATTGGAGTCGTCGTCAAAAATTATTAGAAAAACAGAAGAAGGGTAAGAAGAAAATGATGAGTATCGGTCGAGTGGATATTCCTTCAGACGCCTTTTTAGCCGTGTTGAGAAAATAAAGTAAAATAGTTTTATGGAGTTGTATTTTCTTTAATATCCCCTGTATCTATAACTCTAATGTTTTTTTGTATAATATGTGTATAATTTTAGATTATTTATGTTTGTGATATAATTTAATCAGTTTTAAATTTTAAAAAATAACTATGAATTACTATTTATCAGTTTTGAAAAAGTACGCAATATTCAGTGGTCGTGCACGCAGGGCAGAATATTGGTATTTTTTTCTGTTTAATATTATTATTGTTTATGGTTTTAGTTTTGTTATTGGTTTCATTGAAGGGATAATGGGAATTGATGCTGAAATATATTGGGAAATTATATTAATTTACATTTATCAGTTAGCTACATTGATTCCGTTTATTGCAGTAAGCGTCCGTAGAATGCACGATGTAAATAAAAGTGGTTGGTTTCTTTTAATCCCGATTTATAGTTTGATTATAGCAATTACCGACGGAACAAAAGGTGATAATAAATATGGTCCTGATCCAAAAGCAACAAAGACAAAATAAATTTCCAAAAAGATAATAAGGAAGTGAAATTTCAGACTACATCACATAAAAAAGTATATCTAACTATATGAATAAAAAATAAATTTATCAAACTATGAAACTAGCAAAAATGATTGGCGACATGTAAGTTTTAAAATGTTTTTTAATATCACTTATCGCTTATACAATAGCATTTTATATAGGTGGAATATTAGGAGAAGGAATAAAGGGTGTTGGTTTGATTTTTGGATTGGTATATACAAGGTATTAAAAAAATTGTTTTTACTCATTAAAAAACATTAGTTAAAGGAACGAATAAATTATTTTTTTATGTATTGCGTCCAAATTTTACTATTTAATAATTTTAATAAAGAAAATGATGAGTATTGGAAAAGTAGATATTCCATCAGATGCTTTTTTGGCAGTGCTGAAAAAATAATTTTAGGAAATATAAAACCCCTTTATTTAAGGGGTTTTTTGATTGGTGGGACTTCACCATTTTCAAATAATCGACTTTGATGCATTTTTGACATTAAGTCTGCTTCAGATTTTGGAAAAACTTCCATACAATGTTCAAACCAAGCTTCTTTGGCTACAAATCTTGATCGCCAAGTATTATCAAAAAGTTTTAAACATTCCAACCATTGTTGACAAAAATGAAAGGCGTCATCGCGGATATTAACATAGGCTTCTCGACGAATATGAGCGACATTTTCTAATTCGTTAATGCGTCGTTTAGCTCGAGCTAACTGTCTTTTTAAATCAGTTATTTCGAGTTTATGTTTCCTGTCACTGTTCACTTAAGTGTCCTTTCTTGGAATTTTGACTTTATAAGATAGGAGATAAGCTAAAAATAACCATAGATAATATCATAATTATGACAATAATTGTCCAAGCAAATTTTTGTAATTTTTTCTTTTTCATAACACTATCAATGATATTAAAAATGTTATTAATTGTCAATTAGTACTATCTTTGATAAAATCAATCTATTCTTATAATTACTTAGTTTATATCAATGCATAAAAAATGGCAGGTATCTGAGGTTATGGGTGGAGATTTAGTGAAAATTTTACCATCTGAAAACAAAATAATTTTACAGTTATTACATAATCGAGGTTTTGATGATAAAAAATCAATTAATGATTTTTTAAGTCCTAATTATGATGAGCAAGTTGCTGATCCTTTTTTGTTTGCAGATATGAAAAAGGCGACTACTAGAATACTTCAGGCTATTAAGGATAAAGAAAAAATCATGATTTATGGTGATTATGATGCTGATGGTGTTTGTTCAACGGCGGTCATTTATAGTGCGCTTAAAAAGTTAGGCGCTGATGTTGACATTAGAATTCCTTTTCGAGAAGGTGAGGGCTATGGTTTGAATATGACAGCGGTTCAAGAAATAAGTGATAGTGGTTATAAATTAGTAGTCACTGTCGATTGTGGTATTTCTAATAAAGAAGAAGTATCTGAGTTTAAAAAAAATAAGGTTGATATAATTGTCACCGACCACCATAAGGAGCCACAGGAATTGCCGTTAGACGCTTATGCTATTATTAATCCATCACTCAATGATTGTCAGTATCCTTTTCGAAAATTATGTGGTGCTGGTGTAGCTTTTAAGGTCGTTCAAGGACTACTCAAAACTCAAGATGAGTTTGTATGGGCTAATAAATTACCGCTTGGCTTTGATAAATGGCTGCTTGATTTAGTAGCGATTGCCACAGTGGGAGATATTATGCCGCTTTTGGGTGAAAACCGAATTTTTGTAAAATATGGCTTGATTGTTCTAGATAAAACTAGACGCAAGGGTATTATGAAAATAGTTGAAAAGCTTAATCATTTTAGCGGTAAGCTGGATACTCAATATATTGGCTGGCGCATAGTGCCACGACTAAATGCGGCTGGACGAATAAATCACGCTTCACTAGCCTTTGAATTACTTATTTCTGATAATGATGATGAATCTGATAAATTAGTACAAAAATTAGAAGAAGAAAACACTAGACGACAATCTATAACAGTGACAATGATGAAAGAAGCTGACAAAATCGTTAGTCAGATAAAAGATGATAAATTATTGTTGGCATCCGGTGAAAGTTGGCATCCGGGGGTGGTAGGTTTGGTGGCTGGTAGAATTAGTGATAAATATAATTTACCAGCTATTATTATATCTCAGGATGGTGATAAATATGTGGGTTCTGGCCGAAGTGTAAATGGTTTTGATATTACTAGTGCTTTAAGTGAATGTAGTGAGTATTTAGAAAAATTTGGTGGCCATCCACAGGCTTGTGGTTTTACGATTATTGGTAAAGAAAATTTAGATAATTTTCATAAAAAAATGGTAGCTATTGCTACGGAGGCTTTAAAAGATGCTGATCTTCGAGAAATATTAAAAATTGAAGCCGAAATTGAACTAGCAGATATTGATTGGAATTTTTATTATAAGTTAGAAAAATTTGAACCATTTGGCGAGGCTAATGATATGCCATTGTTTTTGATTAGGAATTTAAAAATTGAACAAGTTCAAACAGTGGGTAGTGATGGCAAGCATTTACGGGCGATGGTTAGTCAAACTAATCATCCAGTCATTCATAAAATGATTGGTTTTTCTTTTGGTGATTGGTGTGCCAAATTAAATGTCGGTGATAATATTGATGTCGTTTTTGAAATAGGAGTTAATGAATGGAACGGTAATAAAGAATTACAGCTAAAAATAGTAGATTTAATGGAAAGTGCTAAGTAGTTTTTGATTTTTATTTTGAAACTTTTTTGTTATAATAAAAAAATACGTATTTAAATACGTATTTAAATACGTATTTAAATTTATGACTAAGGTAATTTTGCATTCAGACGGTGGCGCTAGAGGTAATCCTGGTCCAGCGGGGATTGGTGTGGTGTTAGAAATTGGCGACAAAAAGAAATTATTTAAAAAATATATTGGTGAATCAACAAATAATCAGGCTGAGTACCAGGCTTTAATTTTGGGTTTAGAAGAAGCGATAAAAGCTAAAGCTGAGGAAGTGGATTGTTATTTGGATTCTGAATTGGTAGTCAAGCAATTGAATCATGAGTATAAGGTAAAAAATGCCGGTTTAGCGTCCTTATTCGTTAAGGTGCATAATTTATCTCAGCAATTTAAAAAAATCAAATTTATTCATGTTTTTCGAGAGTCTAATGTTGAAGCGGATAAACTAGTTAACGAAGCTATTGATAAAGCGTTAAAAAAATAAAAAGATATTAAAAGTTAACATTTTTGAGGTGGATTTTTTTGTTATTTATTTTAAAATAAGTATTGACATTTTACTATATTTATGATACAATATGACTGTCTAGATAAGTTGGATGACTACTCCGGTTTTAATCGGAGAGGAAAGTCCGAACACTCTTTAATCACTATGATTAAAGTCATGGTAGTGGGTAACGCCCACCAGCTATATCGCGAGGTATAGTTAGGACCAGTGCCACAGAGACAATACTAGTTTGCTTCGGCAAATGAAAGGTGAAAAGTGTCATGATGTTTTAGAATAAGAACGGGATATCCCCTTAGTCTAAAGCTACGTGACTCAGCTGTCGGTGACCGGCAGTTCGTGGTAAACTCTACTTAGTGCAACCCCAAATATAGTAGGGGGCTAGAATTAACTAGTAATAGTTAATCCAGATAGATTGTCATCTCTTTGTATGGGTCTGTCACCAAATAGCATATTTGTTAAAATTTCCAAATTTTGTCTAAATTTTATAAAAATTTTTTCAGCTTAGCTCCACTAAACTTTAAAAATTGTTTAAAAAATTTATTTCAAAATTGTGAAAACTTATAAACAAAAGACTATTTGGAGACAGACCCATCAGGAACAGAATTCGGCTTATAGATTTATCTAGACAAAAAAGAACGGCTTTAGACAAGCTGTTTTTTTATTGACAAATTAATTTATATTTACAGTAATGAAATTACCTGAAGCGTAATTGGGCCAAAAGCGTTTCTCTAAGGTCTTGGCCTAGTCACCAGTAGAATCAATATCTCCGCCATGTCTAGTAGACACTGGTTGTACCATAGGCTTATGAGGTTCGCCTCCAGCTAATATTGATTCGCTAGCTTGCTTGTTAGTAGGGACGACCGAATGCAAGACACAAAGTCAAAGAGCTGCTGGTGGCTCTTTTTTTATTGACAATTTTCTAATATTGTTTTATGTTATAGATCAGAAAGTGCTAAGCCAATCTTAGCACTAGTAGCACCTTTCAACTAGAAGGAATCAGAAACATGAAAAGATTATCTATTTTTCTGGCTTTTGTGCTTATTTGTGGTACTATTTTTGCTCAGGGTAATAAAATTAGTATTGATTTGAATAAGCTTGATCCGGAAACTGCGGCTCAAGTGTTACAGGCGCAAAAAATCGCTAGTGGTGAGATTACACCACTGGAGATGGCTGATCAGGCTGAAAAGTGGACAAATATTGGCGTCAATATTGGTACAGCGATTTCTGGAGCCTGTGATCAGTTAGGTACACAGGTCAACGAGTTTGTTAAAACTCCAGTTGGTATTATGGTGGTGGGTATTATTATCTGGAAAATGGTTGGCGAAGATGTTTGGTCGATAATCGGTGGTAGTTTAGTTTGGGTAGTTATTGGTACTTTTATTTTAAGATCATATAGTTATTATCATAAGGCCGATCGTATAAAAAATGAGGATGGCAGTTATTCTTATGTGCGAAGGTATAAATTTGCGGAAGCTAGTCATGGCGAAGTTAGTTGGGAAACGGTTTCAGCTGTATGTCATGTAGTTATTTTTTTAGTTATTTCTCTTATTTGTTCATTGATTGTTTTCGGATAATTATTATACCCAGTTATATACTGGGTTTTTTTATTGACAATTTAGCTTTTATATGGTAGTATTATGTGTTAAAATATATGTATGAAAAGATCAGAAATAGCGATTTCTGCTAGCCTAGTGCCCATTGATTATTTAACAGTGGTTCTAGCTGGCATCGCTTCATATTCCATTCGTTTTTGGCAGCCAGTTCAAGAGATTAGACCGGCTATTTTTGAATTGTCATTTAATTCATATCTGGGGTTTCTTTGGGGGATATCGGCAATTTGGATATTTGGTTTTGCAATAGCTGGACTTTATTCAATGCGCGGCACTAGACGGCCGATTGATGAAATTTATAAAATTATTTTGGGTTCATCGACGGCGGTGGCTATTTTGATGTTTATATTTTTCTTTTCTCGTAATTTGTTTGATTCTCGTTTTATTATTATTGCTGGTTGGATTTTTTCGACAATTTTTGTTATCACTAGTCGTGGCTTGATCAGATTGATTCAACATTCATTATATAAATATGGCTTAGGAGTCCATCGAGTGATAATTATTGGTCGTGGTAAATTAGCTCAAGAGGTAGAAGAAAATTTTAAAAAAGATGTGAAGGCTGGTTTTAAAGTAGTTGGCAAATTTTCAGATTTTAGTTTAGAGTCTGAAAAAGAAATTTATCAGCTACTGATGAGTGATAAATTTGATGAGATATTAATCGCTGATGCTAGTATTCCTAATGAACAAGTGACCAGGTTAAATGATTTTTCTTATTTAAATCATATCACCTTAAAATTTGTAGCTGGCATATTTGACACGCCTATTACTAATTTTGAATTCAATACTATTGCTGGTCTACCGATTATTGAGGTCAAAAAAACTAGACTCGATGGATGGGGCAAAATTTATAAAAGAGTTTTTGATGTAGTTATTTCTACTTTTTTAATTACCCTTATTATTCCATTTCTACTGCTGATTTCATTTTTAATATTAATAGATTCCAGAGGGCAGATATTTTTTTCTTATCAACGGATTGGGCAATTTGGCCGGCCATTTAAATATTTTAAATTTCGTTCGATGGTAAAAAATGCTCATCAAAAAAGATTTGATGAAGAATTTATGGCCACTCATGAGAATTTACGAGCTGGTACTCCGATGATTAAATTAAAAGATGATCCGAGGATTACCAGAGTAGGAAAAATAATCAGAAGATTTTCTATTGATGAATTGCCGGAATTATTTAATGTTTTAATAGGTCGCATGAGTTTAGTCGGTCCTAGGCCTCATGAAGTTGAGGAAGTGGCTAAATATAATAGTCATCAAAAGCGAGTTTTGACTATCAAGCCAGGTATGACTGGTATGGCTCAAGTTTCTGGACGATCTGATTTAAACTTTGATGATGAAATTCGGCTAGATATTTGGTATATGGAAAATTGGAGTCCCAAATTAGATCTAATGATTTTATTTAGGACGCCATTAGCTGTCTTAAAGAAAAGAAAAACGGAGTAAGATATCGAATAATTAGTAGGTAGATTGCCTACTTTTTTATTTGCTAAAAAAGGACTATTTTTGTTAAGATAATTACTATGAAAGTTGCTTTAGTTCATGACCATCTGGCTCAGGATGGCGGCGCAGAGAGGGTTTTAATGGTGCTTAAGGAAATGTTTCCTGAAGCTCCTATTTTTACTTTGTTAATTGATAAAAAACACACTCATACATTTTTTCACGATAAAAAAATCGTAACTTCTTTTTTACAAAGAATATCCTTAGGTGTTAATAAATATCAGTGGTGGTTGGCCCTAATGCCAATGGCCACCGAGGGTCATAATTTAATGGACTATGATTTGGTAATATCTAGCTCCTCAGCTTTTTCTAAGGGGGTTATTACCAATCCTAATAGTTTACATATTTGTTATTGTCATACGCCAACTAGATTTTTATGGACCGATACCTATTCTTATGTTGAGGGCCTTAAGGTTAATCCATTGGTTAAAATTGTTTTACCATTTACTCTGAGAAAATTAAGGCAATGGGATAGGTTAGCAGCTGATAGGGTAGATTTGTTTGTGGCTAATTCTAGCACGGTTAAAAGTAGAATTAAAAAATATTATAGTCGTGATAGTCGAGTAATTTATCCACCAGTTGATATTGATAACTTTTATATTTCTAATAAGCCTAAGAAGTACTATTTGGCCGGTGGTAGATTGGTGCCTTATAAAAAATTGGATTTAGCGGTTAAGGCTTTTTCTAGGTTAGGTGTGCCACTTAAAATTTTTGGAGTTGGACCAGAAATGAAATATTTAAAAAGTTTAGCTAAATCTAACATTGAATTTTTAGGCAAAGTGTCTGACAATCAAAAGAAAGATTTATATGCTGGTTGTTTAGCCTATCTTAATCCTCAAGAGGAGGATTTTGGTATTACGGCTATTGAAGCGATGGCTTCTGGTCGACCAGTTATTGCCTATAGGTCCGGTGGGGCCACCGAAACAATTATTGAAGGGCAAACTGGTGAATTTTTTGAGGAACAATGGTGGGAAGAATTAGCCGATAAAGTTATTAGATTCGATGAAAATAAATACGACCCCAATTTTATCAGGACTCATGCTAAAAAATTTAGTATTGATAATTTTAAGGTACAAATAAATGAAGTTTTAAAAGAAAACTATGAAAATAGGTATTGATATAAGGTGTTTAATGTCTGATAATTATTCTGGTATTGCTTGGTATACCTTTAATTTGCTTCAAGCTATTTTTGAATTAGATAAAAATAATGAATATATTCTTTTTTATAATAATTCTAAACCATTTAAATTGCCAAAATTTTCATCTAAAAATGTGACATTTTCTGGCTTTAAATATTCCAATAAAATCTTAAACTTGTCATTTCTGTTATTTAATAAACCAAGTATTGATAAATTAATAGGGGAGGTGGATATATTTTTTATGCCAAATATTAATTTTTCTGCCTTATCAAATAATTGTAAAAAAGTTATTACAGTTCATGACTTGTCTTATCTAAGATATCCTCAGTTTTTAACTTTAAAATCTAGGTTTTGGCATAAAATATTGATGGTCAAAAGAATTATCGAAAAATCGGAAGTAGTAATTGCGGTTTCAGAAAGTACTAAAAATGATTTAATTGATCTACTTAAAGTAGACCCATATGGCGTGAGAGTAGTTTATGAAGGTGTTGATTCAAAATTTAGAGTAGTAACTAACCAAATAGAATTAAATAGAGTGGTTAAAAAGTATAAATTACCAGCTAAATTTATTTTATATTTGGGAACTTTGGAGCCGAGAAAAAATATTGAAAGCATTGTCGAAGCTTATAGTAAATTAAATACTGATTATTATTTGGTAATTAGTGGTGGTGGCGGGTGGAAATCGAAGAAAATAATGCAATTAGCTAAGAAAAATGATAAAATTAAAATAATTGGATACATTAATGAGTCTGATAAGCGAGGTTTGTATAACTTAGCTGGTTTATTTGTTTACCCATCATATTATGAAGGCTTTGGTTTGCCACCAATTGAAGCCATGGCTTGTGGGACACCTGTTATTTCTGGTTCCAACTCTTCTCAGGTAGAGATTGTAAAAAATGGTGCTATATTAGTTGATCCTTATAATGTTAATGAACTTCATGAATCTATGACGGCAATTTTAAATAATGATGAACTCAAAAAAGATTTAATTAGCAATGGATTTTCGGTAGCTAACGAGTATAGTTGGGACAAAACCGCTTATGAAGTGGTTAACGTATTTAAAACATTAAACTATTAACATGAAAATAGGTATTGATGCTAGACTATATGGCTCAAAACATGGCGGTATTGGACGCTATATAGAAAATTTAATTAAGCAATTAGAAATTATTGATAGCAGTAATCAGTATTATGTTTTTTTGCAAAAAAGTAATTTTGATAGTTATAAACCAAATAGTAAGCATTTCGTTAAGGTATTAGCTGATTTTCAGGTTTATGGTTTTAGTGAACAATTTATATTTCCATTTTTATTAAAAAAATATCAACTTGATTTGGTACATTTCACTCATTTTAATGCGCCAATATTGTACCGTAGTCAGTTCATAGTGACAATTCACGATTTAATTATTTCTCATTATCCTAATAGCCGAGCTACTACTAAGAATATTGTTATTTATAAAATAAAATTATTTTTTTATAAATTAATTATAAATATAATTGCCAATAAAGCTCAAAAAATAATTACAGTATCAGAGTATAGTAAGAAAGACATTGTTCAATTATTGAAAATAAAAGAGTCAAAAGTAATAGTTACTTATGAAGGAGTTGATTTGCCGAGTCTTGGACAGATTAAATGTGATCAAATTAAGAAAGATTTGGGTATAAATAGAGATTTTTTATTATATGTTGGTTCGGCTTATCCTCATAAAAATTTAGAAAAATTAATTGAAGCCTTTGGTCAAGTTTTATTGGTAAATAATACTTTGCAATTAGTATTAGTTGGCAGTAAAAATTATTTTTACAGTCAGCTAGCTAATGAGGTTAAAAAAGCAGATTTGGATGAATCTGTTATTTTGACTGATTATTTAAGTGATAGTGATCTAGCTTGCTTGTATAGAGAAGCTAGACTGTACATTTTTCCTAGTCTAATAGAAGGCTTTGGCTTGCCGCCTTTGGAAGCTCAAAGTTATGGTTTGCCAGTGCTCAGCTCCTTTAATTCCTGTTTACCAGAAATTTTAGGTGATAGTGTTTTGTATTTTAATCCTAATAATGCTAGTGAATTAGCCAGGTTGATTATTGAGGTTTTAGGTAATCAGCAAACTATGGATGATTTGAGAAATAGAGGGTATAATAATTTGAAACAATATTCTTGGCATCAGTGTGCTTTAAAAACCATAGAACAATATCAAATGTAGGCGTTTAAACTAACCTTTAGACAGATCACACTGATCTGTCTATTTTTTTATCCCCAGTTATGATAATTTAGTTTGGTTTACTTAGTTATTTTATGTTATAATAATACTCATAAACAGATAAAAATTTATTCATTTTGAAAGATAAATTTTAAATGCCTCAAGAAAAACAAAATGCAACCAAAAAAACTTTAAAAACTAAGGTTAAAAAAAGGCTTGCGAAAAAAAAGGCGATTCTATCTAACAAAGTCAAAAAACTTGTTGGCTCTGATGATAAATCGTTTGGTGTAGTTATGTTTGATTATGATAAATCAAATGATTTTTCTTATGTTCCAATTAAAGCAATGCCTAGTGATAATATTAGTATTAATGTTATTAATCATCCGTTGGATCAATATTCCTCTCCTTACTTACTTAATTTATCAGTTCAAAAATACATAGAGAAAGTTAGACCGTCTCTGGATAACACCGCAAGTCTGAGTTATAATGATTTGCCAGGCGGTAACTTTTTGGCAAAAATTGGAATTTTTGATTTATTGTCTATTGAAAATAGCGAAATCATAAGTTTTTTCAAGAAAAATTGGCGTAGATTAAATTTGTTATTTAAAAATATATTTTATCGTATAGATACTTCTCCTAAATTGCCGGTATCTAGAAGAGTCATGGCTTTAAATAGGTCTGATGTTTGGCAAGAGATCTCAGTTGTTAACCTGATAGTTTTTATAGTAGTTAAAGCACGTAGTGTATTTGATTTGGTTTTTAGTGTTTTTGCTGGAGCTTATTCTAAAACCATCAGACAGTATTTAAAACAAGATGAAGTTTTTGGTTTTGAGCCGCAAAAATCTATAGCTTTAAAGTCAATATCAAATACTGAAGCGATGGAAGAGAAGATTGATTATTCACAATATAAGTCTAAAAATAGCTTTAATTTTTATAGTTTGATAAATAGTTTAAATCTTAGTCGAGTTTCTTTGAAACCGCTGCTAGCTTTTTTTGCTATCGCTATAGTAATCGCAGTACCACTTAGGTCGTACTTTTATTTACAGAGCGCTCAAAATGCAAGGGGCCGGGTATTAGGTCAAGCCGAAGAAGCTTTATTTAATTTAGAGTCAGTTCAAAATGATTTGGCTAACCTTAATTTAGAAGATGCTCGGGCTCATATAGTTGACGCTAATGCTGATTTTATTTCAGCCCAGGATCAATTAAATGAAATTAAATCTTTTTTAACTGTCTTGGCTGCAACTATCCCAGTGAATAATACTTTTAAAAGTGGCAAGAATTTATTGGAGTTAGGCGAAAAATTAACCAAGGCTGGTGAGTATTTAATTACTGGTTTGAATGATTTTTCTGCTCAATCTGATTTTTCCCTATCATCTAGAATTAAAAATTTTAAAGCTAGTAATTTGGAAGCATTGGCTCAATTGGAAGCAGCGGAGGATAATTTAAATAAAATTAATATTAAGCATTTACCAGAGGATAATCGAGAAAAATTTTCTAAACTCAAAGATAATTTGCCACTATTTATTGCCAGTCTAAAGAAGTCAGATGAAACTATGGAATTTGCTATTAATTTTTTGGGTGAAAGAGACTTAAGAAAATATTTAATAATTTTTCAAAATGATAATGAGCTTAGGGCTAGCGGCGGCTTTATGGGTAGTTTAGCTTTGGCTGATTTTAAAAATGGTAATCTGGATGGTATTAATATGCCAGCTGGTGGCACCTATGATTTACGAGCTGGGCTAACAGAATTATTACAGTCACCAGAACCTTTGAGATTGGTAAACCCCAAATGGGAATTTCAAGATTCTAATTGGTGGTCTGATTTTCCCACTACAGCCAATAATATTGCTTATTTTTATAATAAAAGTGATGGCGCTACCATTGATGGTGTTATTGCTATTAATTCAGATTGGCTTGGTAGTTTATTGGATGTTGTCGGGCCAATTGAAATGCCTGATTATCATAAGACAATTTCGTCATCTAATTTTGAAATTGAACTACAAAAAAGTGTAGAAATTGAATACACCAATAAGAAGGAGCCTAAAAAAATATTAGGCGATCTAGCACCAAAATTAATTGATGGTATTTTTAACATTGAACCTGATAGTGTATTGAGTTTAGTTAATACTTTTGGTAAAGGCTTAAAAGATAAAGATATTCAGATATATTTGTTTAATGAAACTGAACAAAAGTTTGTGGCGGAAAATAATTGGGACGGTAGAGTGAAAAATACCAATAAGGATTATTTAAGTGTTGTTGCTACTAATATTGCTGGTGGTAAAACTGATAATGTTATTAATCAGGAAATTTATCATAAAGCTTCTATCGCTGAGGACGGCTCGATCATTGATAGTGTAGTGATAAATAGAAGCGATTTTGGACCAGTTGATGATGTTTTTACTAATGTGTCTAATCGCAGTTTTATGAGAGTTTATGTGCCGTTAGGTAGTCAATTAATTAAAGCTGAGGGATTTAATTATCCTAACTATGAAGAATTTAGACAGCCAGACGAGTATTTAGAACCAGATAAAAGACTAGAAAATGAAAAATTAGCTATTACTGATAAAGATAGTTTGACTAAAATATACAATGAGGGTAATAAAACGGTTTTTGCTAATTGGGTGACTGTTAAGCCAGGCGAGTCTAAGGAGATGTTACTAGTTTATAAATTACCATTTAAAGTTAATATTACTAAACAAGAGGTAGCAGATCCTGGATTGGTTAATAAAATTAAGAGTCTCTTTGCATCACAAATTTCTAGTGATTCTTATAGTTTGTTGATACAAAAACAATCTGGTAGTGGTGATGATAAATTTGTTAGTAAAGTAGATTATCCAAATAGTGTGTCTGTAGGCGTCACTTATCCTAGTGAGGTACAAAACAATGACCATGAGAGTGTTTATAGTTCAAAAATATCTAAAGATTTATTTTATTTTGTGGGTCTTAAAAATTAAATTACAATATTAATATATAATTATCATGCCTGTTCAAAACTATCCAGCTGAAAATTTTGATGAAGAAGTAAAGTCATTATCAAAAACAAAAGCACAGATCAGTAAATCTAATGTCAAAAAAAAGAAATCTGTAAATACTATGCAAGATGACTTAGCGGGTTTGATTACTAAAAAAAATAAGCCTAAAAGAAAGATTGTGGAAACATTTAGCAGTAGTTCGGCTAGTGACGTGGAAATACAGAGAAAGTTAACTGAAGTTTATACTGATAAAGATGGAGCAATACCAGATTTAACTAAATTAGAAAAGAACGAGCGACCACTTTGGAAAACTATTTTGTATTCATTGATTGGGGTTTTTTCTGTATTTTTAATAGTGGCTTTGGCTGGATTTTTTGTTTTTTCTAAACTGGAAACTAATAATTTTACCAATGAAAAAATAAGTTTAAAAATAGACACGCCAATTACTATTGTGTCTGGACAAGAGGGACTATACACAATTACTATTACTAATAAAGAAAAGGTTAACCTCTATAATTTAGATTTAGAGCTTTTTTATCCGGATAATTTTGAATATGTTGATTCATTGCCAAAAGCTAGTGGTGATAAAAACAATAAATGGAATTTTAGCGTTTTAAACATTGGTGAAAGTAAAACCATAGAACTAAAAGGTAAGACAATTGCTGCTTTAAATTCCACTCAAACTTTTAGAGGAGTTTTGAATTTTAAGCCAGCCAATTTAAATGCTAATTTTAAACAAGAGACTATTGTTGATGTAATTGTTTCCTCATCAGTTTTAAGTTTAGATATTGAAGGTCCAGATAAGGCACTAGCCAATCAAGATTTGGAATATATTTTAAAGTATGAAAATTTATCGGAAGAAGTTTTTTCTGATATTCAAATAGTAGTGGACTATTCAGAATCTTTTGTGTTTAGTTCATCGGAACCAGCAGCTAGCAAAGAAACAAATGATATTTGGGATATAAAAGAGTTAAAAGCTGGAGAAAAAGGGGAGATTAAAATTAAGGGTAACTATTCGACAGCTGAATTTGGTGGTAACAGGGATTTTGTGGCTAGAATGCAATTGAACTACAATAATGACTATTACCCACAAAATGAAGAGACTTTGATAACTAATGTTATAAAAGATCAGCTAAGTTTGCAATTAATTACTAACGGCTCAGCAGAAGATCAGTCGATTGGTTTGGGTGATCTATTGGTGTACACATTGCATTACAAAAATACAGGTGAGGAAAGTTTAGAAAATATTCAAATTAAAGCCACTTTGAATTCAGAAATACTTGATTGGTCAACCTTAAAAGATGAAAACAATGGCACTGTTGATAAAAATTCTATTATTTGGATTGGTCGAAATGTGCCTAAACTTCTAAAATTAGGTGCTAACGAAGAGGGTGATATTTCGTGGCAAATTAGAGTTAGTGATGCTTCGGTTGTGGGTGATTCTAAAATTGGTAAATTTAGTGTTGAAAGTTATATTGAAGCTAAGGCTAATCAAAAAGGTCAGTTAACCGGAGAGTCCTCTGTTATTACCAAATCAATTATTAACTCAGTTAACTCTGATTTGGCCATTGAAGCAGTGGCTAGGTATTATGATGAAGAAAACGTCCCACTAGGGCTTGGGCCAACTGAGCCCAGAGTTGGTGAAGAGTCAACTTATAATATTTATTTACAGTTATCTAATAGCCTTCATGACGTAGAAAATGTTCAGGTTAGATCTAAATTGCCAAATAATGTATCATGGTCTAATCGGGAAAATCATGATATTGGCGATCTATCGTATAATGCGGCTACTAATGAAGTGATTTGGAATATTTCTAACCTTAAAAGATCAGCTAAAGATGTAATCGCATCATTTAATATTAATATTAAACCAACAAATAATGATCGTGGTCGAGTATTAATACTGTTATCCGGTATTAGTTTATCGGCTAAAGATTCTAATACAGGGACATTAATTACCAAGGATGTTAAAGCTATTACCACTAGCTTTGATGATCCAATTCTTGGTAAAATCAAGGGTATAGTTCAGTAATTAAAATAGTTTTATCATATGCTAACATTCAAATTAGGACCATCAAAAAAATATTTCTTGACTTTGTTTATATTAATTATTTGTATAATGGGTTTGATTTTTGTTTTATTTAAAATAAAGTCAAAATCGATGGTTTTAGGTGATTTCACAATTGCGGCTACTACTTGTGGTGATGGTGTAGTTGATTTAGCAGAGCAATGTGATGATGGTAATGTGGATAGCTATGACGGTTGTTCGGCTTCTTGTGTAAATGAGGTTAAAAAAGTAATTTTTGAAGAAGATAAGGATTTTGAAGCGTTGACAACTGGTTACGCTTTGACAGTTATCAGTGATCCATTATTATCTAAGACAGGCAATAAGGCTTTAAAAATGGATATGCCTGATGGTAATCATACAAAATCAAGGTTAGACGTGGGTTATGGCAACCAGGGCGTTTTAAATTTTAGTGAGGTTGATTCTATTAAATTTTGGATTAGAACAACATCCGGTACTTATGCAAATACATTAGATATAGTGATTCAGTATTCTGGTGGTAATGATGCCTCTCAAAATTTAAATATATTACCCTACGTGAGTGGTGGCGTCATAGATGGGACTTATCGACAAGTGGTAATACCTGGCAGTGCTTTTGTTGGTAATTTTGGTGGAGCTTTTAGAAATATTTATTTTTCTGTTCCTGCTAGTCAAACTCCAAAAAGTTTTTATATTGATGATATTACTCTAGAGGACACCCAAGGTTTGGTTGTAGAGGCTATAGAGGTTTTAGACAGTAAAAATCTAATGTTAACTATTGATGAAAAATTAAATTTCGCATCAGCTAGAAATGTCGCCAATTATACTCTGGTGAATTCCAGTGACAATAGTAAAATAAATGTTTCTTCAGTGGGCATAAGGAGGTTTGTGACTGATTTTAGCGGAAGTTCATTTTCTCCTGTGGTAAAAGATTATATTTATTTAGATTTAGCATCACCAATTTCTTCCAATGCTAATTATAGCCTTTCTATACAAGTCAAGGATATAATAGGTAATCTACCTAAAGTTGGAGGTGTTAATTTTTCTTTTGATTTTAATAATGACATTAGTTCTAGTATTAAAGTAAATCAAGTTGGTTATCTGCCAAAATCACCAAAACGGGTTTATGTGGGTAACTACTTAGGTGACGCTGGACAAATGACTTTAAGCGCTGGTCTAATAGCAAAGATTAAAAATAAAACGACTGGTCAAGTAGTTTTGACTGGAGCCTTAATAAAATCATCAGAATCAGATAATTTTTATATTAATGACAGCGTTCGGCCTTTCACTGGGGAGGATGTGTGGTATTTGGATTTTACAAATTTTGAAACCCCCGGTTCGTATTATATACAGATAGATGGTATTGGTAGAAGTTATGATTTTGATATTAGAGATAATATATATAATGATGTTTTTTACACTACAGCCAGAGCGCTGTATTATCAGCGCAGTGGCATGGCCTTAACCTCGCAATATGCCGGTATTTGGAGCAGAGGAGCGGCTCAACCAACGGCTGGTTATTATCATAATTCTATTAAAGATAAATCTCCGGATTTATATGCCAACGAGCCAATTGGTGCTCAAGCTGACTTTACTGGTGGTTGGTTTGATGCGGCTGATTATAATAAATATATTAGAACAGCGGCTGAAGCAGTGGATAATTACTTCACTATGTATGAAATAGTACCAACCCATTTTTCCGATAATCAATTAAATATTCCAGAGAGTCATAATGGAGTCCCAGATATATTGGATGAGTCTAAATGGGAGTTAGATTGGATAGCTAAAATGGTAAGTAGTAATGGTTGTACTTTTAATAAAGTGGCTTTTGAAACTTGGTCTGATAAAATGCCTGATTTGGACACCAGAAAACACTGGGTGATTACTAAATCTACAGAAGATACTGGTTTTGCCGCCGCCATATTAGCTAAAGCCGCTAGGATTATGCAACCATTTTTCCCAACGGATGCTCAGCGGTATAGGGACAAGGCGCTACTGGCGTGGCAATGCTTAGAAGCCCATCCAGAACAAAACCCGCCACCATATACTACAAAAACAGAACAAGAGGCCTATTGTAATCCTAAGGGTAATCCGGCTTTAGGTATAACCGATGTTAGTTCTGGTTGTTATTGGAGTAATGATAATAGAGATTCTAGAGCTTGGGCGGCTATAGAACTTTATGCTTTAACTGGCGAACAAAAATACGAGGATGTTTTTACTAACTTGGTTCCAACCAATGAATTAAATAGTTGGACTAAAACGGATTATTATTATAGTGCTTCTAATCTAAGACGAGGTTGGGATTATTATAATATTGCTGGAGCTAATTCTGAGAGAAAAGCGGTCTATATGACAGCTTTTAGTCAGCTAATGGATAAATTTAAGAAAGATGAAGACCAGTGGAATTATAAGGTGGCCGAAAAAGATTTTATTAATGTTGGCTTTGGTACATTGTCAATGAGTACTCGGTATTCATTTATTTACATTTTAGCCCATGAACTAACTGGTAATAGTTATTATTTAGATAGGGCTAAGCAGAATATAGATTTTCAACTTGGAGCTAATCCACTGTCTAAAGTGTTTATTACTGGCATTGGGGATAATCCGGTAGTTGATCCATTAAATAAAGTGTCTGAATTTGATGGTATTGCTCAGCCAATACCCGGGTTTAGTGTTTATGGTCCGGCTAATGCATTGCCATATAAGAGTTATTACATTGCGGTTTTAGATAATGCTTATCCAGCTTACTATGGTAGCCCTGGTTATCCAACAGCCCGAAAATACTTAGATAATTTTAATATTACTAAATACAGTGAATTTGTGATTGATGATTTAACTAGAACAGCGGCCGTTTTTGGCTATTTTTCTACCGCTTCCGCTGCTGCCGATACGATTAAGCCAGTGACCACTGCTTCTAAAGCTAGTGGTACTTATAGCTCAGCTATATCAGTAACTTTGTCGGCTAGCGAACCAGCTACTATTTATTATTGTCTAGGTGTTGGTTGTACACCAAATGCTGTTTATAATTCAGCTTTAGCTATTTCAACTTCTAAAACTTTAAGATTCTATGCTAGTGATGTTTCTGGTAATGCTGAAGTGGTTAAGGAAAGAGTGTATGACATTGCTCCAGCCTGTATCGAAAATTGGTCTTGTAGTGCTTGGTCAACTTGTACCAGTAGCTCTCAATCTAGAACTTGTACTGATGCAAACGCTTGTGGTACTATTTTAGACAAACCAACTTTGGTTCAGGGTTGTAGCGTGACTTGTACGCCTAATTGGACGTGCACTTCTTGGTCAGCCTGTGTTACTAGTTCTAAATCTAGGTCATGTAGTGATACTAACAATTGTAATATCCCAGAAGGTAAGCCCAATGAAACTACTAGTTGTACTGCTACTGCTGGTGGCGGAGCAGCAGGCGCTGGAGCTCCATCTACTGATACTGATGATACTGTTAATAACGTTATTATTAAAACAGAATTAATTAGACAGAAATTTTATACTGGTAGGTTAATTAAAGTGGCTAATGATCCAGCAGTTTATCATGTAGCTATAGATGGTAAAAGACGGTTGTTTGTTAACTCACCAACTTTTTGGTCATGGCGAACTGGCACTTGGGCTGATCATTTAGTCGAGGTGGTAACACAATCGGAATTTGATGCTATCCCAGTGGCTAAGAATGTTACAGTTAGGCCTGGCAGTAAGCTTATTCAGTTCAAGGGTAGTAATATTATTTATGTAGTGAAAGCTGGTGATGTGCTTTGTCCAGCGACTTTTGGCTTTGGTGATAAATGGATGGAAAGATTAGTTATAATTCAAAATTCGTTTGAATCGGATTATACTCGAGATGATAGTTGTGCTATTAGTGCCGATACCTTAATGTATCCCGATGGTTCACTTATTCAGTATGTTAACTCTTCTGATATCTGGTATATTGAAAATAATGCGAAAAGATTAGTAACTTCCAATGTCTTTAGTAGTAATGGCTTCAAAGATATTGATATCGTTAAGGATGTGCCTGAATCAGTCGAGTATAGTACCAGTGAACCGCTAGAAGCTTGGGAATAGTTGTTAAATTATGTATGAAATCTTAAAAGAATCTAAAAAGACTAAAGCTAGACTTGGTAAATTAAAAACCGCTCATGGTTTTATTGGGACACCATTTTTTATGCCAATCGCTACCAAAGCAGCGGTCAAACATCTGACTACGGGTGAGGTTAAATCACTAGGTGCTCAGATTATACTTTCGAATACTTATCATTTATATCTTCAGCCTGGTTTAGATGTTCTAAAAAAACAAGGTGGACTACATAAAATGATGAATTGGTCTGGGCCAATTCTAACTGACAGTGGTGGTTTTCAAGTTTTCTCTCTGTCTAAGATTAGAAAAATAATGCCACATGGTGTAGAATTTAATTCACATATTGATGGTAGTCGGCACACCTTAACACCGAAAAAAGTTTTAGAAATCCAAAAAATTATTGGTTCGGACATTGCGATGATTTTAGATGTATGTCCTAGTTCCAAAGACTCTAAGGCAAAAATTAGAGAAGCGGTTGATTTAACTACCGCTTGGGCCAAAGAAGCGAAGAAGTATAAAAAAACGCTCAACTCTAAACAATTAATGTTTGGTATTGTTCAGGGCGGATTACATCAAGATTTAAGAGAAAGAAGTTTAAAGGACTTAGTGAAGTTGGACTTTGATGGTTATGCTATTGGTGGTTTGGCCGTGGGTGAAAGTAATCAAGAAATGTATTCGGTGTTAGATTATTTAGTAAATCAAATGCCAGAAGATAAACCCAGATACTTAATGGGCGTAGGCACGCCAGACAATATTGTCGCAGCGGTTAAGCGGGGAGTAGATATGTTTGATTGTGTTATTCCGACTCGAGAAGCGAGACACGGCAGGTTGTATATTAGAAAAAAATCAGGCTTTGGTGCTGGTTTTTATGAAACTATTAATATTGCTAACGCTAAGTTTAAAAATGATAAATCTTCAATTAATAAAACTAATTTAAAACAATACAGTCGAGCTTATTTATATCAATTATTTAAAACCAATGAACCACTGGGTATGCGACTAGCGACTTTAAATAATTTAGAGTTTTATCTTTCGATGATGAGTGATTTGCGAATAGAAATTAAAAAAGGTAAATTTTAATTTTAAATTATTATTGACAAGGTCTAAATTTTTTGCTATGGTTTAGTGTTAGGTCTTTTAACCTTGGAGATAGTAAAATGCTTGGACATGCTTTGCCAACGACTATTGGTGAAAGTTACCGTTTATCACATTCAGGATCGCATCAGGGGCTAGCTTTGATGTTACAGGCAGAGTCTAATGGATTAGTATCAAATTACCTGGGAGTAAATGTAACCATATCTAAAGCAGCTCTGGTTGCTTCAGAAAAAGCTAAGAGCCGTCAAGAATGGGAAATAGTTCAACCGGTTATAGGTATCTATAATTCCCGCGGCTTATTAGATGTTACTAGGTAATTTATCCCAGTTTAATTTCTGGGATTTTTTAATATCAATTATTTTGCTATAATTATTTCATGATAAATATAAATTATGCTTATTTTTTAGCTGTATCTATTGGCTTATTAATATCATTTTTGGTTACCCCACTAGTTATTAAAATTTCTCATTATTTTAATATATTAGACAAACCAAACTCAGCTGATAGAAAAATCCACAAAAACCCCGTACCGTTGCTAGGTGGCTGGGCTATTTTTTTAGCCATTTTTATTTCGGTTTTTATTTTTAAATTATTTAACTTAGCTGATTTTTCTGGTGTTGGCGCTAATTTTATATTAGCGGTTTTTATTGGTGGTTTGTTAATTATGATTGGTGGAACATTAGATGATAAATATAATTTAAAACCATGGCAACAAATAATTTGGCCACTCTTAGCGGCGACAGTGGTTTTATTAGTTGGTATTAAAATTACTTATATCACTAATCCTATTGGCGGCCCTACCAATGCTATTGTTTATTTAACACCAATATTAGGTACTTTGGTTTCCTTTATTTGGCTAATGGGCTTAATGTATACTACTAAACTATTGGATGGTTTGGATGGACTAGTTACTGGCATTACTAGTGTGGCGGCTTTTATGATTTTTATCCTTAGTTTAAGTTGGGATGTTTATATGTCAGCTACTAGTGTTTGGGCTCTAGTTTTATTTGGGGCTTCAATTGGGTTTTTGGTTTTTAATTTTTATCCAGCTAAGATATTTTTAGGTGAGGGTGGCAGCATTTTTATGGGTTTTATGTTGGGTGTATTATCTATAATCTCTGGTTCTAAAATTGCTACCACTCTATTGGTGATTGGTATTCCGGCTTTAGACGTTTTAATTGTCATTATTAGAAGATTCTTAAGAGGCGAATCGCCATTTTCTCATGCTGATAGAAAACATTTACATTTTCAATTATTAGATGTGGGTTTTGGTCAAAGAGAGGCAGTATTACTACTATATTTAATAGCAATTACTTTTGGTCTACTTGGCATATTAAGCAATAGTCTGGGAAAATTATTTAGCTTAGGGGTTTTAGTTGTTTTTATGTGTTTAATTATTTTAGTAATCTATGGAAAGTCAACCCAAAAAAATAAAAGTTAATTTTAGACTACTAAGTATAGTTTTTGTTGTTACTATTCTTTTGTTTGTATCGTTGGCAATAATTGTTAAAAACAAACAGGCACTAGCAAATTTGCAAACTATCGATATTGCCGGTCAACAAATAAAATTAAGATTAGCTAAAACTCCATCAGAACAGCAATTAGGCTTGGGTTATGTTAAAAAAATGCCATCAAATAATGGTATGTTATTTGTTTATGATGACTATATATTGCCAAATTTTTGGATGAAAAATATGATTATCCCCATTGATATTATTTGGATAAAAGACGATATGGTGATTGGTTATGAGAGGAATTTAGAGCCTCAGCGGGATAATCTTAATTTACCAATTTATAGACCAAAGTCTTTTGTTAACTATGTTTTAGAGGTAAATTCAGGCTTTGTGGATAAATATAGCCTCAGAATAGGGGATATTGTTAAAATTAGTCTTTAGGATATTATTTGACAAATAAATCTAAAAAGTGTAATATGTAATCGTTGTATAAATCACTTTTGTAATAAACATTATGAAAATTGCAGTTATTAAAACTGGTGGCAAACAATACGTTGTCAAAGAAAAAGATAAAATAAAAATTGAAAAGCTTAAGGTAGAAACTGGTGATAAGGTAGAATTTGATACTTTATTACTGGTTGATGGTGATAAAATGGATCTTGGAGCACCTCTACTTAAGTCTAAGGTTGAAGGTAAAGTTTTGGCTTTTGGCAAGGCTAGAAAAGTAACTGGTGTTAAGTATAAGCCAAAAACCAGACAAGCTAAGAAATTCGGACATCGTCAAGAGTTTGTAGAAGTAGAAATAAACAAAATTTAAAATAATAAATTCGTTCCACTAGTTGGAGCGAATTTTATTTTTGTACCTTAACAACAAAGGAGAAGGATGTGTGTGGAGTCTTCGGTGCCTTTAATTGTCGTAAAGCAGCAGAAATCTGCTATGTTATGGGTCATGCTATCCAGCATCGAGCCAAAGAGTATGCTGGCATAGCCTCTAGTGACGGTTCAAATATTTTTTGTCATAAGGCCAAGGGTATTGTTCAAGAAGTTTTTGATCAAGATACCTTGGATAAGCTTCATGGTAAATGTGCCATTGGTCATATTCGCTATTCAACAGTTGAAGACAATCCTAAGGCAGATAATGCCCAACCGATTTTAGGAGTTTTTAATAATCGGGAAGTAGCCATTGCTCATAATGGTAATTTGGTTAATTACTCAGAATTAATAACTAAATTAAAACACCCTGAAAGACTAAAAACAAAAATAGATACTGAAATAATTTTACGATTATTTTGTGAGTCATTGGCTGAGAGTTTGGTTGATAGGATTTATGACTCGGTTAAATTTTTACGAGGCAGTTATTCGCTGTTAATTTTGTTTGATGATACAGTTATTGCTATACGTGATCCATGGGGAAATCGCCCTTTATCGATAGGTGAATTTGGCGATAGTCTTTACTTTTCGTCAGAAACAGTTTCATTTGAAAGCTTGGGCGTTAACACTAAAAGAAGTGTTCAGCCAGGCGAGATATTAATTGTCAGTAAAAATGAATCTAAGTCATATTTTTTTGACGAAAATTCTATTTATATTAGTCCAACTAACCATAAAAAAGCACAATGTATTTTTGAAAAAATATATTATTCTCATCCTGGTAGTGTGGTTTTTGATGAAGCGGTAGTAGATTTTCATTTGCGAGCTGGTAAAAAACTTTGCCAAGTTTGCCCAACTAATACTAATTGTGTTGTTGGTGTGCCTGATTCGGCAGTTTATCACGCAGAGGGCTATGCTAATGAAATGGGGATTAGCTCTGTCAGGGCCATTGCTCGGCATCATTATATTGGTAGGACATTTATTTTACCATTTCAATATCTTAGAGACTTGGCAGTCCGCAAAAAATTTATCATTATTCGTCGATTAGTTGAAGGTAAGGATGTGGTGGTAGTGGATGATTCGATCGTTAGATTAACAACTATGCGTGGTTTAGTGGGTTTAATTAGATTTGCTGGCGCTAAAAGTATTAATTTACGCATTGTTTCTCCAATGATAATTTCACCATGTTATTATGGTATAGACACACCTAATAAAAGTGAATTAATAGCAGCCAATCATTCTAAAGAAGAAATTAGACAAGAATGCGGTGCTGATTCTTTGGAATTTTTATCAGTTGAAGATTTGAAAAGCTTAGTCGATAATCCAGATGATTATTGTTTTGCTTGTATGACCGGTGATTATCCAATTTAATTCAAAAGCAATACTAAACTACAGTATTGCTTTTATTTTTTTCTTGATTTGGAGTAATATTTATGAGATAATACAGGGGTCTATTAAACAATAATTTGCTACTATAATTTTCATATTTCGGTTAAATTTCCAAAAATTTATCTCAAAATATGAAAATTTCGCTACGAAAATGATTACTCAACAGGCCTAATCATGAAAAAGACTATTAAAAGTAGAAAAAAAATAATTGTCACACCTAAAAGTGATATTGATTTAAAGTCTAAAAAATTAGAACTAAAAGTAAAAGAATTATCAGACAGAATTCGAATAATGGCTGATACCGACGGTGATGGTCTAAGTGATTATCAAGAAAAGCTTTATGGCACTAAATCCAATAACCCCGACTCGGATGGTGATGGTATTTCTGATTACGAAGAAATAAAAATTTATCAAACCGATCCTAATAATCCTGACTCTGATGGTGATGGTGTGCCAGATGGTGAGGCTATTAAACAAGGTAAAAATCCTAGAGGTGGTGGTTATTTGAAGGATTTATTTTTTTCTTATTCAGGTAATCAGTTTTCACCAAAAATTTTAAAAACCAATAGTTTATTTGCTTATGGAGTATCGGCTATTGCTATTAAACTATTAATTGTAATATTTGTAGTTAGTTTACCGTTAAGTGCTTGGGTGACGCCAGATGTTTCTAAAAAGCAAGCGGAGAAAATTATAAATTTAACCAATGAAATTAGAAGTAGTTTGGGTTTAAACTTATTGATCAAAAATGATGTTCTAAATAAAGGCGCTTATGAAAAAGCTCAGGATATGTTAACTGAACAGTATTTTGCTCATGTTAGTCCAAAAAAGAAGGGGTTAGGTTATTGGTTACGGAAAAATAATTATACTTATAGCACGGCTGGTGAAAATTTAGCCATGGGTTTTGTTGATGCGGCTGACGTGGTTAATGCTTGGGTTCAGAGTAAGACTCATTATGCTAATATAATTGATCCAGATTTTACTGAAATTGGTGTGGGAGTGGTAAGTGGTAAGTTTAATGGTTATGATACGACGCTAGTAGCTCAGTTTTTTGGGTCTGTTAATGATATTCCGGTAGCTAATATAGTAACACGAGAACCAAATGAAAATACTGTTGTTAGTGATTCCAGTCAAAAAGTTTTTGGTGAAAAGATTATTGCATCTTCTTTGTCTGTGCCGATCTTGTCTTATCCTAAAAATGATTCAGTGGTTAATGAAAATCCCACTTATTTTAGTGTTCTAGCTGTATCGGCTAAGACACTAAATGTCTATTTAAATGATGTAAAATATTTAGAGTTAACTAATTCTAAAGACGGTAATTTTGAATTTAGCTTGTCTTTGAGTGAAGGTGAAAATAATTTAAGATTTGAAGCTAGTAATGGTTCAAAAACGTTGTCTTCAGATGTTTATAGGGTGTCATTGGATCAAATTCCACCAGCTATTAATATTGAAGCCAGTAAACTATTTGTCCTAGAGGCTAACGACAAAGAGCAAAAAATAGTTAGAGCTGAAGTTTTCTTAGATAGTGATACTAAAAACGCTAGTGTTTCATTTGGTAATTATAAAATAGATCTTCAGCCAGATATTAGCTTGCCAACCAAATGGACTGGCAGCACTATTATATTTAATCAAGAAAATGAACAGTTATTTAATCCAGTGGTTTTGCCTAGTGTTACAGCGACCGACTACGCTGGCAATTCAGTAACAACCGACGTATCATGGGATGGCATTAAACCAGTTAAAGCTTCTTTAACCCAACAGTATTTTTTTGCTAAAGATAGTAAATCTGGCAATGTTAATTGGTTATTCTCGATTTCAGCGACTATTTATAAAATAATGTTAGGTTTGATTGTTGCAACGCTCTTGATTAATATATTTATTCAATTTAAAAAACAAAATCTTAAGATGATAATATCTAGTTTGGTGTTTATTAGTCTTTTGATTATTTTAATAATTATTTAGTCTTAAAGTATGAAAGCGGTAAGAAACCCACTTATAATGGTGGTTGCTATTTTAGCAATTTTTGGTCTAGGTCAATCGGTTGAAGCTGTTGATACAGTAGCTCCCACTATCACTCAAATTACTAGTGATAGTCCGGATGGTTATTACATAGCTGGAGATGAGATAACAATTAGAGTTAATTTTTCTGAGCCAGTTTATACGGTAGGAACTTCTACTATAGTTTTAACATCAGGCTTGCTGACTCGTTGTTATTTTTCCATTGATCAATCATCGGCTAGTTCCACCGCATCGTGTATTTATACGGTTAGTAATGGTGATAGTTCTAATGATTTGGATTTGCGTTATCTTACTGGTGATATATATGATGAGACTGGCAATGCTATGACATCGTTTGTCCCGGCTGTTTATATGTCGTCGTTAAAAAATATTATTGTAGATACTAGCAATCCTAATGCCACTATAACTACCACAGTTATAAATGATTATTATGATGCTGGTGATATTATTCCTATTAATGTTAAATTTTCAGAATCAGTCTATGCTGGCGGTGAAATTACTATTAATCTTAATGCTAGTTCCACAGCTAGTTGTGCTTTTCAGATAGCTACATCATCACCATCAACTACTGGTTCTTGTAATTATATAGTGGGGGCAAACGATGATGCTAGTAATTTAAGTGTCAGTAGTATTACTGGTAATATATATGATTTAGCTGGCAACACCTTTGGTTATATTAATAGTAATTTAGCCAATGGCATTCACATTAATACTGATAGTCCCAGACTTATTGTGGCTACTAGTACAGCTAGTGATGGTCGCTATAAAATTGGTGATATTGTACCTATTCATTTAACATTTTCCGAGTCAGTTTATTCTAGTAGTGATATTACTATTAATCTCAATGCTAGTGCTACGGGTAGTTGTGCTTTTCAAATAGCTACTTCATCACCATTAACCACTGGTTCTTGTAATTATGTAGTGGGAGCAAATGATTCTACAGCCGATTTAAGTGTGAGTAGTATTACTGGTAGTATTTATAGTGTGGCTTCAACTAATATATTATTAAATTACAAGATTAGAGACGAAAACATTGATGATAATTCTGATATTATTATTGATGGTGTTCTGCCGCTAATTTCAACAGTAAGATTAACTGATCCGGCAGCGGATAGTAGTTATGGGGTGGGTTCGGCAATTTTTACGGTAACATTTTCTGAAGCTGTTTCATTAGTTGCCACTTCAACTATTAGTTTTGACATTGGTTCTTGTAATTTGGCTATTACCTCAGCACCAGCTACCACGGCTAGCTGCGAGTATTCTATTATTAATGGTTATAATTCAGACAGATTGTATATATCGGGTATCACTGGCGATATTTATGATCAGGCTGGAAATCATCAAACTACTTTGAGCGCAGATGATGTTTATTTTGGTAGTCGCTACATAGTAATTGATACTGTTGCTCCAACATCTACTTTATCCAATACACCAGCCGCCGAAACCACTGATAATAGTTTTAGTATTACAGTAGCTGGCACTGATGTTCTTAATTATAAATATCGCTTAGACGGTGGAGCCGTGAGTGGAGCGACGGCTATTGCGACACCAATAACTTTAACTACTTTATCTATTAGTTCACACACCTTAGAAGTTATTGGTCAGGATTTAGCTGGTAATTGGCAAGATATAGGTACCAATCCAACTACGGCTACTTGGAATATTATTGTTGCTAGTGCTGGTGGCGGAGGTGGTGGTGGAGGATCCGCTCCAGCCCCACAGGTTTTAGGTGTAAAGATTTATTCCTATGCTAGTGGTCGAGTAATTAAAACCGCTGATAGTGATGCCGTTTATCATATTACCGATGATGGCAAAAGACATTTATATCCTAATAGTGTAACTTATTGGACTTGGCATACAGGTACTTGGGCTGATCAAAATTTAGAAACTATATCTCAAGAGGATTTTGATGCTTTAGAAGAAGGAGAGCATATAACCGTGAAGCCAGATAGTAAATTAATTAGATTTTATAACAGTCCTAGAATTTATATTGTGTCTGATGGAGCAGTTATTAATTATGCCACCAGTGATGTATTACTAGAATTGTATGGTAATAATTGGGAATCAGAGGTTATTAAAATTCAAAATGGTTTTGAAAATGATTATAGTAGGGGAGAACCTTTAACTTTATAATTTAGATAATTATAAAATCCCGCTTCTGGCGGGATTTTTGTTTTGGATTTTTTATAATTCTCGGCGATCTTTGAGAGCGTTCTCTAAAGTGATTTCATCAGCATATTCTAGGTCAGCACCCATGGGTAAGCCTCTGGCTAATCTAGTGACTTTAATGTTGGGAAATTGCTTGATGAGCTTGGTTAAATAGATAGAAGTAGTTTCACCGCTCATATCCGGATTAAGAGCTAATATAACTTCTGTTACATTATCTGTTTTAATTCTATTAAGTAATTCTTGAATTTTGATCTGCTTTGGAGAAATGTTTTCTAGTGGGTTGATATTGCCGCCTAAGATATGATAGAGGCCATCAAAAGAGGCAGTTTTTTCGATAATAGCCATATCTTGAGGTTTGGTGACGACACAAACTATAGTTTTGTTTCTTTTGGGATTATTACAGATATAGCAAGGGTTGCTTTCAGAGAAATTAAAGCAAATTTGGCATTGCTTAACATTACTTTTGAGATTATCTATGGCTTGGCTAAACGCATGAAGTTCATTTTGGGGTCGATACAGCATGTGGAAAACTAAGCGTTCAGCACTTTTAGGACCAATGCTTGGCAGTCTAGAAAATTGATCTATGAGGTTTTGGATGATGAGCGGGTACTTCATTTTTATCTAAATTTAGGTATTTTATTTGATTTTTAGGGCTTAGCTATTGACAAAATTCATTGAGTGTGCTATACTGTATTTACAAGTGGCCTGGCAATTCCGCTGGGTCGTCGATGTACATTGTATACAGAAGGAAACCGGAACCCAAAAGGAGGGTAACTACAGATGGAATATCCGTCTGGATTTGTGTAGTGAACTTAACTTGTTCGCTTGCCAAACGTGAGGACTGTTCCCGCGTTCGTGGCCCTTAAAGCAACCGCAAACACCAATTGGAGAGGTCCAAGGATGAGGATAGTCTCATTCGAGCGCATGCTCGGCAATGATCCATTTCTGTAGATTTTGGGGTGTCACCAACTAACAACACCTGACTCAGGTATGCGGCCACATTTTGTTTTTGTTCCCGGCCGAACATTAAGCCAGCCGATTAGACGTCGCACCACGACCTCTGCGCGCAAGAGGATCGTTGATTATTATGGCGACGTCAGCGTAGATCTGGCAACCTGTAGGTGTCTAATTGGTGACACTCCTGATTCCTTCCATCATCCCGCCACCCAGGTGAGTCGGGCCGTGCAATTTGCCGGCCTTATGACGCCGCCGGCCTTAGCGCCCCCGGCTCACCTGGAAAAAACTAAATTAAAAATTAAATTAAAGTCCCGTAGCTCAATGTAGCCGCTGGACTTCTTTTTTTATTTTAAATTATAAACCAGGGAAGCCGCCCATCTGTGACATCTTTTGCGCCATTACTTTTTGAACTTTTTTAATAGCATCGTTAGTGGCCTCTAAAATGGCGCTTTCTAATTTAGTTTTATCACTTAAAAATTCATCGGCAATTTCTACTTTTTTAACTTCTTGATTACCGTCCATGGTTATTTTAACTTTACCCCAAGCGCCTGAGCCTTCGACTGATTCATCAGACAAGGCTTTTTTTATTTGGTTAGCTTGAGATTTTAAATCTTGAATTTGTTTTAATTTATTGAACATATAAAATTAAATTTATTAATATTGTTTAATTATTGTACTCTATTTTCTAAGTTTCTAAAACTAACTAGATCACCTTTGAAGTATAACTTGACCAGTCCAGTTGGACCATTTCTATGTTTGGCAATGTGAATTTCGGCTGATGATTTTTCCTCTTCGGTGAGGGAATTAATATCAAAATTACGATCAGCTGATTTGCGATAAATAAACATTACCACATCAGCATCTTGTTCAATAGAGCCAGATTCTCTTAAGTGAGATAATTTTGGAATAGCGGCACCACCTTGTTGTTCCACCGCTCGAGATAACTGAGACAGAGCTAGAACTGGCACATCTAATTCTCTGGCGACACCTTTTAAGGCCCGGGAGATTTCGGAAATTTCCTGGACTCGATTATCAGAACTAGATTTTTTACCAGTTCCTTCCATCAATTGTAAGTAATCGATAATAATCATATCTAAGCCTTGTTCCATTTGTAACCGACGAGCCTTGGTACGCAGTTCCATCACATTAGTGTTGGCAAAATCATCAATGTAAATACGACTTTCCGATAATTCGCTCATGGCTTGACCAATTTTAGGAAAGTCATCAGTATTTTCTGATAATTTTCCAGTTCTCATTTTCCAAAGACCTACACCGCCCTGTGAACAGATGAGACGGTCAACTAATTGCTCCTTGGACATTTCTAGTGAGAAGATACCCACTGATTTCTTGGCTTTAACCGCTACATGTCTAGCAATGTCTAGAGCGAACGAAGTTTTACCCACAGAAGGACGAGCCGCTAGAATAATTAAATCTGATTTTTGGAAACCAGCGAGTAGATTGTCTAAATCAGTATAGCCAGTCGGTAAACCTCGAAGTTTACCCTTTTCTTTGTGTAATTGATCGATTCTATCAAAGGCACCAGACAAAACATCTTGAATCGGGGTAAATTTTTCTTTCATGAATTGTTGAGAGACCGAGAAAATAGATTGCTCGGCTCTATCTAAGACTTCATTGACTTCTTTTTCTTCGTGATAACCCAATTCCAAGATGTTATTGGCGGCGGTGATTAATCGTCTAAGGGTAGCCTTCTTTTGAATAATTTGAGCGTAAGAAACAACATGAGCGGCTGACGGAGTTTGATTAGTAAGTGTGACTAAATAACTACGTCCACCAATCGCTTCTAATTGTTTTTTTTCTTCTAATCGAGAAGTTAGACTCAAAATATCAATAGCGTCTTTTCTTTCGAATAACTCTATGATAGTAGCATATAAAATACCATGGGCATCACGATAAAAATCTTGAGCCGATATTAAATCGGCTATTTTAATAATAGCGTCCTTGTCTATTAATAGTGAACCAATCAGTGATTGTTCAGCCTCAATATTTTGTGGTGGTAGTTTTCCCAGAGAATTAGACACGATATCGGACATAGGAATTATTTGAATAATTATGCTAGTATTTTAGCCCATCACTGGCTTTTAAACAAGTCAAAGTTTTATACACTTTATACATAAGTAAATCAGGATTTAATTGATTGACAAAGAACAGTTTTTATGATATTTTGGGAGTAGTACTTTACTATATTTGTATTATCTAGTTTATGAAGTAACCATTAAGTAAGTGCTCATCGTTAATGAGCATTTTTTAATCCTTGTCAAAATATATTTGGTATGTTATAATTTTTTTGTTAATTTAGAACAAAATAAAATATGCGCCTATAGCTCAGTCGGGTCGAGTCTTTAGACGAGACGGGTTGGGAATGAAATAAGCCGAGCTTCAAGCGAGGCGCAATTGAATGTTATTTAATCTGCTGGGAGCAGATTAAATCCAACCCAGGAAGAG
This sequence comes from Candidatus Buchananbacteria bacterium CG10_big_fil_rev_8_21_14_0_10_33_19, assembly GCA_002773855.1. Lineage (GTDB taxonomy): Bacteria > Patescibacteriota > Patescibacteriia > 2-01-FULL-39-33 > 2-01-FULL-39-33 > 2-01-FULL-39-33. Next base: position 365,113 of record PEZY01000012.1, on the reverse strand, counting down.
CAACTCCGACCAACGGTCGGACGGTAATATTTAAAAATAATTGACATATTTGTTTCACAAAATCATGCGCCTATAGCTCAGTCGGTAGAGCAACAGCCTTTTAAGCTGATGGTCCCAGGTTCGAGTCCTGGTGGGCGCACAAATAAAAAACCCCGTTTGGGGTTTTTTATTTGTGCGCGGGTCAGAAGTGAAACAAAATTTTCGACGGAAGGAGAAAATTGAAGTTGAACGTCGACGGATGCGACCAACGGGAGTATTCGACGCTGACCCAGGACGAAACGAAGGAGGCGCTTTCTGGCGCCGACAGAGTGAGGTTATGACCCCGTTTGGGTGGTGTGAATGGCAAGTTAAGAAAAAAGAGCCGTCAAAACTTCCACTGCTCTTTTTTTATTTATTAAATTTTGTGTTATAATAAATTCATCTAATTAATAACCTCATCTCACATGAAAGCATTACACATGGTTTCTTTTATGTTGGTAATCATCGGTGGCCTTAATTGGTTGCTAGTTGGTTTAATCGGCTGGGACGTTGGTGCGCTTTTTGGTGGTCAGGATGCGCTGATTTCTAGGATCGTTTATGTCCTAGTTGGTTTATCAGCAGTAGTTCTAGTAGCTACCCACAAAAAGGATTGCAAGGTTTGTGCTGGTAAGATGTCCTCAACAATGTAATAAAGAGACAGTCTTATTAATTAAAATCCCCAAATTTTGGGGATTTTAAGTTAAAGTGAATAAATTTTATGGAAGATTTAAAAAAATTATTATTAGGCACTAGAATTTTTGATCAAGAGGTTAGTGAAGAAAATGATAATGATGAAGATACTGAAGATAGTCCGCTTATAGATTAGGCGGACGCTTTATTTTTGTGATAGTATAATTGAGATATGAAAGAATACATTTTAAAAACCACAGAACCTGATTTTAACTTCAAAATTGATTATCGAGCTGAGTTAAATGACGAGCAATATAAGGTAGTTACCGAAGGTGAAGGACCTTGTCTTGTGTTGGCTGGCGCTGGGAGTGGTAAAACTAGAACTTTAGTTTATCGGGTAGCCTATCTATTAGAGAAGGGGGTAGCACCTAATCGGATTTTATTGGTTACTTTCACCAATAAAGCCGCCAAGGAGATGACTAGTCGAATAGAACTACTCTTAAAAAATAAACCCAAAGGTTTATGGAGTGGCACCTTTCATCATATGGGCAATCGTTTGCTAAGAATTTATGGTAAGGAAATTGGCATAGATCCTAATTTTAATATTTTAGACAGTGAAGATTCTAAAAGTTTAGTAAAATTATGTCGGAGTAATATCTCTTTACCAGATGATAAATATTTTCCTAAAGCTGACTTAATTAATAAAATTATTAGTTTAGCCGCTAATTTAAAAGATCCAATATCAGATATTATTAGGCGTCGATTTCCCCAAATTGATGAAGATTATATACCAATTATAGAAAGAATTAATCAATCTTATAAAGATAAAAAAAGACAATCAAACTCTTTAGATTTTGATGATTTATTATTTGAATGGAATAGGCTATTGCTAGAAAGTGCCAGTACTAGAGAAAAATTGTCTCGCCAATTTAAATATATTTTAGTGGATGAGTATCAGGATACTAATCATATTCAGGGTGAAATAATTAATCATTTAGCTGGCACGGATCAAAATGTTTTGGTGGTGGGAGATGATAGTCAAAGTATTTATTCGTTTCGAGGGGCGATAGTTGATAATATTTTGAATTTCCCCAAAGATTTTCCAGAAGTCAAAACTTTTAAATTAGAAACTAATTATCGGTCAACGCCAGAAATTTTAAAATTAGCTAATACTTCGATTAATTGTAATAAAAATAAATTTGAAAAAAATTTGCATACTTCCAAAAAGTCGGCGGATAAGCCAGCCTTGGTGGCCTTAGAAGACGCTTATACTCAAGCTGATTTTATTTGTCAAAGAATGTTAGATTTACAGCGAGAGGAGGGGATTAATTTAAATGAAATGGTGGTTTTGTTTCGAGCTCATTTTCAATCACTGGAATTAGAAATGGAACTAAACAAGAGAAATATTCCTTATGTGATGCGTGGTGGCTTACGATTTTTTGAACAAGCCCACATTAAAGATGTGATTGCTTATTTAAGAATCTTAGGTAATCATTTAGATGAAGTGTCTTGGCAGAGAGTTTTACAGTTACAAACTGGTATTGGCCCAGCAACGGTTAATAATATTTGGCAACAAATTCAAACTGCTAGTTCTTTGGAACAAATTTTAACTAATCAGTTTAAATTATCTGTTAAGGCTTCAATTGGTTGGACCGAAGCTAGAAATCTGTTGGACAAATTACAGTCTATGGATGTCACAGATATTTCGACTTTAATCAAAACAATTTTAAAATCTGGCTATGAACGAATAATAAAAAATAATTTTGATAATCCTCAAGATAGACTGGCTGACTTAGAACAGTTGTCAGTTTTTTCTAGTCGTTATGAATTATTGGAAAAGTTTTTAGCTGACACAGCTTTAGGCGAGGGCTTTAAAGGTTCTAGTATTGTGGAAAATAACGAGGTGCCAGAAGATGCCGTGGCGCTATCTACTATTCATCAGTCGAAAGGTTTGGAATGGAAAGTAGTTTTTGTAATGTCACTAGTTGATGGTCAATTTCCAAATATGAAAGCTTTCGATAATCGTCGGGATATGGAAGAAGAAAGACGGATGTTTTATGTAGCGACAACTCGGGCTCAGGATCAGCTGTATTTAACTTATCCAATTTTTAGTTACAATTCTGGCAATATTAATCAGGTATCGCAGTTTATAAAAGAGTTGCCAGAAGAAGTTTATGAAAAGTGGCAAGTAAAATCTGAATTTAGTTCTGATGAAGATGAAGTGATTTATGTTGATGAAAATGAAGATCCTTTTGCTGATTCTGATGATGTGGCGACAAATTTTTGGCAAAGAATGAAAAAAAGACAACAAAGATAATGATTTATTTAGCTTATTTTAAACAACCTTTGACAAATTATAAAAAAAATTGTAGTATCTAATCACAAATAAAAATCACGATAGTTTAGTAGTTCTTTACAAAATAATCACTTTTAAATTTAGTATCTACTCAGTTACAATTAGCCTAACGACATAGAAGGAGTATAGTATGTCAAAAACTGAGAAAAAAATTTTTATACTGGACACTAGCGTCCTAATACATGATCCAGGTGTTATTGAGCATTTGGGAAATAATGATATTGTGATTCCATTGCGAGCCACTGAAGAGCTTGATAAGGGTAAGAATGGTCAAGATTTATTGGGCATCAGCTGCCGAGAAGTTTCTAGGAAACTTGATTACTACAGAAACAAAGGCGCGCAACATCATCGGACTCTTAAAACTGGCATCCCCACCGATGCTGGTGGTATGTTGTATGTTGATTACGCTAGGGCTGATTGGAAAGAACTCCCTGATGAGCTCGAGCGAAATAATGATAATCGAATTTTATTAGTAGCTGTGGCCTGGCAAAAAAAGAAAAAGCCCAACAATGTTATTTTACTAACCAAAGATATTAATCTTCGACTTAAAGCCGACTCGTGTGGTATCAACACAGAAGATTATACTCATGATCAACAGATAAATACTTTGGGTGATTTGTATTCTGGAGTAGTGACTATTCCATTGCCATTAAAATTAGCCCATCTTAAAGCTGAGTTAGGGTCTAATGGTAAAATTGAAGCGACTCAAATTATTGAATTACCAGAAGCTAGTGGATTACTGCCAAATGCTTGTTGTTATTTAACATTTGGCGATAAATATACTTTGGCTATTTATGACAAAGCTAATAATATTTTTATCTATGTCCATAAGCCTAAGCCAATGGATCCTACTAAAAGAGGTTTATTGGCTAAGGGACCGATTAATACTGAGCAAGCCTTGGCTTATGATATGTTGCTTAATCCTAATATTAAAATAGCCACCTTGGTTGGCAAGGCCGGTACCGGTAAAACGCTACTTGCTATATTAGCGGCCATGAAGTTGCTCGGTGATGGAGCATTTACTCATCAACACGATGGTAAACCCAGTCGAATATTGGTTTGGCGGCCAAATATTGAAATTGCTAAATCACTCGGCTATCTACCAGGCTCTGAATCTGAAAAATTTGCTCCCTATTGTGGACCAATTATTGAAAACATGCGTCTCATTTTGGGTAAGAAGTATAAAAAGGATGGTGATACTAATTACGTTGATCCAGTAGCTGAATATATTCATGATGGCTTAATGGAAATAAAGCCCATTAATTTTGCCCTGGGATCAACTAAACATCATTGTGTTATTATTGTCGATGAGGCTCAAAATTTGACGCCTCGCCAAATTGCGGCTTTGATTACTCGAGTTGGTGAAAATTCCAAGATAATTTTAACTGGCGATCCTAATCAGATTTATACGCCATATCTCTCGCCAATCAATAACGGTCTAACCTACGTAGTTGAAAGACTCAAGGGTTATGATATGTTTGGTCATATGACTATGTTTAAAAGTGAACGATCAGCAGTAGCCGAGTTGGCTGCTACTGTTCTTTGTTAATTAAATAAAAAAATTATTCCCAAGTTGAAAAACTTGGGTTTTTTATTTTAAAAATTTTTATAATAATTTTAGTTTAATTAAGTAATTATGTTATAATATATTAATAAATCTTCTTAAGTGTTGATAATATTTTATTAATTATTTTATTACATGACAGTTAAAAAAAATAAACCAGAATTCACAAGAATACATTGGTATTCATTGTCAGTAGTTGATTGTTTTAAGAAGTTAAAAAGTAGTAAAGATGGTTTAAGTTCCAAAGATCATGAAAAGATTCAAAAAAAATATGGCTTCAATAAAATTCCAGCCGAAAAACAATTTTCAGCTTTAGGAATATTAATTAGTCAGCTAAAATCGCCCCTGGTTTATGTTTTACTAGTAGCTGGCTCAGTTTCTTTATTTTTGGGTGATATAACTGACGCCTTAGTAATATTTTTTGCGGTCATAATTAATACGATTTTTGGTTTTTGGCAAGAAAATAAAGCTAATAAAGCTGTTTCTCAGCTCAAAAAAATAGTCAAAAATACGGCTAGAGTTTTACGTGATGGTAATGAGAAATTAATTGATGCCATAGATTTAGTGCCAGGTGACATTGTTTTTATTCAAGCCGGTGATAAAGTGCCAGCTGATTGCCGAGTTATCGATTCAAAAGATTTACAAACAACCGAGGCTACATTAACTGGAGAATCTTCACCTTCATCTAAAAATAATAAAATTTTAAAAACTGGCACCTATCTAGCCGATCGGAAAAACATGGTTTATATGGGTACTTTAGTGGTTAGGGGTAAGACTACAGCTTTGGTTTGTGAAATTGGAATTCATACAGAAATTGGAGCCATAACGTCATTAATTAAAGACACTAAAGAAGAGAAAACTCCCTTGCAAAAAGGTTTATCTCAATTTAGTAATTGGCTGACTGTTTTAGTTTTAATTCTAAGTTCACTTATATTTTTTGTGGGGATTCTTTTAAATAAAGATCCATTGGAAATGTTTATCACAGCAGTTGCCTTAGCAGTGGCGGCTATTCCCGAAGGCTTAATAATTGCCGTGACGATTATTTTAACAATAGGCATGCAATTTATATTAAAGAAAAAGGCTCTAGTCAGAAAGTTAGTAGCAACAGAAACTTTAGGGAGCGTATCGGTAATATGTACTGATAAAACTGGCACATTAACAGAAGGAAATATGCAGGTTTCTAAAATCATAACTGCGGATAAAGAATACCAACTAACAAAATCCAAAGAATTAAATGAAGTAGAGAAAGTTAGAGATTTAATTTCTAAAGTGTCTGTTTTATGCAATGCAGCGGTAGTTGAAAACCCAGAGGCTGAACTGGAAAGTTTAAAAATAATTGGTAGTCCAACAGAGAAGGCTTTACTTATTGCGGCCATTGAATCTGGCTATGTACCAGAAAAATTACATAAAGATTATATTCAACTTGATGAAATTCCTTTTGATTCAGAAAAAAAATTTATGGCTACATTATGTAATCATAAAAAAGCTGAGCATCAACACATTTTTACAAAAGGAGCTCCAGAAATAATCTTTAAATATTGCAGTAAGGTAATGATCAGTGGCAAGGCTGAAACATTAACTCTTGAAAAACTAAATTATTTAAAGAAGAAATATGAAGCCATGACCAAGAAAGGTTTACGTCTATTAGCTTTTGCTTATAAGACTGGCCATGACTTTAAAAATTGTAATGATGAATTAAAAAATTTAACCTTTCTGGGCTTTGTGGCTATTAAAGATCCACTTAGGAGAGAAGCGAAAGAAGCTTTATTGCTTTGTAAATCAGCTGGTATTAGAACGGTGGTTATCACTGGTGATCATCGGCTAACAGCTAAAGCTATTTTTGATGAGCTTGGGTTTAAAACTGATGGCAATATAGTTGAAGGTAGTGAGCTCGATAATTGGACAGATGAAGAGTTGCAGGCAAGAGTGGTTAATATAGATATTTATGCTCGAGTTGAACCACGCCATAAATTAAGAGTAGTTGACGCTTGGCAGGCTAGAGGAGAAGTAGTAGCCATGACTGGCGATGGTATTAATGACGCCCCAGCCCTGAAGAGTGCCGATATTGGCATTGCCTTGGGTGATGGTTCTGACGTTACTAAAGAGACAGCAGATATTATATTATTGGACAATAATTTTAAAGTTATTGTGGCCGCTATCGAACAGGGAAGAATAATATTTGAGAATATTAGAAAAGTAGTTTTATATCTTCTATCAGACAGTTTCTCTGAATTAATTTTAATCACTGGCTCATTATTAGTTGGATTGCCATTGCCAATTTTAGCCACTCAAATTTTGTGGATTAATTTGGTAGCTGATGGCTTGCCTAATATTGCCTTAACTTTAGAGCCAGGCGAATCAGAAATTATGGAAGATAAGCCCAGAAAAAAAAGTGAACCTATTCTAAATAAAGAAATGAAAGTGTTAATATTTATCATTGGTATTATCACTGATATTATCCTGTTTATACTGTTTATCTATCTACTTAACACTATGGGCGAAGGTAGATTAGATCATATTAGGACTATAATATTTACTGCCCTTGGCATAGATTCATTGCTTTATGTGTTTAGTGTTAGATCGCTTAGGCACAGTATTTTTACAAAAAATATCTTTAGTAATTTGTATTTAGTCGGTGCTGTAATTATTGCTTTTTTTATTTTAATCTCAGCTGTATACGTACCATTTTTACAGACTATATTTAAAACAGTTAGTTTAAATGGTCGGGAATGGTTGGTTATTCTGTCATTAGGATTAATTAAAATAACTGCTATTGAAATAGTAAAACATTATTTTATAGTTAAAAGGAAAAGCAATTATAAAAAACAACCGCCGATTAGCAAAAATAAAGAAATGATAACATTAAATGTCTAATAAATTAATTAAAAAAATAAACATTGCTGATAATGAAGTAATCATAGATGTGATTAGAAAATCTTTGTGGCATTATTTTAGACCACTTTTTATGGCTATCTCTATGATTTTATTGCCATTTTTTTTAATTTACCCTTTATTTCTTCAGGGCACTTGGGGAGTTATTTTATTTTTTAGTGTAGTTATTATAGCTTTATTATTAATCTATAGAGTTTATTTAATTTATTCTAATACTGCTCTGGTTATCACCAATAAACGATTAATTGATATGGAGCGTTTGGGTTTTTTAAATAGTTCATCAAGTATTGTTTTATATGGTAAAATTCAAGATGTTAATCATCAAACAAATGGGTTACTTAAAACAATATTTAGTTTGGGTCATATTTATATATATTTTATAAATGATAAAAATAGTTTTATAGAATTAAAATCAATTAAATACCCAGCTTTAGTAGTTAGTAAAATTATTAACCAAAGAGAAAATTATTTTGAAGCCAAGGGTGAGATAGCCGGTAAAGAAGCCATAAAAATTTTAAGTAGAATAAAAAAAAGACTAGGTGAGGATAAATTTAATCGACTAATTTCTAATTAATTATTTTTTGTGTTATAATATAAATGTTAAGAAGATATAAAAAAATCATAAAACAATATTTTTCTCGTTCCAGAGTAATAATTGTTGTTTGTATAGTAGTCACTGTCTTTTTGAGTATTAATTTAATCAAAGAAGTGGTAAATCGTCACCAAATTGACGAAAAAATTAAACAATACCGAGTTGATGTTGATCGTTTAGAAAAAGAGAATTCGGAAATTAGTCAGTTGATAGACTCTTGGACTACCAGTAGGCAATTAGAGAAAGAAGCGAGATTAAAATTTGGTCTCAGAAAGCCTGGTGAAAATGTGGTACTAGTAGTAAGAGATAATAATTTAAACAATAATACCATTGATCAAAATTCAGAAGTGTTAGGAGGGGTAGTAGTGTCTCGTGATAATATAAACGACCCCAATTACAAAAAATGGTGGTTATATTTTTTTGAAAAATAAATAAATATTATATATTATGGCTTCAAGTTACAATTTAACACCAGAAAAAAAACTAAGATTAAAAAAAGAAGTTTTGGCAGAAATTAGTAAAAATGAAAAATTATTTATTAAGCCAAAAAATAAGAAAATAACACCAGCAGTGAGAAAAAATGCTCAACCTGCTCCGATTAAGATTGTTGAAGAAAAACCAAAAACTAAGCCAATTGTAAATAAAAAGGCAATGAAAACTGATATTTCTAAGGAAATTATTAAAAAAGAAACTAAACAAGTAATTAAACCAAAAATTGATGAGGTTAAGGCAACTTCTAAACATGCACCAAGAAAAAAAACCTCTATTAAAAAATCTACTGCAATTAAGAAAAAGCCTACTCCAAAGCCTAAAATCGAAAGAAAATTAACACCAGCACCTAGTCCAGTTACTAAGAAAAAAACAAGAACACCAGAGGATAGGGCTAAAGAACGAGAATTATTTTTTAGACCAGATAGCTCTGTTAGGCCATCTATTAGTTCTTTGAGGATATCTAAACCTAAACTGAAAATTGGCAATTTAAAAATGTTTATTTTAGGTGCTGCTGTATTTTTAATTTTAGGATTAGTAGCTGCTTTAGGTGTTGACGTTTTTGGTATTTATAAGTTAGGTTGGAACGGCGTTGTTAGTCAGAAGGTTATTAATGTCCTACCACTACCAGCTGGCAGTGTTGATGGTCGAACTATTAGTTTGGCTAATTATTACAAAGATTTAAGTATCGTTAAGAGTGTATTAGAGCTTAATGATAATGCAACTGCCGTAAACAGTGATAAAACTAAAGAACAAATTTTTAATCGCTTGGTATCTGTCAATATTATTGAAAATGAACTTAAAAAATATGGTCAGTCAATAACTCCAGAGCAATTAGACACTGAAATGCAAAGCGTTATAAAACAAATTGGTTCCGAGAGTAAAGCTATTGAAGATATAAAAAGCACTTACGGCATGGATTTAGCTACATTTAAACAAAATGTGTTAATGCCAATTTTAGCTGTTGATGTTCTGGGAAAAATAATTATTGATGATGAAAGTTTAGATGTAACCAAAGAAGCTCTTAAAAATGCTAACGACGCGCTAGCTATCTCCCAACAATCAGACGCTGATTTTAAGACATTAGTCTTACAATATTCCAACGATTCATCAAATTTAAATCAAAATGGTGACATAGGTTGGTATAGCCAAGGTGAACTGCCAGCTGAGCTGGAATCAGCTCTATTTTCTTTAAATGATGGAGAAGTGTATAATCAGGTGGTTAGAGATGATTGGGGTTATCATATTTATCAGGTAGAATCTAAGTTAATTGATGAAGATTCTGGTAAACAAAGCATTAAATTAAATCAAATATTAATTACAGTTGATACCGAGTTATACATTAAGAGTTTATTTGATAATACTGTGATAAAACGGTATATTTAAGATTGAGCCCATGATCGGAATTGAACCGATAACCTACGGTTTACGATACCGTTGCTCTACCAATTGAGCTACATGGGCGTGTTGTTAACAATAATTAATAAAAATCAGTATAACATAATGAGATTAAAGTTGTCACTATTCATATTTATATTCTTTATTTTGCTGTCAGTTCTTAATTCAAATTTTGCCTTAGCCAGAGATTGGCTATATTTTAAGACAATAAATTATCCGATTGTAGAAGATTATGATTTAGTTCCAGAAGATAATAATGATATAAGTTTAAGGTTTTTTGCTAATTCAACTTCTGAAAAATTAACTCTCAAAATGTTAACAATAGTTGATAAAGACAGTATTGGTAATTTTTTCACTATTCCTGAAGGCAAATCTCCAGCTACCGATTTATATTTTATTAATTTTACCCCTATTTCTGATACTAGCTTTGCTATTCAGCCAACAGCTACCCTTAAATATGAATCAGATGATCATTATAAAGAAGTTTACTTTTTTGATTGGACAATATTGCAATTTGTAAAATTAGAATCAGTGAGAGATGAATTAAATAAAACTTTAACTGTTGAGTTACCAAAACGTAAAAAAATTATGTTAGCTATTTTTAATGAATCAGAAATTATCGGCAAGGCTTCTTGGTATGTTTATCCGAAATATCAAGGTGAACTAATAGCTGCTAGTCGTGATTTTGCTATAGATTCCAAAGTTTTAGTGCATAATATGTATAACAATAAAGAAGTAGTGGTCACAATTAAAGATTATGGCCCTAAAAAATGCGCTGATTGGACAGAACGTGAACAAGCTTTGATGGGTCCGTGTCAGGAAAGAGTGTTGGATTTATCTAAAGCTGCCTTTTTAGAACTAGCCACTAGCACTGGTGTTGGCATTATATCAAGTGTTAAAGTAACCCCCATTGAGATAAAATAATTTATATATGATTCATCTTATAAATATCAGTAAAACTTTTGAACCCAATACTGTGGCTCTAAAAAATATCAATCTGCATATCGAGCCAGGTGAGTTTGTGTCGATAGTCGGTCAATCTGGTTCTGGTAAGACTACCATAGCTCGCTTGCTTATTTCGGAAATTAAACCAGATTCTAGTGAAGGTAAAATTATTGTTGGTGGTTGGGACATTACCAATATTAAAAGTCGCCAAGTGCCATCACTACGTAGACAGATAGGGGTAGTTTTTCAAGATTTTAAATTATTGCCTAAAAAAACTGTTTTTGAAAACGTAGCCTTTGCCTTAGAAGTTTCTGGAGCTACTAAAAGTCGCATTAACAGTATCGTGCCTCAAGTTTTAAAAATTGTAGATTTGGGCGATAAATTAGATCGCTACCCTCAGGAAATGTCTGGTGGTGAAAAGCAACGTGTAGCCATAGCTCGAGCTTTAATTCATCGACCAAAAATATTATTAGCTGATGAGCCAACTGGTAATTTAGACGCTATTAATTCTAAAGAAATTATTGATTTATTATTAAAAATAAATGAATTTGGCACTACTGTGGTTTTAGTCTCTCACGATAAAGATGTGGTTAATGGTCTAAAGAAGCGAGTAGTAACCATAGAAAATGGGGAAGTAAGTCAAGATCAAAAAGTTGGTAAATATGTAATTTAACAAATACTTAAATGATTTTAATAACAGCAAAACGTAGTATAATTTTCGCCATTCAATCTTTTTGGCGTAATATTTGGTTGTCACTAGCGACAATTTTTATCATTGCTCTAACTTTTTTATCGATTAATTTTTTGGTGGTAATTAATGCTATTTCCGATTCAGCTATTGCTGCGGTTAAAGACAAAATAGATGTCTCTGTTTATTTTAAGCAAGATGTTAGGGAAACTAAAATTGCCGAAGTTAAATCACATATAGAAACCCTACTTCAGGTAGAAAAAATTACTTATATTTCACCAGATGAAAATTTAAGAGTGTTTACTGAACGTCGAAAGGATGACACTGTTATTCAGGAAGTATTACAAGAGCTGTCTGGCAATCCACTGGGAGCAACATTAATTGTTAAAGCCAAAAATTTAAACGATTATTCAGAAATATTAAAAGCCATAGACAATCCAGCTTACTCGGATTTAATCGAAAAGAAGGGCTATGATGATCATCATAGTGCCATTGATAATATTAATACTATTACCAACAATGTTAAAAGGGGAGCTTGGATAGTAACATTTATGTTTATAATTATTGCTATATTAATTGTTTTTAATACCGTCAGAATTGCTATTTTTACTCATCAGCAAGAAATTGGCATTATGAAATTAGTTGGTGCTAGTAATAGTTTTATTAGGTCGCCATTTATTTTGGAAAATATATTTTCTGGGGTAATTGCTTGTGGTATAGCTATTAGCGTTATTTATTTTATATTGTCATTAATACAACCTCACTTAAATAACTTTTTTGCTGGAGTAAATGTTGATCTAGTTGGTTATTTTAATGCTAATTTTATAGCTATATTTGGTAGTCAGTTAGTAGGTATTATTTTATTAAATATAATAAGCAGTAGCTTGGCACTGGGCAAGTATTTAAAGGTCTAGCCTTGATTTTTTGTCAGTTATCTGTTATATTGTTAATGCTCCTTAATTTTGGGGAGTTTTTAAAAAACATAAATTTATGGCTAAGACAAAACGAGATCCACGAGCAAAGGTTCCCAAGCTAAAATGGCGAGAAAAAGCTAAAGGAAAGCAAGGTACAGCTGGCAAATATAAAATGGGCAAGTAATCTTCTTGCCGTTATTCGGGGGTCGTCTAATGGTAGGACTCCAGGTTTTGGTCCTGGCTATCGGGGTTCGAATCCCTGCCCCCGAACAAATTAAAAACACTGGCTTAATGCCAGTGTTTTTAATTTTGTTTGAAGATCAGATGGGATTCGAACGGGTTGGAAGTGAGCCATGAGTGAGGCGGAAGCCGAAGCAAATAAGGCGAGCGATCTGGTGATGCGACCTTAGGGAGCATTGACCACCAACCCTACCGGCCGGCGGGTATTAAATCTTGAATTCTTTGTCTCTGCCAGGCGGTTGAAGGGACTTTTTTTATTTATTAAAATAATCAATATAATTGACAAAATAGATTTAACCAATAATATAAAATTCTTGGTTTTTTTATTATGATAAATGAGTTATAATAAAGCCATCTCCAGAGATATCTCCGGAGATATCTCTGGACCTAGAATTATCTAAAATATATGAGAAAATTAAACAAACAAAATATCAGAAAACTTGGTAAAACTGGCCGAGGTGTTAGTTTTACTATCACTGTGCCAATTCAAATTATTAGAGATTTAAAATGGCGTGAAGGTCAAAAGGTGATTGTCAAAAAAAGTGGACTGGGTATTTCTATTAAAGACTGGACAAAAAAATAATTAATTTATACTTTTATGCAAACCTATAATTGGTACTCGCAATTAATTAAACCTACTTGGTCACCACCAGCTTGGCTATTTGGCCCAGTCTGGACATTTTTGTATGCTTTGATTGTAATATCTTTTGGTAAAGTTTTTTATATGGCTTTAAAAAAAGAAATTGCTCTAATAGTTTTGTTGCCATTTGTTTTGAATATTATTTTTAATTTATCGTTTACACCACTCCAATTTGGCTTAAAAAATAACATTTTAGCGGCCATTGATATATTATTGGTTTTAATTACTCTAATTTGGGCGATGATAGCTATTTATCCATATGCTCGCTGGATTACTTATATCCAAATTCCATATTTGGCTTGGGTGTCATTTGCTACTATATTACAATTAACAATTACTTATCTAAATAAATAAAATATGGAATCAAAAATCAAACAGATAATCGAAAAAATAGATTCGTTAAATGAGGCTTTAAAATCAGAATATACCAGATTATCTGGTAAATATGGCTTTTCTATCAGAAAAAGTGCTATTGTTTTTTTTGAAAAAACTAGAAATAAAAACAAAAAATTTAAAATACCCACTTGGAAATATATTATTCCTAGACATATTCGGCATTTTGCTTCCATACCGTTTATTTATATGATGATTTTCCCAGTAGCTTTACTGGATTTATTTATTACTTTTTATAATTTAACCGCCTTTACTTTGTATCAAATACCACAAGTAAAACGCAAAGATCATTTTATTTATGATCGTAAATTTTTGGATTATTTAAATATTATTCAAAAGTTTAATTGTCTGTATTGTAGTTACGTTAATGGTTTACTGTCCTATGCTACAGAAATTGGTGCTCGGACCGAAAGATATTGGTGTCCAGTTAAAGCAGCCAATAAGCCTAAGAATTATCATAATTGGTATAAAGATTTTGCTGATTACGGCAACCCACAGGAGTGGACAGAAAAATTTAATGATCATAATAGCTTTAAGGGTAAATAATTATGGATCAAAAAACGGCTTTTAATATATTAAAGTTGGGTCAAAATGTATGTTTAACTGGCCCAGCTGGTAGTGGTAAAACATATTTGCTTAATAAATATATTAATTATTTAAAATCTAAAGGCGTAGCAGTTGGCGTCACAGCTTCAACCGGTATCGCCGCTACTCATATGAACGGCATGACCATTCATTCTTGGTCGGGTATGGGTGTACACGATAGTATTAGTAATAAGGAAATGCGCAAAATCCTTAAAAAACGACATTTAGTTAATCGTCTAAAATCGGCCAAAGTATTAATAATTGATGAAGTTTCAATGCTTCATTCTTTTCAGTTAGATTTAATTAATCAAATCTGTCGTCGCTTTAAAAATGACGATAGACCTTTTGGTGGTATTCAAGTAATAATGTGTGGTGATTTTTTTCAGTTACCGCCAGTTAGCAACACCCAAGAAAAATCAAATTTTATTTCTGAGTCTGATATTTGGCAAAATATGGATCTTAAAATTTGCTACTTAGACGAACAACATCGTCAAGAAGATAAAACCCTAATAAAAATTTTAAATGGTATTCGTTCTAATACTTGTGATCAAAAACTCATTTCTAAATTAGAAATAAATAGTAGTAACAGTGAATTTAATACTGACACTACTAAATTATATACTCATAATATTGATGTAGATAGTATTAATGAATTAGAATTAAATAATATTGCTGGTAAAACATTTTGCTATTCGATGCGTTATAACGGTAAAGAAGCTTTAGCTGAGGCCCTAAAAAAAGGTTGTTTGGCACCAGAAAAATTGTATATTAAAAAAGGAGCCAAAGTGATGTTTGTTAAGAATAACTTTGAAGCTGGCTATGTTAATGGTACTTTAGGATATGTAGTGGATTTTAGCGAAGAGGGCTTTCCCATCGTAGAAACCTATTCTGATAAACAAATTGTGGCTGCACCAATGAGTTGGATTATTGAAGACGAGGGAAGTATTAAAGCAGAAATTGTTCAAATACCTTTACGATTAGCATGGGCGATTACCGTTCATAAAAGTCAGGGCATGAGTTTGGATAGTGCTGAAATTGATTTGTCTAAATCTTTTGTTCAAGGCATGGGTTATGTGGCCCTATCACGAGTACGAACATTATCAGGCATTAAATTAAAGGGGATTAATAAGATGGCTTTAAGAGTTAATGAAGAAGTGCTAGAACTAGATAAGCAATTATTGGCTAATTCTCAAGAAGCTAAGGAAAGAATACGAACTTTAAGTGCTAGTGCTTTAGAAAAAGACCAACAAGCCTATTTAAATTCAATCTTACCAACTGAAAAAGAAAAAGCTGTATCAATTAAAAAAGTGCCTGGTGCTACTTATTTGGAAACTAAAAATTTATTAGACAAAGGATTATCAATTAAAGAAATTGCTAATCGCCGAGGTATGACCGATAGTACTATATTTGGCCATCTAGAGAAGTTACGAGCTCGAGGTGATGAATTAAACATCGAACATCTGAGGCCAGATTCAGAGCGATTTTCGACCATTCAAACAGCCTTTGAACATAGCGGCGGTCGATCATTAACGCCAGTGCGAGAAATATTAGGGGAGTCGTTCTCTTATCAGGAATTACGAATAGTTAGATTATTTATGGATCAATTTTAAATTAGCAAAACAAAAAACCGATTGTTTATATCAGTTTTTTGTTTTTTACTGGGTTTAATTTAATTGGCTAGGGCTAATGATCCGGCATTAATTAAGTTACTAATTATAGAATTTCTTTGATCTAGAGAATAGCAATGCATAGCGATAATAATCTCACCATTCTTTTCTATCACCGCATTCCTTTGAGCTTCTACCAAGTAGCCACTTTTGCTGGCTCTAGGTCCCATAGCCAATAAACTGTAATTTCTATTGTTAACGGTTACTGATCTAGTAGTGCCATTTGATTGAATAACATTAAAGGTATAATTGGTACTGCCAGTAGCATCAGCTATTCTAAGGTCAGCAAAGGCTGTCTTAGCTATTTTAGCAAATTCTTCAGCAGTAGATACATTGTCAGCGGATAAACCGCTCATTTCAATAAATTTGGTTTTTTTAAGTCCAAGCTCTTTGGCTTTTTTATTCATATTTTTAACAAAAGATTCAGTCGAAGTACCGCTGTGATTGGCCAAAATATAAGCAGACTGGTTAGATGAGGCTGCCAGCATACCCACCCACAAATCTTTAATTTTAATGCGATCACCAACTCTTAAGTCTATTTCACTGGTTGTACCACAGAGTTGCAAAGTACAAGGATAATCAATTTCGTCTTGAGTAATGGTTACTTCCTCATCCCAATCAAATTCAGAATCTAAAAACACCATAGCAGTCATAACCTTAGACAAAGAGGCTAAAGGTAGAACACTTTGACTATATTTATTAGCTGAAGTAATATTTTCACCATCATATTTAGCATAGGCAATACCATAGAAAGTTGGATCATAACTTTCTGTTGTATTCATTTTTAATTGACGAAGTAGACTATCGTTAATTCTGGCAGCAATCACTTTACCAATCTGATTATAAAAATAATTATAGTCACCAATGCCGTATAAGATGCCGTCGGCTTTGTTTAAAAAGAAAGTTTTATTTTTGTCTTCGGGGGAAATTATAATTCTACCAGCGTATTTAGTTAATAAAACTTTTGGGGTAGTGTATCTAGCGTGAGTAGCTAATTGTGAGAACTCATCAACTGTTGGGGTAATACCGACTTCCTGGATTAAATTATTGATATCGTCATCATTATGTAAATACCAACGTTCTTTGGTTTTAGGATTGATATACCAGAGTTTGTTGCCGTTTTCTACCTGCAAGACTAAACGACCAAATAAATCATCGGCGCTTACTTTTGTAGTGGCTGCTGATGCGTCAAGTGGAGCTAGCAAGACAAAAGCAGTGGTTATAATAAATAATGACAATATAAAATTTTTCATAGCTTTTATTTTTAGTGTAACATGGTAAACAATTCTAAGCAAAGATAATTAAATAATTAGAAATTATTTTGCTATAATAAGATAAACATATAATTTTATTATGAAAAATATAATACCAATAGCAGAATTTAAAATTTTAAAAAAGTTAAACAGCCCAACTAAAATTCAAGATTTTTTAGATCAAATGCCCATAAATTTTGAGCCTAACGGTGATACTTGCATGTCACCAATGTCAGTTTTAAAAAATAATACCTGTCATTGTATAGAAGGAGCCGTTTTAGCGGCTTTAGCTCTGCGTCTAGCTGGTGAACAACCGCTATTACTTGATTTAACTGCCAATAAAAATGATTTTGATCATGTCGTAGCCTTATTTAAAAAATATGGCAAATGGGGTGCTATCTCTAAAACTAATCATGCGGCCTTGCGATATCGAGAACCAATTTATAATTCTATTAGAGAATTAGTAATGAGTTATTTTCATGAATACACTGACAAATTTGGCCGTAAAAATCTTAGAAGTTATTCATTGCCGGTTAATTTAAAAAGATTTGATAAATTGGACTGGATGAACACAACAGATGATGTTTTTTATATTCCAGAATATTTGGTAGAAGTTAAACATTTTAAATTATTAAATACTCAGCAAATCAGAAATCTTAGAAAAGCTGATCATTTTGAAACTAAGATTGGTCAAATCACTGAATGGCCGGAGTAATATTGACAAAAATAGTTTTTTATACTAGGTTATTATTAATTGCGTAGAACCTTAAAAAGGAATATATATGAAAAAAACCAATGAAACTCCGTATATTTTTATATTAATTGTTGACCTCTTGAACCTGCTGATACTAGTAACAACAATAATTTTCTTATTTTTTGTGCTTATGTTTATAATTAGGGGTAATATTTTTCTGGCCATTTTTGAAAGTTTCTTTTTTTTCTTGTTTCTAAGTATTACGGTAATCCTGAGAAAATTAAGATTAACCAGCTTTAAATAACCAGGAGACTCAGGTACAACGTCGTACACAAAACGATTACTGAGGATGTTACAAGAGGTGAAGCGGTCACTATGCACTCGACACCACAGGTTGACCTAGCAATCTTAAAATCAGAAATTGTCAAGACTTGCAAAATGTTTTCATAGACTTTAACTCACACTTCACACCTGTCTTTATCTATATTATTGGCAGGTTTTTATTTATTATTGACTTTATATGAAAATTAATGTATAATAAAGATCAATTTAAAAGTCAGATTTAAATCTGCAACTCCACTATAAGAGTTGTTTTTTAATTTAAAATTATGAGTGAGGAAGTAATCCTAAGATTTGATGAAGTATCATTTGAATACTTACATAAAAAGCCGGTTTTAAACGAGGCTAGTTTTAGTATTAGAAAAGGGGCTAAAGTTACCCTGATGGGTCAAAATGGCGCTGGTAAAAGTACTATGTTTAAATTAATTACTGGGGAGCTAAAACCGAATGCTGGTAATATCTCCGTGACCAATAATGGTACAGTTGGGACTGCTAAGCAAGTGATAGCTAGAGCAGATTTGGATTTAACTATCGACGAATATTTTGCTACCGCTTTTGAAGTTCTTCCCAAAAATATTAATAGCGAAATTAATAAGGCCATGGAGGCGGTTAATTTAACTGTGCCGACAGATAGACGAGTGGGGGATTTATCCGGTGGTCAACAAGCTAGATTGCTTTTAGCTTACGCTTTGATTCAGAAGCCAGACGTTTTACTTTTGGATGAGCCAACTAATAATTTAGATAAAGAAGGTATTGATCATTTGTTAACTTTTTTGATTATGTATCAAAAAACCGTGATTGTTATTTCTCATGATGCCGATTTTTTAAATTGTTTTACTGAAGCTATTTTATATTTAAATATTCATAATCAAAAGTTAGAATTATACATGGGCGACTATTACAGTGCCCTAGAAGAAATTAACAGCCAAGTAGAACGAGAGCAAAAGAAGAATGCTCAACTAGAAAAACAAATTCAGGATCGCAAAGACAAAGTCAACTTCTTTGCCAATAAAGGTGGTAAAATGAGAAAATTGGCCAAAAAATTAAAGGATGAAACCGCTGAAATGGAAGACAACAAGGTGGAAGTGCGAAAAGATGATAAAACTATTAGAAAATTTAAAATTCCCAACCAAGATGATATTTTTGGCAATATTGTAACCATAGAATCCGTCAAAGTGATTAAAAATCATGAAGCCAAAGAAACACCAGTTGAAAAAACTCTTCAAAAACAAAGCCGACTTTTAATTTCCGGTCCCAATGGTATTGGTAAAAGCACGCTACTACGAAGTTTAGTTAATGGTACCACTGAAGGGGTAAAAATATTAGATGGCACTAGAGTCGGGTATTACAGCCAAGACTTTGCCACTTTAAATTATGACGATACTGTTTTCAACTCTTTAAAAGAAGCCATGTTTGATGACCGTGATGTTCAAAAAATGCGTGCCGTGGCCGCTAATTTCTTAATCACTGGCGAGTTGATGGAGCATAAAGTGTCATATCTGTCCGAAGGTCAAAAGGGTTTATTAGCTTTTGCCAGATTGGTACTAATGGAACCGGGATTGCTTGTTTTGGACGAGCCAACTAATCATATTAATTTTAGACATATCCCAATAATCGCTGAAGCGATAAATGACTATAAAGGGGCTATGATTTTAATTTCTCATATGCCAGAGTTTGTAGAGAAAATTAGAATTGATGATGATTTGGATTTAGGTAGCTTATAAATCTATAAAAGATATTACCAAATAAAAAAACACTCGATGTTTAACTATCGAGTGTTTTGTCATTTGGAGGTTGAAAAATTAAACTTCTTCAAGTCTTTTAATCACACCATACGGATAGGATGGTATTAAAATAAAAACAGATCTATGGGTACTACCATCATATGGCACATAAACCATTAAGCGATACATCTTTTCGCCTAGCCAAATTTCGTCCTGAAGATGATTTTTGACTAATTCAATTGATCTGTTGGTGGCAGTAATTGGATTATAATTGTTAACCATAGCCACAATAATATCTTTCATTAGACCAGCTAATCCAGCTGGCAATCCAGATAAACCTGACTGCCAATCTACTTCTGATAAACGCAGTATCATGATGTCCTCCTGTTGGCTTTTACAAGGTTCAATAAAGTTTTATACATATTAACACATTATTTATAATTTGTCAATATATAAAACACACCATCTCTGGTGTGTTTTTTAGTAGCTAAATTTATTTAGCTCGTTTGTGCTTAGTTCTTTCGGTTTCGGTTAAATACATTTTGCGTAGTCTAATGTTTTTGGGCGTAATTTCTAGGTATTCATCATCATTCATGACACTCATACCACGTTCTAGAGTTAAGTCCATTGGTGGGGTTAGACGAATTGCCTCATCAGCACCAGAAGATCGCATATTGCTCAGCTGCTTACCTTTGATTGGATTAACAGACATATCTTCACCTTTGGCGGTGTTACCAATCACCATACCTTCATAAACTTCAGTTGTAGCGCCAATATATAAAGTACCGCGACTCTGTAGATTGTAGAGAGAGAAACCTAAAGCTTTACCGGTCGCCATAGATATCATCGAACCTAGTTCAGTTCGATCAATTTTACCAGCATAAGGTTTAAAACCAATTACTTGGGTGTATAAAATACCTTCACCACGTGTGTCCACGACAAATTCGTTTTTATAACCCAACAAGCCACGAGTTGGAATTTCAAACATTAATTTTAAATGGCCATGTTCTGGCTTCATTTCGGTCATAGTCCCACGTCTTTTGGCTAATTTTTCAATAACTACCCCAGACATTTCTTGAGGCACATTAATAGTCACTTCTTCAAATGGTTCAAATTTTTTGCCATCAACTTCTTTAATAATAACATGAGGCTGGGAAATCTGAACTTCATAATCCTCACGTCGTAGATTTTCTAATAAAATAGCAATATGCATTTCACCACGACCATAAACTTTGTAATACTCAGTAGTCGAAAAATCAATTTTCAAACCAACATTTAATTCTAATTCCTTTTCTAATCTTTCTTTTAACTGACGATTAGTCACAAATTTACCTTCTCGTCCCGCAAAAGGGGAGTTATTAACCAAAAAGTTTAAAGAGATTGTCGGCTCATCAATGTTAATAGCTGGCAAAGCTTCTTGGCTTTCATTTTCACAAATAGTTTCGCCGATATAAATATCTGGTAAACCAGCCACCATAATAATATCGCCAGCACTGGCTGACGGCACTTCTTTACGAGTTAGACCCTCAAAAGTAAAGAGTTTAGTAATTTTACCTTTTCTAATTTCGCCAGCTGCAGTTTTCACTACTACACTTTGACTTTGACTAACTGTGCCTTCATAAATTCTTCCAATGGCCAATCTACCTAGAAAATTATCATAGGCTAAATTAAACGGTTGCAATAAAAGTGGTTTAGCAATAGCTTCGACACTAGAAGCTGGAGGCACTATTTCTAAAATAGTATCAAGTAACGGGGTTAAACTATCAGATTCATCTGCTAATTTTCTTTTAGCAATCCCATCACGGGCAATGGCGTATAAAGTCGTAAAGTCTAATTGCTCATCATTAGCTCCCAAGTCCAAAAATAATTCATAAACCATTTCATGAACTTCTTCTGGTCGAGCAGCGGCTTTGTCGATTTTGTTAATGACGACAATCGGCTTTAAACCTAATTCTAAAGATTTTTTAAGTACAAATTTAGTTTGAGGCATAGGACCTTCTTGAGCATCAACTACTAAAATCACACAATCAATAGATCGCAAAACCCGTTCTACTTCAGAACCAAAATCAGCATGGCCTGGAGTATCCACGATATTTATTTTAGTGTCTTTGTAATAAACCGAAGTATTTTTAGCGTAAATAGTAATACCTCTTTCTTTTTCTAAATCGTTACTATCCATACTGGTAGCCGAAGTAGACATCCCAGTTTGACGCATCAAAGCATCGGTCAAGGCAGTCTTACCGTGATCAACGTGAGCAATAATTGCTAAGTTTCTAATAGTCATAATTGTGATATAAAAAATAAAGCCGCTTCTTTAAAAAAGACGGAAATAAAATTACTAGGTAAATTTATTTTTATGCTCTATAAGTATAGCATTTTTGATATAAAATGTCAACAATATTAAGGTTAATTTACAAGTATTGATTAAAATGCTTTAATATGCTAGTTTAAGCTTAGAACATTTTACATAAATTGGCATTTAACTTACGTCAAAGAGGTGAGTATGACAGCAGAAAAAGTCAAAGAAATGATGAGTAAATACCAAAAATTTTTGTTTTTACTTGGAGCACCTATAGCCAAATGTGACACTTATGATCGACGTATTATAGATCGCCAAACAATACTTGGACATATTCATTATCTATCTTATGAAATTGACGGTCTACTAGCGGAAAATCGTTTAGAGAAATCATTCCGTTGGCTAGGCTTTATTCAGGGCTGTTGGTTTGCCCTAGGTCTTCGTAGCTTAGATGATTTAAAAAATGATAGCAAACCCACTGACAATCCCAATCAACTATGGCTAAAACTTGATTAAGGAGAGGCTAATGCTTGACCGAGACTTTAAACGAATATATAGCTATAAGTATCGACGTATTGGTGGTGTTTGTGCTGGTATGGCTTATTGTTTTGGCATACGAACTTGGATAATGAGAATTATGTGGATCGTAGCGACTATACTCTGTACCCCTGATTTGGAAATTGGAGTTATTGCCTATACTGTCTTTTTTATATTTTCTCCGGTCTGGGAAGAAACACCAGAAGATTATGTAAAAATCTGTGAATAGAAATTTTGCTAATATAAACTTCAATTGATCTCCAAAAAGAAAGGCATAAAACATGGCCATGACAAGAAAACTCAAAAGAGTCAGTTGTCCTGAATTTGAATGGATCAGTGGTGTCTGTGCTGGTATAGCCTATTGTCTAGGTGCTCCCACTTGGATTATTAGATTATTATGGGTTGTAATTACTTTATGGGGCATACCACATGCTAGTGCCTTCGTAGCTATATATATAATCCTCTCGATATTTATGCCGGCTTGGGATAAAGTTCCCAAAGACTACCGAAAGATCTGTGAGTAGCAAAATCAACTTCCTCAAGTAACGAGGAAGTTTTTTATTAGGGCGCTCCGACTAATTTTATAGTTTTAGATGTGGTATAATTAGTTATAAGTTAAAATATTTTTTACATATAAATTATGAATCAAAAGGCTTTAGACCTGCACGAAAAAAATCATGGTAAAATTGAAATAAAATCCAAAGTTTACTTAAACACTAAAGATGACTTAAGTTTGGCCTATACGCCTGGTGTAGCTGATGTTAGCCGTGCTATTTATGAAGATAAATTATTAGTTAAAAAATATACTAATGTTGGTAATAGTATCGCTATTATTACTGATGGTAGTGCTGTTTTAGGCTTGGGTAATATTGGCCCAGAAGCGGCGATGCCAGTGATGGAAGGGAAGGCTATATTGTTTAAAGAATTTGGGAATATTGACGCCTATCCAATTTGCTTGGCCACTCAAGACACTGAAGAAATAATCAAAACTGTAAAAATGATTGCCCCAAGCTTTTCTGGTATTAATCTAGAAGACATTTCTGCACCCAGATGCTTTGAAATAGAACAAAGATTAATAACTGAATTAGATATTCCAGTTTTTCATGATGACCAGCATGGCACTGCCATTGTGGTGTTAGCCGGATTAATTAACGCTCTTAAAATTACCAATAAAAAAATCGAGGATATTTATGTAGTAATAAATGGGGCTGGTGCAGCTGGCATGGCTATCACTAAATTACTAATGGCCGCTGGTTTAAAAAAATTTACAATTTTAGATACCCAGGGAACTATATGTAAATCTCGCAACGATTTAAATAGTAGTAAACAAGAAATGGCCGAGCATACTATAGATCTGTGTGGTGATTTAACTACAGCAATAGTGAAAGCTGATGTCTTTATTGGTGTGTCCAAAGGCAATATCCTAACAGCCGATATGATTAAATCTATGAATACTGATCCTATTGTTTTTGCGATGGCTAACCCCGACCCAGAGATAATGCCAGATTTAGCCAAAAGTGCCGGCGTCAAAATAATGGCTACTGGTCGCAGTGATTTTCCAAATCAAATTAATAACGTTTTAGTTTTCCCAGGTATGTTTAGGGGAACTTTAGACAATAACATTAAAAAAATCACAACTGAAATGAAATTAAAAGCCGCCCAAGCCATTGCTGATTACGTGACTAATCCAACTGAAGAAGAAATTGTGCCGTCAGTTTTAGATAAAAATGTGGCTATTAGCGTTGCCCAAGCCATTAAATAACTTATAAATTTATGTCATTAAAATCCATGCCCCACGGACCAGTTATGAATTTCAGTAAAATTACTGGCTATATTTATATTGGCACCAATGCTTGTTGCCAAGTTCATTTTGATCAAAAATTATTAAAAAAAGGTGTTAAAGCTGATTTAAGTATGGAAAAGGAAAGAATAGACCAAGCCTGGGGTGTTGATTATTTTCTCTGGCTCCCCACTAAAGACGGCGCTGCACCAACTCAAAATCAACTACTAATCGGCTCTCAATTTATTGATTCAATAATAAAATCTAAAACTAAAATTTATATTCACTGCAGAAACGGTCATGGCCGAGCGCCTAGTATGGCCATAGCTTATTTTATTTATAGTGGTAAATCATTTGAAGATAGTTTTAAATTAATCAAAAAGAAGCGACCAGAAATTCATTTACATAAAAATCAAATAACTGCCTTAAAAAAATTTGCCAAAGCTATAAAATAATATGATTATATCCAGTGACGATAACGCCAAAATTAAACATTTAAAAAAATTACAACTCAAAAAATACCGAGAAGAATTTGGGGAGTTTTTGGTTGAAAACTTGGTAATAATTCAAGATGCGCTAGCAGCTGGTTATAAGCCAATTAGTCTATTTGTCAGTGATGAGTTTTTAATTAAAAACAGAGAAGTTGTAACAGCTATAGCTAATCAAAGCAACTTATCAGATTGGTTTGAAATTAATTTAAAGATAAACAAGTCTTTTTCTAATTTAGATCATCCAGCGGGTATCTGTGCGGTTTACAAAAAACCAACTCTTAAGCCAATTAGTTATGATCAATCAATTTTATATCTTAATAGTATTGGCGATCCTGGTAATCTTGGCACCATTTTCCGATCAGCTGTTGCTTTTGGCTTTAAAGACATAATTTTAGATGAGACTTGTGTTGATGTTTACAACTTTAAAACTATTGCTGCGGCCAAAGATACAATTTTTAAAATAAATATTAATTATGATAAGAATTTTACTCTCTTAAATAAAATGAAAGGCCAATTACCGATTGTTTCAACTATAATGAATAAAGCCGACAACATTAATGATTTAAATAAATTAAAAAACTTTTGTTTAGTTTTGGGTGATGAAAGTCGGGGAGTGGATAAAAACATAGAAAAAATAGCTGATAAATTTATAAAAATAAATATTAGTCCAGATATAGAATCTTTAAATGTAGCCTCAGCTGCAGCTATTATTTTACATAGTGTTTACAATAAATAAATGAATATCGAAAAAATAAGTGAAGTCTTAGTCGGTCAACCAGCTTTTAGATACAAGCAAATCCAAAAGTCCATCTATGGTGACTTAATTGATAATTGGGATCAGGCCACTACCTTGTCTAAAGATTTAAGACAAAAGTTAAATCAAGAGTGTCCGCTAGAAATTAATGGTGAAATTAAAAAGACCGGAGACAAAAAAACTCTCAAAGCCATAATCACCTTATTAGACAATCAGAAAATTGAAACTGTGTTAATGATGCATAAAGATGGTCGGTATACTGTTTGTGTTTCTTCACAAGTTGGCTGTGCCTTGGGTTGTACTTTTTGTGCCACTGGTGAAATGGGCTATAAACGAAACTTAAAGACCAATGAAATTATCGAGCAAGTTATATTCTTCTCCAGATACATCAGAAAAACTTATTCACCAGAAGACCGAGTAACTAATATTGTTTTTATGGGTATGGGTGAACCCATGCTAAATTATGACAATGTTTTAGCCGCCGTGCGAATTTTAAATAGTGAAGAAACTTTTAATATCGGGGCTCGGAAAATATCTATTTCCACCTCTGGTATCACTGAAGGCATTAAAAAGCTAGCTTTAGAAGGTATCCAAGTAAATTTAGCTATATCACTACACGCTCCCAACGACAAAATGCGTCTAAAATTAATGCCGATTAGTCGTAAATATAAAATTGACAAGATTATATCGACTATGGATAGTTATATCGAAAAAACTGGCCGACAAGTAATGATTGAATATCTATTAATTAAAGATTCTAATGATTCAATAGAAGCCGCTACCGAACTAGCTGAACTCTTAAAAGGTAAGTTAGTGGTGGTTAATTTAATTCCTTGTAATCCGGTAGGTGGCAATAAACCATCACCGGAATATACTATTAAAAAGTTTAAAAATATTTTGTTGAGAAATGGCATCACAGTTACCCAACGCTATACTTTTGGTCGCGATATCGATGCTGCCTGTGGGCAATTAGCTATTAAGTAAAAAAGATGTGGTATAATAGTAGTATGAAAAAACTACTATTTTATTTTTTGTGTTTTATTTTATTTTTATCATTATATTCGGTAGCTTACGGCGTTGATAATATAATTGATACCGATGGCGATGGCGTTTCTGATCATGATGAAATGTATGTTTATCATACCGACGCCAATTACTATGATACTGATGGTGATGGTTATAATGACAAAAAAGAAATAGTAAATGGTTATTCACCTCGACATGCCAATGGTCGTAAGTTAGCCGATGTCGATTCTGATAACGACGGCTTAAACGACAAATGGGAGTTGGCAATTAAAACTGATTTATTTAATGGTGATACCGATGCTGATTCCTATCCAGACGGTATGGAAGTCAAAACCAGCTTTAATCCACTTAAAAATTCTGGTGCCAAATCTACAAAACTAATTAAGGTTGATTTAAAAACCCAAAATTTAACCTATCTATTCGATGGTCAGATTTTAGAATCATTTCCAATTTCTAGTGGTGTGTCGGTATTACCAACGCCTACCGGTAATTTTACAATTTTAGCTAAAGTACCAGCCAAAAATTATGGTGGTACCGGTTACAATTATTATTATCCAGATACCAAATGGAATATGCATTTTACCAATCTTAATGGTTATCGCTATTACATCCACGGCGCTTATTGGCATAATAATTTTGGCCAACCCATGAGCCATGGTTGTGTCAATGTGGCCTATGAAAATATGGAAAGATTGTATAATTGGACCAGTGTTGGCACAGAAGTTAAAATAAATTAAAAATTATCAAGCTATAATAAAAATTGGTCAAGGCCAGTTTTTTATTGTATTCTAGTTTATATATTACTTATTAATTATCTATGTCAGATTTACTTAAAAATTTAAATGACCAACAAGTAGCGGCCGTAACCCATGATAAAGGGCCACTTTTAATCGTAGCTGGAGCTGGTACCGGTAAAACTACAGTGATTACCAGTCGCATTGCTTATTTAATTGAACAAGGCAAATGTCAGCCAGAGGAAATACTAGCCCTCACTTTTACTGACAGGGCCGCTGGTGAAATGGAAGAACGAGTTGATAAACTACTACCCTATGGTTATGTTGATTTATGGATTTCTACTTTCCATTCTTTTGCTGAAAGAATTTTAAAAGAAAATGGTTTAGAAATTGGCTTGCCAACTGATTTTAAATTACTCTCAACTACTGGTCAGTGGATGCTGTTAAAAAACAATTTATCTAAATTTGATATTGATTATTACAAACCATTAGGCAATCCTACTAAATACATTCATAACTTACTCAGACATTTTTCTCGAGCCAAAGACGAAAATATTACTTCAGAAGATTATCAAAAATATGTTGATAGCGTTTTAACTATCAACGACCAAATAAAATTAGCAGCCGAATTACTGGAACCAGAAGCTATGGAGGAATTAGAAGCCGAGGAATTAAACCAAGCCATTGCCCAAGAACTAAAAAAATTAGAAGAAACAGCTAAAGCTTACAAAACCTATCAGCAACTACTACTAGATAATAATGCTTTGGATTTTGGCGATTTAATTAGTTATTTACTTAAACTCTTTATCGAGCGTAAAAATGTTTTAGCTAAATATCGAGCTAAATTTAAATATATTTTAGTTGATGAATTTCAAGATACTAATTATGCTCAATACGAATTAATTAAATTACTGGCTAGTCCCAAAAACAATGTCACGGTAGTCGGTGATGACGATCAGGCGATTTATAAATTTCGGGGTGCTTCTATCTCTAACATCTTACAATTTAAAAGTGACTATACTAGTGCTAAAGAAGTATTTTTAAATACCAACTATCGTAGCGCTCAAAATATTTTGGATTTAACTTATCAATTCATTCAATTAAATAATCCATACCGTCTAGAGATAAAATTAGCCGAAGGCAATCAAAAAAAGAATAAATTATCCAAAAAACTTTTAGCTAATAATTCTCAAAAGGGAGTAATAGAACATCTTCATGGTCAAAATTTAGAAGACGAAGTGAAATTGGTAGTTGATAAAATAATTGATATTTATAATAAAAATGAAAATCTAAAATGGTCTGATTTTGCTATTCTAATTAGAGCTAATTCTAGTGCTAATGAATTTATCTACGCCCTAGAGCAAGCCAAAGTGCCTTATAACTTCTTAGCTTCCAAAGGACTTTATGCCAAAAATATTATTTTAAATATTCTAGCTTTCCTAAAACTCCTAGATAGTTATCACGAAAGTGTCGCTATGTACCGCTTTATTTCGATGCCACTTTGGAATATACCACACAAAGAAATAATGAATTTTAACTATTGGGCCGGACGCAAAGGTGTATCACTTTATGAATCTCTACGCCAAGCTGGTGAATTAAAAGTTATAAGTGGTGACACTCAACAAAAAGTTACCAGTATTATGAAATTAATCAATCATTTTTCAGAAATAGCCGCCAGTGGTAAACGCACTACCGAAATCATTCAGGGCTTTATGGATAAATCTGGCTATCTTAAATCTTTAACTACTATAGACTCTACTAAAAATCTAGAGGAGTTAGCCTATTTAAATCAATTCTTCAAAAAAATTCAAGACTTTGAAAAAGAAAGCAGTGATAAATCAGTAAAAAGTTTTTTGAACTTAATAGAATTAGAATTAGAGTCTGGTGAAGAGGGTAGCTTAAAATCAACTACCGAATCTGATGATCCTGACACGGTAAAAATTATGACCGTTCATGCCAGCAAGGGTTTGGAATTTGAATGCGTCTTTTTACCTAATATGGTAGACAAAAGATTTCCCACTACCGCCAAAGGCGAAGCCATTAGCTTGCCAGACAAATTAATTAAAGAGATTGTGCCAGAGTGCGATATTCATCTTCAGGAAGAGCGACGCCTATTTTATGTGGCGATGACTAGAGCCAAAAGTAATTTATATTTTTCATCGGCTGAGAACTATGGTGGGGCTAGAGCCAAAAAAATATCTAGATTTATCCAAGAACTTAAACCAATTGGTTTAACCTTATCGGAAACGGTTAAAACCTCAATTGAATCAGAAGACATTAAAAATAAAAACTACCAAGAAGAAATCAAGCCAAAGCTCCCAGCTAAATTTTCTTTTACTCGACTAAAAGCTTTTGAAACTTGTCCTTATCAGTATCGGTTTTCATTTATTTTAAAAGTGCCGACTCCAGGTAAACCACAGTTTTCTTTTGGTCGCACTATGCATAACAGTCTACAAAAAACTTTAGAACTAGTTAGTAAAAGAATTAATCCTAGTCAATTAGAATTAATACCTAGTCATGACAAAAAAGATGTCGACTGGGAGGATATGGCCAAAATTTATAAAGAATCTTTTATTGATGATTGGTTTCCAGACAGAGACACCAAAGAAAAATACCGGATCAAAGGTGAAAAATCTCTAAAACAGTTTTATGAACAAAATAAAGACAATTGGCCCAAAACTATGTATTTAGAATATCCATTTAATTTACATATTCAAAATGGTTTAGAAAATTTTACTCTTTATGGTGTGATCGATAGGATAGACAAAGTAGATGGGGGAGTCAGAATTGTAGACTATAAAACCGGCAGTGCTAAAGATAAATTAACTTTTGATAACAAAGAACAACTATTAATCTATCAAATGGCCGTAGAAGAGGTATTAAAAGAACCCGTCAAAGAATTGGTTTTTCATTATTTAGATGACAATAAAGAAGTTTCTTTCCTGGGTACGCCCAAAGAACTAGAAAAAACCAAAGCCAAGTTAATAAAAAATATAGAGGGTATTAAACAAGCGGAATTTCCGCCAAAACCAGGGATGATGTGTAATTATTGTGACTTTAACAGTATTTGTGAACATAAAGCGTAATTATGCTTTTAAAAGACTAGTCATATGACTAGTCTTTTTTATCTATAATTTTATTTTATTTTATCATGTCATATCGACCGCAACTATACGGGTGGGGGAGGTAGAGAGATTATTTTCTTTATTTCTATTACTTTACACTCCATCTACAAACGTCATTGCGAGGTAAGAAGCAATCTCATTTTTTAATAACTTTTCTCGTCACTTTTTGATAGCAAAAAGTAACACAAAAACTACGAGCGATGATAAAATTAAGGAAAAACTATAATAAATCTTCGCTATTTTCCGAACTCACCATTTTCTATTTATTTAGATAGGTCGAAAATGGCTCAGACATGCGAAAAATTTGTTCGTAGACAACTCACAAACGCTTAATTTATTATTGTTTTTCTACTTAATTTTTCATATGCTCGAATTTATTTATATATTTATTATAAAAAATGCAAACATTAAAAAATATTGTGTCAATTTTATATCAAGGCGAGCGTTAGAGACAATTATTAGGTCGCTGTTTTGTTTAATTGGCTCTAGCGAGCTGATATAAAATTGCCATGATTTTTTACGTTTGCGAGCTTTTGGTTACTTTTGGCGGTACAAAAGTAACAGATAGAAAGAGATAAGATATATAACTCATTGAATAACGAATATAAGAAATACTAAGTAACTAAATTTCATAAAACTATATTACATCACAATTTTATCATATTGACAAGTTTATAATATTAGCTAATTTTAGCTAATTTTTAGCAAAAAACCAGCAATATACTTGACAAGATTACTGTTATATGATATAATGCTAGCACAATAAGGAGAGAGAAAAAACCACCAGTATATTTATTATAGTGGTCACCGCAAAGGAACCCTCTCTCTCCAACCAGGGTTCTTTTGTTTTAAGGGAGTGAATCTTTTAATCTCTTGTTAAAAAGATTCGAAGCTCCTTATAAGGGCGGCAGCTAGTTATCTAGATGCGTCGCCCTGATAAGGATCTTTGATCCGACAATCTTCATTCTTGGGTGTGTTGTCCATGCGCACTCAACCTTTCTGGGGCTGGACCTGTGATGTCCAGCCCCTCCCAAAACCATCTCGCTAATCTGCTGATTCTACTTAAATCAATTTAGAGGATTTACGGGATTGGCTAGATAGTTTTGGGTAGTACATTTCAACAACGAGAGGAGAAATTTATGTATACAGTATTTGGTTACACCTGCGATTGCATAGACTTTATCTATGTATTTGACAGTTTTGTTGGGGCTGTTAAGGTAGCCAGAAAATTGTCAATGGACCTTTCCGTGGTGTTTATGATGCGCGAACACCACGGAACATGTCTTTACCACCAACCGTGGAGGTAAAGATACAGAGGAGCACGACATTGAACTCGTGCTCCTCACCAAAACTATCTTGTCAATATGAGGGTTCCATTTCTTGATTTATAAAAAATACAAAGGAGGGAATAAAATCGATTGACTGGATAGTTCTGGTAAAAAACCATGGAGGATAGTGAGATGTCACAATCAGAGTTATTAGAAGTTCGTTACGGTAAAATTTTACACACTTATCGAGTAGTTGGTGGCCTGATCTGCGTATTTAGAGAAAAGGGCTACTATTTTTCAACCAGTAGAGGATGCCACTTGAAAATAATACTCGCCAGCAAAATCTGGAGAAATCATAATAACCATAAAGATTTCTCCTCAAAACTATCTTGTTAAAAAAGAATATTCCAGAAAATGTTAATTATGAGGGAATTGAAATCAATTTGACGGGATAGTTTTGAAGAGTACATTAAATTTATTTTAGAACAATCATATAGGGGAGGGAACAAATTACGAATTATATGTTTCGGGTCACAACCATAATAGGGCCTTATGAAATCTATTTTTCATCAGTCATCCTCTATTAGTTGTTCTAATGAACTGGCGATTGGAGAATTTTCTCCACGCCGATACGAAGGAGGGACATGCTAGGTGTAGACCCACTAGTAAATACCTTTTTGTTAAAACTTATAAATTTCGACTAAATTTCCAAAAATCTTTTTAATTTAGAACCTCTAAACCGCAAAGATTATTTGAAAAATTTATCTCAAAATTATAAAAGTTTATAAACAAAAAATATTTACTAGTAGGTCTACTAACAAGCAAACTTGACAAAACCGGTACAAATAAATATATATTATAAGAGACCGACCATTTTGTTCAAACTTGCTTCGTATCGTTGTGGGGAAAATTCAACTATGGAGGTACATCAATGGTAGTTCAATGTTGCGTATGTAAAAAGGTTCGTCAAACTGACGGCTCATGGACAGAGCAGTCCGTCGAAGGTAGGAGAGACATTAGCCATGGCTATTGTCCAGACTGTTTCGACCTCCATTTCCCTGAAATGGAATATCCCCAGTAGCTCTTTTACTAGCCCGAATTTCTCGGACTAGATCAATTGCAACCGAATAAGGAGAAATGCTATGGCCATGTGTCATAACGAATGTGAGG
The DNA here is from genome assembly GCA_002773855.1 of Candidatus Buchananbacteria bacterium CG10_big_fil_rev_8_21_14_0_10_33_19. Lineage (GTDB taxonomy): Bacteria > Patescibacteriota > Patescibacteriia > 2-01-FULL-39-33 > 2-01-FULL-39-33 > 2-01-FULL-39-33. The sequence goes on along the minus strand of PEZY01000012.1, from coordinate 331,908 downwards.
ATTGTCCTCATGCCCATCCCATGTCAGAATTGGAGACGCTGTCCGCAGAAGAAATTCTGCAACGCGGACTCATCTGTGAAGACGAAACGTCGCCATGCTCTCGTTGTCCAGTACATCGCTCCGATGTCCTTGAGGACAGAGCAGTTGACTGCTTCGACTTCATGAGACAGCTTCGTCCCGAAGCTGTCTAACCCCAACATTTAGCGGGCTGCAGATCCAATCTGTCAGCCCGCTCATCATCTAAGAGAGGTTTTATATTATGACCACCACTCTAGATAAGTTACACGCCTGCCAATTTTGTATAGTCGTAGAAATAAAAGAAACAGTATTTGCTGTCTTTCAACGACTACTAGAAATGGGCTTCATTGAGGGAGCGGGGATTGAAGTTTTAGGCTTTGCTCCACTAGGTGACCCTATGCGCCTTAAAATTTATGATAGTGTCATTGCCATTCGAAAAAGCGAAGCGGCACTGATCACAGTCGAAACCATTTGAGAGGAGGCGTCATTGATACTTCCTCTCCCTAATCAAATTAATAATTAACTTATTAATTTGACCGGGGAAGTTAAAGTCTTAGGACTAGAAAATCTCTCTTCTTTTTCCCCGTTAAGTGTCTAAGTATTTTTAGAAACTTAACGGCGCAATGGAAGAGATTTTTTTTATCCACAGAAAAATTAAAAAAAAGATTGATTGTATTTTTTAGGGGTGCTATAATTTTTCACTGAGGGAAGGATTTCATGCTGGTATGTTGTAAATTGCATTTCTCCAACTTTAGTTTGGAGATTCTCTCTCAAATACAGTTTCACAACATTCCAGTTCACCCTTCTCTAAATCCCGTCTTTACCGACGGGATTTTTATTTGTCCAAATAATTATGCTATAATAGAATTAATAACATAAAATTATTTTTTTTTATGAACATCAAGCAATTATTAACCGTTGTTTCCTGTGCTACAATTTTATTCTGGGTGATTTGGATTTCTATTGTTTCACAAATTAATCCTTTCGAAACTGATTTTTTTGGTTTTCTTTTGTTTTATTTAACTTTATTATTTTCACTCCTTGGCACTTTCTTTTTAGCCAGTTTTGCTTTTCGAAAAGCCTTCAATAAATTTTCCTTGGAATACAGCATTGTTGGCACCTCTTTTAGGCAATCATTTTTCTTTGCTTTATTAGTAGATAGTATTTTAATCTTGCAAGGTGCCAAAATGTTAAATATCTTAAATACCATCCTGTTAGTAGCCGCTGTTGTGGTTTTAGAATTTTTCTTTTTAAGCTATAAAAAAAGAATATAATTGACTTTTACTATTAAACCGCTCATTTGAGCGGTTTTTATGTTGACTAAAAGTCAATTTTGGGACTATAATAGCTACATTACTAAATTATTTAGTCTCAAAAAAATGAAGGCAAAATTAGAAGCACTAAAAAAAGAATTCAACGATGAAGCAGAAAAAATTAAATCTTTGGTTGATTTAGAATCTTTGGAAAATAAATATCTTAGCAGAAAGAGTGGGGTTCTAACACTACTAATGAAAGAAATGAAAAGTGTGCCCAAAGAAGAAATGCCAGCAGTCGGCAAGTTAGCCAACGAAGTAAAACAATTTTTAACTAATAAATTAGAGACTATTAAATCTAATTTAGGAAATAAAAATAATTCTGACACTGCTTTTGACCCAACTTTACCTGGTACCGAACAACCAGTTGGTCATCTTCATATGGTCTCGCAAGCCATCAGAGAAATATCTGGTATTTTCGAAGATATTGGTTTTCAAAGAGAGCGCTATCCAGAAGTCGAGTGGGATTATTATGGCTTTGAAGCTCTAAATATGCCAGCTGGCCATCCAGCCCGTGATGAATGGGAAACTTTTTTTATTGATCGCGAACCAATTAATAAAAAATTAGGTCAGCGGATATTAACCCCGCACACTTCATCTGGCCAAGTCCGGGAAATGGAAAAAGGGGAGTTGCCAATTCGTATGACTAATATTTCCAAAACTTATCGTCGTCAAATCGATGCTTCTCATTCACCAATGTTTCATCAATTTGAAGGCTTGGTTATTGATAAAGACATAAACATAAGCCACCTCAAGGGTACGGTAGAATATTTTGTTAAAAGATTTTTTGGCGAAGATAGAGAAATTAGACTACGACCACACCACTTTCAATTTACCGAACCCAGTTTTGAGGTAGATATCTCTTGTGGTGTTTGTCATGGCAAGGGTTGCAAGCTTTGCAAAGAAGGCTGGCTAGAACTAGCTGGCGCCGGTATGGTCCACCCTAATGTCTTAAAAGCGGGTGGTATTGATCCTAAGGTTTATAGTGGCTTTGCCTTTGGTTGGGGCGTAGAAAGATGTTATATGATGAAATCGGGCTTGAATATCGATGATATTAGATTGTTATACAAAAATGATTTACGAGTTATTAATCAGTTTTAATTTTATGAACCTAAATTTTTCCTACAATTGGCTAAAAGAATACGTCACTACTAAAGATAGTGCTCGTGATTTTGCCAAAAAATTAACTATCAGTGGCCCCACTATCGATTATATTCATGAACTCACACCAACTTTTAAAAAAGTAGTCATTGGTGAAATCATTTCGATTGAGAAGCATGCTTCTGCTGACAAATTACAGGTTTGCCAAGTTGATGTGGGTGCCAAAGAACCACTCCAAATTGTTTGTGGTGCTCCTAATATTGCAGTCGGTCAAAAAGTACCAGTAGTAACAGTGGGCGGGGAAGTATCTGGCTTTGAAGTTAAAAAGGCTAGTCTACGAGGCGTCGAAAGTGCTGGCATGATGTGCTCTCAAAAAGAATTAGGCATTGGTGAAGATCACACGGGGATTTACATTTTACCAGCCTACACCAAAGTTGGACTACCACTAGAGAAAGTGATGAACTTAGATGATTATATTTTTGATATTGAAGTCACTTCCAATCGTCCAGACGCTATGAATATTATTGGTTTAGCTCGTGAAGCTTCGGCTATTTTGGATGTTAAATTTACTTACGAAGAATCAAAGCCAAATCTTAAAATCAACAAAGAATTAAAATTAGATGTTAGTGTTAAAGAATCAAAACTCTGTTCACGTTACCAAGCGATTGTTATGACTGACATTAAAGTTGAAAGTTCACCGCTCTGGATGCAACAAAGATTACTATCGGCTGGACTTAGACCAATTAACAATTTAGTCGATATTACTAATTATATTTTATTAGAATTTGGCCAACCAATGCATGTTTTTGATTATAATAAATTAGCTGGTCAAGAAATAATAATTAGGGGTGCCAAAAAAGGTGAAAAGCTTTTAGCTTTGGATGGTAAAAATTATGAATTAATTGAAGACTCGCTAGTTATTGCCGACAAAAAAGATCCTGTAGCTGTAGCCGGTATTATGGGTGGCGAACTTTCAGCCGCGACCGACGAGACTAAGACTATTGTTTTAGAAGCAGCCAATTTTGATCAACTATCAATTAGAAAGACAGCCAGAGCTCTAAATTTACATTCTGATAGCTCTAATTTATTTGAGAAGGGCTTGGCACCAGAAAACACTACACCAGCTATTTTAAGAGCCATAGAATTGGTAGTTGAATTAGCTAACGGTAAAGTGGCTTCAAAATTAATTGATGAGTCTAGTTATTCATTTAAAATTAAAACTGTTAATTTACCAAGCGATGATATTAAAAGAATATTGGGCATAGAGATTAAACCAGCTGAGGTAAAATCTATTTTAGAAAAATTAGGTTTCAAAGTATCTGGTACTGGCGACATTAAAGTCGAGGTGCCATATTTTAGAAACAATGACATCGAGGGGCCACATGATTTAATCGAAGAGATTGCTAGAGTTTACGGTTATCATAAATTACCAGCCAAGTTAATGACTGGCGATTTACCAACAGGTAACGATCAGAAAAAAATATTTCAACAAGAGGATAAAATCAAAGACACTTTAGTGGGCTTAGGCTACAGCGAAAATATTAATTATTCATTTATTTCAGAAAAATTAATTAAAAGCTCTGGTTTAGATGTAAATGATCACGTAAAAATAGCCAACCCATTATCTGGTGATTTTGAATATATGCGCGTCTCATTGGTACCGGGCCTATTACAATCTATTAAAGAAAATGAAAGAATGGTGAGTGATTTAAAAATATTTGAACTCAGCAAATCATACATCAATAATCCTAAAGAACTACCAACTGAAAAAACAGATTTATGTATTGCCATGGCTGAGGATTCAAAAGATAAAGCGTTTTTTGATGTTAAAGGAGCTCTGGCAGTAGTCCTGCAAAAATTGAATATTGAAGATTTTACCACCCAACCCATTAAAAAGACTAATCTCTACTGGAGCAGCAATGAATCAGCCGAAATTATAATCAACGAAAAATCCATTGGAACAATTGGTATCATAAACAAAGAAAATTTACAATTATTTGGTATCAAAAAGAATGTCGCTCTAGCTGAAATTGATTTTTCCAAGTTAGCAGAATTCATTAAAGACAGCTCAACTTACAAACCAATTGCTAAATTTCCTGGGATTGATTTAGATATTTCGATGGAAATTGAAGAAGATATTTTGTACAGCGACGTTGTAAATACTGTTAAAGATTTTAATGACTTAATAAAACAAGTTTTATTTTTATCGGTTTATCAAGGTGAAAAAATTCCCACCGGCAAAAAAGCTTTGGCTATCAGAATTAATTATCGGGATGATAATAAAACATTAGAGCTAACAGAAGCCCAAAAAGTTCATGATAAAGTTGTCGATAAATTAAAAAAGGAATATAATATAACCATAAGGTAGTCGAAAGTCTATAAAGTCAAATGTCTATAAAGTTATTTTATGAAAATAGATAAATTTGAAGATATTATTGCCTGGAAAAAAGCAAAAATTTTGACAATAAATATTTACAGACAGTTTGATAATTCTCGTGATTTTGGATTCAAAGATCAAATTCAACGTGCTTCCGTGTCAATAATGAATAACATATCTGAGGGCTTTGAAAGAAAAGGTGACAATGAATTTAAACATTTTTTATTTATTGCCAAGGGATCATGCGCTGAAGTTAGATCGATGTTATATATAGCTAAAGAATTAAAATATATATCACAAGATAATTTTGAAAAATATTATAATTTATCGCTAGAAATATCTAAAATACTATCTGGTCTTATCAAGAGCTTATAAAAATTATTCTTACTTTAAGGACTTTATAAACTTTATAAACTAATAACACTCCCATGCTTCAAACATCACAAGACTTTCTTAACCTATCTATAGCTTTTATTGTTATATTTATTGGCTTGGCTATTGGTTGGGGCTGTATTTATATCGCTTTAATTTTACGCGATATTAAAAAAATGACAGTTAGTGCTAGAAAAAAATTAGATCTAATTGATCAAATTCTAGAGATTGTCAAAAAGAAAGTTGAAACTACCGCCAGTTATTTACCACCCCTAATCGAAGGAATGAGCAAACTAGCAGTTCATTTCAAAGAAAAAAAGAATGAAAAAAAAGCTAAACGCAAAAAATAATACTCCTAAAAAAGAATCAACTTGATTCTTTTTTTGTTTGACATACTAGTGAATATTATATAGTATATTTAAACTATTTAATTTCTAGTTTGGTTATACGTTTAAACCCAACAGGAGAGATAAAATGTTCATTCCACTGTGGCTAGTCTGTATTATGAGTATGACCATTATACTATTATCAGTAGCTATTTATTATTTAATTGGCTTTATTATTCTATCAGTTGTAACTTTTGTAGTAGAAGATTTAGAACAAGAATTTTTGGCGTCAATGGAGGATTTTGACCAAAATATTATTCTTACTTTTTTCGAAAGGCAAGCGGTTAAAAAAGTATCTTCCACCATTAAACTCATCAAAGAAGATAAAATATTTGTTATATTATCCACCTGGCCAAGTGTTTTAATCGCCATAAACTGGACTATTTCTATTATTAATGAGATAAGAAAAGACAGAATAGTTTGAATTTTACCAGGAGCTCCACCTATAATAGGAAATGGAGCTTTTTTATTTATAAAATAATAAAAGTTAAATTATAACATAATTTTTAATTTTTGTCACTATATAACCATTAATTTCACTTGCAAAAATTGGTTTAACATTGTAGAATAAAAACATTACCCAATCTAAAAATAACGAAAATATGGCCGAAAATAACCTGCAAGATGAACGTCAAGTTCGTCTAAAGAAGCTAGAAAAAATAAAAGAAGAGGGGATAATACCATATCCAGAAAAATTTACCAAAACCCACTTCTTATTAGAATCAAAATCTCTAAAAGAGGGGACCGAAGTTAGTGTAGCTGGTCGTATTATGACCAAACGGGAAATGGGCAAAATTGCTTTCTGTCATTTGCAGGATTGGTCTGGAAAAATGCAAATTGTTTTTAAACTTAATGAAATTGGCCGTGACAATTTTAAATTTTTAGAAAAAAAAGTGGATATGGGAGATTTTTTGGGCATTAAAGGTAAGATATTTACCACCCAAAAAGGGGAGATTTCGGTTTTAGCTGATGAATATACCTTCTTAGGCAAAGCCCTTAGACCACTGCCAGAAAAATTTCATGGCGTTAAAGATCAAGATACTATTTATCGTCAAAGATATTTAGACTTATTAATGAACGAAGATTCTAAAAAAACTTTTAAATTTAGAAGTAACTTTATTAAAAATCTTCGAGAATTTTACTATTTAGAAGGTTTCGATGAGGTTGAGACACCAACTTTTTTACATCAAGCCACTGGCGCCACTGCTACTCCTTATAAAACCCACAACAACGCCTTAGATATTGATATCTATTTGAGGATTTCTCATGAACTACCACTAAAAGAGTTAATCATTGGTGGTATGGAAAAAGTGTTTGAGTTAGGCAAAGCTTTTAGGAACGAGGGTGTAGATCCATCACACTTACCAGAGCACACTCATCTAGAGCACTATTGTGCTTATTGGAATTTTGAAGATAACATTATTTTTACCGAAAAAATGATTGATTATCTATTTGATAAATTAGATATTGATCGAAAAATGGAACTAATCGGCCGTGATGAAAAAACTCATCAAGTCGATTTTTCAACTCCATTTAAGCGAGTTAATTTTATTGAATTAATAAAAACTGATACTGGCCTAGATATCACCAAATATACAGACAACAAAAAACTTTTAACTGATATTAAAAAAGCTGAAATAGAATTTGATGGTATGAACGACATGAGTCTAGCTGGACTAGTGGATAATTTATATAAAAAAGTTTCTAGACCAAAAATCATTAATCCAACAATTTTGTATCATTATCCTAAATATTTGCAACCACTGGCTAGAGTTAATGATCAAGATGAAAATATTGTTGATCAGTTTCAATTAGTAGTCAACGGTTGGGAAATTATTAAAGCTTATAGCGAACTAGTTGACCCTATTGATCAGAAAGAAAGATTTAATGACCAATTAAAAGCTAAAGCGGCTGGCGAAGAAGAAGTAATGGAAAGTGATGATGAGTTTATTACCGCTCTAGAGCATGGTGCACCACCAATTTCTGGTTGGGGCATGGGCATTGATCGCGTAGTCGCTCTTTTGACCGGTCATACCAATCTTCGGGATGTAGTACTATTTCCATTACTTAGACCAACGGAACACGAAAACACGAAAACACAAAAAACAAAATTAAACAAATAAAAAGAGAACTTATGAGACAGGAAAATAACAATGATTTTATAAAATCGATAGATGAATTTAATGAAAATAAATCAGACAATAAATCAATGATAAACAAACTAATAAATAAATGTGTTCAAAATCCAATTCTAATAACTGGTGAGGTATTTCTTTTATCTTCTACTATAATAGCCTTATCAGTATTTATTCAATTTTTAATGCCTCTTGATTTCATTTTTCTTGTTGTACCCTATGCTATGGTGATTTTATTACTTTTTATGGCGAGACTTAATTTTTTTACAAAAAAGTATTTTATTATTATAATTTCCATATTTATTTTATCATTATTGTTAGTTATTATTGCTATTTCATTAGTAGATGATGGATTTGGTAAACTTGCTATTTTTGGATATGGTTTTTTTATTATTGCATTTATAAATTTTTTAATAGGTCTATCATTATTAATTACTGACATATTAAAAAATAAAAAATAAAATTTTATAACTTTTTACTTTATAATTTTTAACCGAATAATATGCTAGACATTAATAAAATCAGAGAAGATCAGGAGGGGATTAAAACCGCCTTACTCAAGCGCATGGACGCTGATAAATTGGAAACTATTTTGGCTCAAATTTTAAAATTTGATGAGGAGCGCAGGGATTTAATTCATAAAACCGAAGAATTAAAAGCTGAAAGAAATAAACATTCTAAAACTAAGCCCACTCCAGAAATTATTGCTAACATGAAAGAAATAGGGGAGAAGATTAAAGAAATTGATACTCAATTAGCTGAAGTTGATATAAAATTTAACGAAGCGATGTCAGAATTGCCAAATATTCCTGCTGAAGATGTTGTTGCTGGTGGCAAAGAAAATAATAAGATAGTAAAAACTTATTTAGAAAAACCTAGTTTTGATTTTGAGCCAAAAGATCATGTAGAACTAGCTACTAATCTAGATATTATTGATTATGAAAGGGGAGTCAAGATGTCGGGTAATGGTTTTTGGATCTACAAAGGCCAAGGTGCTATTTTAGAATGGGCACTTTTAAGCTATTTTATAGAATTTCATACCAGAAATGGCTATCAATTTATGATTCCACCATTTTTATTAACCGAGGAGTCAGCCTATACTTCTGGTCATTTGCCAAAGTTTAGAGAAGATCTTTTTTGGACTCAAGACAAAAGCTGTCTTAATGCTACTTCCGAAATGATGTTAGGCAACTATCATCGAGATGAAATATTAGATGAAAAATTATTACCATTAAAATACTGTGCTTATAGTGCTTGTTTTAGACGAGAGGCTGGCTCTTATCGCAAGGAAGAGAGGGGTATGATTCGCGGTCATCAATTCAACAAAATTGAAATGTTTCAATTTACCAAACCCGAAGAGTCTGCCAAGGCTTTTGATGAATTAGTAGAAAATGCTGAAAAATTAGTGGAAGGCTTAGGACTACATTATCAAACAACTCTATTAGCAGCAGGAGATGCCAGCGCGGCCATGAGAAAAACCAAAGACATTGAAGTTTGGATCCCGTCAATGGCAGTCTACAAGGAAGTATCTAGTGCCTCTAACGCTGGTGATTATCAAGCTCGTCGAGGCAATGTTAGATATAAAAACCCAGATACAGACAAAAATGAATTTGTTCATACACTAAATGCTTCTGGTTTGGCTACTAGTCGACTCTTTCCAGCTATTTTAGAGCAATTTCAACAAGCTGATGGCAGTATTAAAATACCAGCAGTTTTGCAAAAATTTACTGGTTTTGATGTTATTTTAAAAAAATAATGACTAACAACAAACTTAAAATTGGCGTTCTTCTGGGCGGCACTTCCAATGAAAGAGAAGTGTCGCTATCTTCTGGATTGCAAGTTGTAAACAACTTAGATAAAGAAAAATATGACATAAATATTTATGATCCAAAAATAAACTTAAGAGAACTAATTAATGATTGCTTAAACAAGAAAATTGATTTTTGTTTTATTGCCCTGCATGGAAAAGCTGGTGAAGATGGATCAATTCAAGGTTTATTAGATTCATTAAACATGCCTTATAACGGTAGTGAAGTAACAGCATCGGCTTTATGTATGGATAAAGTTCTATCTAAAAAAATACTTAAATCTCATAATATATTGACACCAAATGATCTAATTATTAAAAAAAGTAATTGGCTCAAAAATAAAGACAAAATCATAGAAACTATATCTAAGCAAACAACACTGCCAATTGTTATAAAACCAAGTATTTCTGGATCTTCAGTGGGTGTAAGTATAGTTAAAAATTACAACAAATTAATAGACGCAATTAATGAATCATTTTTACATGATGAAACTACCATAATAGAAGAATATATAAACGGTCAGGAAATCACTGCTTCAATCCTTGGTAATGAAGCCATGCCCTTAATTGAAATTTTACCTGGGAACGATTTTTTTGACTATGAATCTAAATACACTACTGGCAAATGCCAAGAGATAGTACCAGCTAGGATTAATAAAGAATTAGAAACAAACATTAAAAATCAAGCTTTAATGATAGCTAATATTTTAGGATGTCGCGGACTAAGCCGTGTGGACTTTATAATAAAAGACCAACAAATATTTTTTCTAGAAATTAATACTCTACCAGGCTTAACAGAAAATAGTTTATGTCCTAAAAGCGCAAAAAGTCATGGCTTAAGTTTTACAGATTTATTAAATAGAATTATAGAATTATCAATAAAAAATGATTAAAGATTTTTCTAATAAGAATTATCAATCAAAAATAAGGATCAAAAAAGACTACAAAAGAAAGCATTTCTCAAATCCTTATTTTACTAGATCCGTTAAAAAAGAGCATTCTGGAGGATTTAATACTAAATTGTATTTAAAAATACTTTTAGGTGTTTTTTTGTTATACATTATAATTTACAGTGATTTATTTAAAATTCAAACCATTGACGTTAATGGTGCTGACCTAATAAACAAAATAGAATTAGAACAAATAGTTGATGAACAACTTAATAATTGGCGCTGGTTCATACTACCACAACAAAATATATTATTTATTAGTAAATCAAATATAATTAAGGCTATTGGCGGTAAATATGGCTTAGATGAAATAGCAATTAAACGTGGCTGGAAAAAAATCACTATTAACATTAAAGAAAGGATTAATTACCTAATAATTAAAAATAATGACAAGTTATTTTTTGTTGACAAGCAGGGCATAATTATTAGAGAAATTAGACCAGAAGAAAGCAATATTTATATTAGTGAATTTCCACTAATGCTAACTGACAAGGAAACAACTATTGGGACAGAAGCTGTGTCTAGTACTATTGTTGATTTTATTTTACAATTAAACGACAAATTAAAATCTCTAGGTATTGAGATAAATAATTATAAAAGCGGGGGATTGAACGAAATAACCGCTATTACCAAGCTCGGCTGGCAAGCTCATTTTGATGTTACTAGTAACTTTGATACGGCCATAGAAAATATGCAGATGGTTTTAAATAATAAAGTCAAAGACCGTTCGGTATTGGAATACATTGACTTAAGATTCGGCGATAAAATATATTATAAGTAGAAAATAGGGGAGAGCATCCATGCATAACGAGTAACACATAACACTAGCCTATGCAGTTAGTAATAATAAATTTTCCGTTACGCGTCACATGTTGTGTATTACATATTATAAGTTATGCGTTATGCGTTATATGTTATACGCTATGCGTTATGCATTATGAGCCAGGGGATAACTTTATTGAGTGATTACTAATTTTATTTTATAATATATTTAACTTCGTATAACAGAGGATAAGAGAAGTAAAGAACCAAAAAACTATGAAAAAATCTAATATTCCACTAATTAAACATATCCCTAACTTCCTAGACTATTGTGAGGTTGAAAAGGGCCTGAGTCCAGTATCAACCCGTAATTATCATAACTTTCTAAAAATGTTTATAAACTGGCTTAAGGATCATGACTTAGTTGATATCAAGCCCCACGAGCTCACTACAGACCATATTTGGGACTACCGACTCTATTTATCACGTAAACAGGATGATAAGGGTAAACGGATTAAAAAGACTACTCAAAGCTATTATTTAAGGGCCATTAGAATACTCTTAAATTATTTAGCTGACAAAGATATCATCTCACTGCCCTCTGACAAAATAAAATTACCAAAATTAACTGATAAAGATAAATCAATTAAATTTTTAAATTTTGAACAAATTGAAAAAATGTTAAATATGCCAAATACATCTAAGCCTGATGGCTTAAGAGATAGAACCATACTAGAGGTACTCTTCTCTACTGGCATCCGGGTCTCAGAATTAACTTCGCTTAACGTTAAGCAGTTTAATCGCAATAACCTGATTACAAATAAGTTCACTGACCAGGAATTAGTTATTAATGGTAAGGGTGGCAAAACTAGAACTATCTATTTTTCCAATCGATCCCTAAAATGGCTTTCAAAATACCTTAAGACCAGAAATGACATGTTAACTCCCCTGTTTATCAACTATAGTCGCAATAATAACGATGATGACCACAGACTATCGTCTAGATCAATTGAAAATTTAGTAAAAAAATATACTGTTATGGCTGGTCTACCAGTAGACGCTACACCTCACACCCTTAGACACAGCTACGCCACTGATTTATTAGATCAAGGCGCTGATCTAAGATCGGTCCAAGAATTACTAGGCCACAGCAATATTGCCACCACTCAAATATATACGCATGTTACTAATAAAAAATTAAAAGATATTCACAAAAAATTTCACAGTGGACAATAAAAAAATCCAGCATATTGCCGGATTAGTATTTTTTTTTAAATGGATCACCATTTTCAGTAACATAGTGAATTTCTATCTTAATACTAGGAAAGAAATTTTCTGAAATAACCCCCTCTAATATTACTGGTATGTTAGGTAATGTCCTAAGTAGTTTACATATCTCATTCTTGTTATTAGCTTGATAAACTGGAGCATGACGACTAGTTTTAGATTGACCACTAACATGCAAATGGGCAATACGATCACCCATAGCCTCTATTAACTCCTGAGCTAATAACATTGACGGATCATGCTCATAGGCATGTTGCAAGTCCAAAACAAAATCAAAACCATAATTAAGCTTGATCATAGCCATTTCTTCCGGCGAAATACCAAACTTCTTATTACGATCCATATTTTCAATCAAAATTGGCAGTGGCACAAAATCCAAAGCATCAAAATTATCTACAATATCTGGATGAAACACTACTCCGCTAACATGAAAAAGTTGACCTAATTCTATGATTTTTTCAATCACCTGATAGGCCTGAACAGTACCATCAAAATACCTAATACCCTTCCAAGGAGCATGAACAGTAATTTTATGATATTTTTTAAACTTACTTAAATCGGCTTCAGTTGGATCAAAAGCTAGTAATTCTTCTGTGGTGGCAAAACTTAATTCCAAAACCGTTGAACCAGCTCGAAGAAAAGCTTTTAATTTATCCACTAACGGCACTTCAAATTTATAAAGAGAGCCAGTTGAAAAACCAATTAAACTTCTACCGAAATGTCTGGCTCTAGCTGCTACTTCATTAACCAATGTTTCTAGGTCAACTGCATTAGAGCGTCCAGCACACTTAGGTTCATCAATATTAACTCCATGATGATTTTTTTTAAAGTCTAACAAAGTATGGATTCCCTTTTCTGGTTGATCATAGTGTAAACTACAAAAAAATTCATTACCAGTATTAGTGCGAAGACAGCGACACTTAGAACACTTTCTTAAAATATGTTGAGGTGATAACTTTTTCATTAAGTATCACTCCCTCAGTTTATCTCGTTCATGAGCAATATCTCTGCGCCTAGATAGATCCAGAAAATATTTTTTAATACCTTTTTCATCCATTCCTACTGTCGCTCGCCAGTCCATGTCTAACGACTTATGATTTTCGTCTTGTCTGATCCATAAACGATACCACCACATAAGAATATACTTATTCCATATGCGATATTTAACCTTTAAATAAGCCATTTTTAAATTATACAACAGATCTTCAATTGCCTGATTAATATGCTTCATACTGTAACACTCCTGTGGTTTCCATTTTAGTTGTTAAAAGAGCTATTATTAGATTAATATTTTACAATAAAATTAAATTTTAGTCAAATAAAAAATAGCCCTGCAAGGGGCTATTTAAAATACTTAAATACTATTTACAACCGCAATCATGGCCACAGGCACACTTTGAATCTTCTGATTTTTTACAATCACAACAATCTTTACACAAATTAGAGTCACATTTACATTTTGATTCATCAGTTATAGGCATATCACATTGAGCACATTTTACTATACTTTCCATATATTAAGACATTATTATTTATTTTATTTTATTTTTTATTATAAACCCATTTTGACATATAAAGCCCTATAAATGCAATAGCTGACAAAATAATATCAAAACCATCAACATTTTTTTTATAAAATTTGGCTACCAACAACATGATAATTGGTGTCATAAACATCACTAAATCATGCTTCATCCTATCCCATTGAGTAATATAAATTGTCGATCCAGTTTCACTACCACCTTTAACTAAATTATCATTTTTTCGTTTACGCCACATAGACACCAAAATCAAACCGGACGAATAAATAAAAACTGGTATTAAAAACTTAATCAATTTTTCATACAATTCTTTATTAAAAAAGAAATACATAAAAAATACTATACCAGACAAGATAAACCAAATAAATATATTAGATATAAAAGTTAAAATTGATTTAATAATTTCATCCCTATCCATAAATATAAGCTAAGGTAAATAATTTAAAGGATTAACTGGGATTCCACCAGATCTAACCTCAAAATGAAGATGTGGTCCAGAAGAAAAACCGGTGCTACCACTCAGGCCAATTACCTGCCCTTTGCTAATATATTGATCTGTTTTAACATTTAAAGAATTAAGATGAGCATAAAGAGTAGCTAAGTTATTACTATGAATAATCATAACATAATTACCATACCACTTAGTACCAATAGCCGCTTTAGCCACGTAGCCACTTTCAGCTGCCATTACTGGTGTCCCCTTGCCTACGCCGATATCCAAACCAGAGTGCTCACCAACCGTAGCTTTAAATGGATAATCAGCATCATGAAAATGAGCGGTAATCCGATGACTACTAGTTGGCCAAATAAGTGCTGCTTCAGCTAAATTATTAAAAGCCTCGTCTGGACCTTTCTTTTCTAATTCTTGACGCAATCTTCTTTCCATTTCAGCCACTGCATTATTAGCGGCTAACTGTTGCTGCTTTAAATCACTAACCAAGCCTTGATATTTATTTTCAGAATTATTAGTTTCAGCAATTAAATATTGTTTAGTCCCTATTTGAGCTTGTAGTGAATCTTTTTCACTCTCTAATTTATTCAAAAGTTCAGATAACTTGTCTCTTTTGGCATTTAGCTCATCTTTTTGAGCGTTATATCTATCAATTAACTCTTGAAAGCGATTTAAAGTTTTTTGTAAATCTTCTTCAATACCCTCAATATTATTTATTTGATCAAAAAATTCGGAAAAAGAGTTATTATTTAACAGTATTGATAAATAATCTTTATCATCATAATAATCCAATAACCTAATAAAAGCTGATAAATATTTCTTTTGCTCTTCAATGGCTTTTTGATTATCTACAATCTCTAACTCTACTTTAGATATTTCCAACTCAGTAACTGTAACCTCTTCATTTTTAGCTTCAATATCTAATTCGGTTTTAGCTATTTGATTATCTATGATATAAACTTGATTTTTTAAAGTATTAGATTGTTTTTGAAATTTACTAATACTACTTTTATATTCATTAATTTTATCAGCAATAGCATCAATTTTTTTTCTTTGATCATCAATTTGTTGAGTTAAATCGTCAACCTCAGTCTGATTAGCACCAGTAGTTACTGCTGTTTCTTCGGCCACCAACCCTCTAGTAGTAAATAAAAAAACACCAACAAGCAGTATTGGCATTAACAACAAAGCAATAATATGATATTTAGCTAAATTCCAAAGTCTATCTTGTCTTGGCATGGGACAATATTATTATTTTCAATCATATTATAACACAAGATACTGGCAATTGACAATAAAATAATATTTACATAATATATCTATTAATTGCACCTTCCAAACATCAAACAAAAAGGATATTACTACAATGACCCAAATCAAAAAATTACCAACACCAAAAGATTTTGATAATATTGAAATTAAATTTCAAGAGGGTGATAAGTTACTAGGCTCTGGCTTTATCTGTAAAGATGGCGGTGCTATTGGACTACTAAGATGTCCGCAATGTAGTAATGAAAATTATAGCCCAGCAGTAATTACTGGTATCTGTGCTATCTGTGGCTTTGACGCCAATCTCTGTTCAATCGAAAAATAAGCAAAAACGGCCCAACTCAGGTCGTTTTTTTATTTTAATTTATCTATAGCCTGCCTTAATCTATCTAAACTTTTTTCTTGACCTAGAATATCGGCCACTTCAAATGGGGTTGGCGATTTAACTTGACCAGTTAAAGCAAAGCGCATTGGCCACAACACATCGCCATTTTTTAAACCAGATTCGGCAATAAATTTTATAATATTTTTTTCCAAACTATCAGCCCGCCAATTACTTTGTGAATACCCTTCTAATTCACCAATCAGTAATTCTAAATTTTTGAGAGTTAATTCTGGTGTAGATTTTTTCCAAACCAAATCAGCTACACTGTATGCCAAATTATCAGTAAAAATAAAACTTAAATCATTACCAATCTCACTTAACTTATTAATTCTTTGCTGTTCAATTTCGAATAATTTTTCTAGATTTAAATCTGCTGAAATTTTAGTTATGTTTTTTTCTAAATATGGCCTAGCCAATACCTTAAATTCAGTAGAACTTAATTTTTTAATATATTCACTATTAAACCAATCTAATTTATCACGATTAAAAACTGCCCCAGCTTTGTGAATTTTTTTGACATCAAATAGTTTAATTAATTCATCTAAGCTAAAAATTTCTTGTTCAGTCCCAGGATTCCAGCCAAGTAAAGCCACAAAATTAACCAAAGCTTCTGGCAGATAACCCTGATCACGATAATCTTCTACTGCCACATCACCCTGACGTTTAGATAATTTAGATTTATCTAGATTTAATAACAATGGCAAATGAGCAAATTGTGGCACTGGCCAATTAAAAGCTTCGTATAACAAAACATGTTTGGGTGTAGAAGATAGCCACTCCTCTCCCCTGATTATATAATTTATTTTCATTAAGTAATCATCCACAACACTGGCCAAATGATAAGTTGGAAAACCATCTGATTTTATAATAATTTGATCATCAATGTCAGCAGTATTAAATTTAATCTCACCTCTAACCACATCATTAAAAACTACCTCTTGTTTTTCTGGTACTTTAAATCTAATAACATATTTTTCCTCATTGTCTAGTTTAGCTTTAATATCTTCCTTAGTTAAGGATAAGCAGTGTTTATCGTAGTGAGTAGCCTGACCAGCTGATTTTTGATCATTTTTTAAACTTTCCAATCTTTCTGAGGTGCAAAAACAATAATAAGCCCGACCAGAATCTACCAATACTTTGGCATATTTTTGGTATATCTCTAGTCTTTTAGACTGTGTGTAGGGGCCAAAATTGCCTTTCTCAGCTATTTTATCATCATTATCAATAATTACCCCCTCTTTAGCTTCTAAGCCAGCCCATTTTAAAGATTTTAATAAATTATCCACTGCCCCTTCTACTTCTCTAGACTGATCAGTGTCTTCAATTCTAAGCAAAAAATCACCCTTATTCTGTTCGGCTAAAACATAAGCGTAAAGAGCGGTACGTAGCCCACCAACATGAAGAAAGCCAGTGGGACTGGGAGCAAACCTAGTTCTAATTTTTAACTTCTTATTAAAAAACATATTGGAGTTATTAGACTTGATAATAATAATAAATTATCTTTTTGTCAATTTAGGATGCTTTAATTTTAATAGTTTGTTGAGCGCTACTAACCACAAAAACTTAATGGTCGCATTAAAAATTCGCCGAAGCCTTTGAGGCTGAGCGGTTAATCGATACAACCACTCCAAGCCCAATGATCTAAAAAATTTGGGCGCTCGTTTTATATCACCTGACAAATAATCAAAAGTGCCGCCAACTCCTATAGCCACCTTAACATTTGGCACTTTACTTAAATTTTGACTAATCCACATCTCTTGCTTAACCTGACCAAAACCTACTAGTAATATATTAGCCTTGCTTTTAATTATTTTATTAATAATAATATCATTATTATCTAATTGGTATGTCTTAATATTAATATTACCACCCTGTTCTGCTCCAACAATAGTGCCAGGGTATTTAGTCATTAATATTTTGGCGTTATCTTTAGTGCCACCTAATAAAAAAACCTTGGAATTTTTAATTTCACCACCCAACAACCTCTCAGATAAATCAACACCGGTGACTCGTTTTAATTTACCAAGAGTTACTAATACTAAACCAAAACCATCACAAACTGCCAGTGATGCTTTATTTAAAACATTTTTAAATTTTTTATTGTCCCGAGATTCAACAATAAACTCTGGGTTAACTGTCACCAAATGATACTGCTTATTTGATTGCAAATACTCAGTGATTTTTGATATTGTTTGATCAGCATCAATAATATCAAGGCCAACGCCTAAAATTTCTTTTTTCATTATTTTTGTAATTCATTCAAATAATTAACGGTTATATCAACATCACTATTATATTTAACGCCGCCGTCTATTTCTTGTTTTTGATCAGTAAAAGACATCAGACCAAAGACACCATCTTTCCAAAAACCTAAATTAATCTGATAATCAGTTAAATTTTCTTTGAATTCGAAGTTGCTAGCTTTTAATTTTTGCTTATAGTAAGCAGCAATTTCTTCTTTGGTTTTATCAACACCGGCCCACGACAAATTAACTGTTTGAGTTTTGTTAACATCAATTTCATTAAGTGATTCCTTTAAATCATCAACACTAAAATTTTTGGGAATATTAATATCATCACCAAAATTATCGGCTAATTGTTTTTTTAAGTCTTCGGACAAGAAATTTAAAAATAAAGTTAGCACCCAATCTGGCATTGATTTTAATCCAGAAATCATTTTCTCTTTCCCCACTTGATCTTCTAAATTGATTTTAGCCTGATCAGGTTGATAAAAATCTATACCAGCTGGAAAATCACCAGGTAATCCATCAACAGTTTTAACAATTGGTCCAACAAAAAACTTCAACGTTAAATAAGCTATCAATAATACTATTAATAAACTTACAACGATAGCTATTAATATTCTAATTAAATTATTCTTCTTTTTTCTTTTTTTTCTAGAATAACCGTAATCAAAAGATTTATCTCTTTCTATATCTTCAAAATTTTCTAAATCTATTTTCATAAGAAAAATTATTTTTATTCACTATTTCTACCTGTCATCTATTTTAACAGAAATATCAGATAGATAAAAATCAAGACACTCTAAAATCATCATAAAACATAAATAAATTGACTATAAATCAAAAGTCTATGAATATATACCAAAAATCTTAAATATCTGATATAATTTAAACAAATAAAAATAAATAAACCTAATAGAAAATGACCAATTGTAAAATTACCTTTATAGCCCTATTTTTAGTGGCCACAACATTAATATCTAATCCAGCCTTAGCTGCCGAATTTGACCCAAATTATTTAATTTCTGACTCAGAAATTACTAATTATAATTCCATGGATTTAGAAGACATTCAACGTTTTTTAGATAAACGACCTGGTACCTTAAAAAACTATGTAACTATTGATAAAGAAGGTAAATCAATCACTGCTGCTGAAACCTTTTATAAAACCGCTCTTGATGCCTTAATAAATCCTAAATATTTATTAGTCCTTGTTCAAAAAGAAATGAGCCTTTTAGATAATCCCGCCCCTAAACAAACTCAATATGATTGGGCTACTGGCTATGGCTGTCCTGACGGTGGTGGCTGTAATTCTAGATGGCAAGGTTTTTTTAAACAAGTTAATTCAGCTGCTTTACAAACCAGAGACTATGTAGATAATCCAGGAAATTATTATTACCGACCTGGTGTAACCAGAACTATTGATAATTTGCCAGTTACTCCTAAAAATGCCGCTACCGCTGGCTTATATTCCTACACTCCCCATGTTGACTGTGGTGGTAACTGTGGTGGTAATAAACTTTTTTGGGATTTATGGAATAGATATTTTGGTAAAAAGTGGCCAGATGGCTCATTACTACAAGATGAAGATTCCACAGCCAAATACTATATAGAAAATGGCACCAAAAGAAAAATCGTGTCAAACTCTGTATTTTTATCCAGATTTGATCCTAAAAAAGTAATTATGGTTTCTCCAGCAGATTTAGATTACTATGATGATGGCCCATCTATTGAATACCTTAATTTTTCCCTACTTCAGAATCCAGCTAAAGAAATTTATATGATTATTGATGACACCAAGAGAAAAATTGAAAACGAAGAGCTCTTAAAACAAATCGGCTTTACTGAAGATGATATTATTGGAGTTAGCAACGATGAATTAGAAATGTATAGAACTGAATCTAATATCACCAAAAATACCATCTACCCAACAGGCAAACTACTTCAGGACAAAACTACTGGTGATGTTTATTATATTATCAGTGGTAAGAAAAAATTAGTCATCAACAAAGAAATAATGAACGCCAATTTCCGCAGTGTCCCAATCGAAAAAGTAGCATCCAGCGAACTAGACATTTACAGTCCCGGTAATCCAGTTACCCTGCCAGACGGAGAATTAATTAAAGTTAAGAACCTTAGTACGGTGTACGTCATTTCTGATGAAAAAAAACTACCAATATTTAATTCTAAGATATTCTTATCTATGAATTACAAATGGGACAACATAAAAACAGTCAACCAAGAAACTTTAGATGCTCATCAATTAGGACAAACAATCACTGGCGATTGGTAGAACGAAATAAATTAAAAACTTAAAACGCAAAACTAAAAAATCAAGTGTCCACTATGCTCATAATTTATTTAAAAAACCATTGCGTAGCAATACATTAATTTTACACTTTTATTTTTTAATTTTTAATTAAACTTTATGTCATTAGTTTTTAGCGCCATATCCCCTCACCCGCCAATAATTATTCCTAGTATTGGCAAAGAACACTTAGAGAATATAACCAAAACCAAAGAAGCTCTAGCTAGCCTAGAAAGAGATCTATACGCAGCTAAGCCAGATATTTTAATTATCATTTCACCTCATGGTCACACCAATGCTGATCATTTCACTATCAATCTATCAGATAACTTTGAAATTAATTTTGAAGATTTTGGCGACTTTTCCACCAAAATACCTGTTAAAGGTGATATCTTATTAATGACCAATGACAAGGAAAGAATATCCAGTAAATCACCAATTAATATCATATCTGAAACTAAATTAGACCATGGTATTGGTATACCATTCTACTGTTTAGGTCAAAATATACAAAATATAAAAATTATTCCAATATATTTTTCACTGCTAGATAATCAATCGCACTTGGACTTTGGTAAAATCTTAAAAGAAGTAATTTTTAGCACTGATAAGCGAATAGCTGTTATCGCTTCGGCTGATTTATCTCATTGCCTAACCGAGAATGCTCCAGCTAAATTCAATCCAGCTGGCAAAGAGTTTGATGAGGGGTTAATTAAGCTACTACAGGCTGGTGATTCACAGGGCATCGTTAATATGGATACAAAAACCATTGGAAATGCTGCTGAATGTGGACTACGTTCAATATTAATACTTCTAGGAATTCTAAATAATATCAACTATGAAACCAAAATTCTAAGCTATGAAGCTCCATTTGGTGTTGGCTACTTAACTGCCAATTTAGAATTAAAATAAATCATAATAATTTAAAAATCCACCTAATTTAGGTGGATTTTATTTTGTGCTCAATATTACTATCTGAATCAGCGATTACCTTAAAAAAATATTTCCATTTTTCACCACTCTTACACAGCTCTTTAGTATCATTATAAGCTCTTTCCACCTTCTCTTTAGTATTATCTTTGCAAATCTTAAACACCGAACCTCGCTTAAAATTTGGCACGCCTAAATCAGAAATTATACGCAAAGCTAAATCTTGCCACTCATGAGCAGGGGCTTTCTTCTGTTCAATTTTACCAAACAGATCACTTAATTTTTGAGGGCCTTCATCTTTTTTCATTAATAATGATTCTACCAAAAACCTTAACTCTTGTAAATTAGACACCAAATACTATTGACTTTTTACCTTTTTTATAACATAATATAGTTATGTTAAAGCTTATTATTCATCCCAATCCAATCTTACGAACAAAATCACAAAAAGTGACCGATGTTTTAGATTCAAAAATTCAAAAGCTAATTCCAGAGATGTTAGAAACTATGAAAGATAGTAATGGCGTTGGTCTAGCCGCTCCGCAGATTGGACA
Source organism: Candidatus Buchananbacteria bacterium CG10_big_fil_rev_8_21_14_0_10_33_19 (assembly GCA_002773855.1). Taxonomy (GTDB): domain Bacteria; phylum Patescibacteriota; class Patescibacteriia; order 2-01-FULL-39-33; family 2-01-FULL-39-33; genus 2-01-FULL-39-33. The sequence continues at coordinate 309,719 of PEZY01000012.1, read as the reverse complement.
AAACATTAGATTATTGGTTATTGGACACAAAGACAAAGATCTAGTCATTATTAATCCTAAGATTATCAAAAAATCATTACTTAAAGACTGGGACGAAGAAGGCTGCCTATCAATTCCTCATAAATACGGTCAAGTTAAAAGACATAAAAGCGTTACTATAAAATATCTTAATGAAGGTGGTCAAGAACAAACCATTAAAGCCAATGGTTTATTAGCTAGAATTATTCAACATGAAATAGACCATTTAGACGGCATACTATTCATTGATAAGGTTAAAGACTTAGCAGATATCGAATACTAATATGAAAGCACCATCTAAAATAATTTTTATGGGGACACCAGAATTTGCCGTCCCCTATTTAAAATCTTTACTTAATAACGATTTTGAAATTGTAGGAATAATTACCCAACCAGACAAACCAACTGGCAGAAAACAAATCATCTCTATACCACCAGTTAAAGCAGTGGCTATCCAAAATAATATTAGAATCTTTCAATCAGAAAAATTAAAAACCGATACTAAAATCATCGAGGAACTGAAGTCTTTGGAGCCAGATCTTACGGTAGTTGTGGCTTACGGTCAAATTATTCCTCAAGCAATACTTAATATTGCCAAGTTAGGCAATATTAATGTTCACCCTTCATTACTACCAAAATACCGAGGGGCTTCACCCATTCAAAATGCCATCTTAAATGGCGAAACCAAAACAGGCATAACAATCATGCTAATGGATGCTAAAATGGACCACGGGCCGATTTTAGCCCAAAAAGAGCTACTCTTAGCTGGTAACGAAGATAATGAATCACTACATAAAATTATGTCTGACAATAGCAGTACTAATTTTTTGATTGAGACTATTAAAAAATTTATCAGCAACCAAATTGCTCCAACTATTCAAAATGATGAACAAGCTACTTATTGTCAACTCATCAGCAAAGAAGAAGCTAAAATTAATTGGCATAAATCAGCTCAAATTATATCTAATCAAATCAGAGCCTTTTATCCCTGGCCAACAGCCTGGACTACTCTAAGCAAAAAACGGGTAAAAATATTCCCACCTGTCAACATCACTGATGGACATACATTGGCCGGCAAAATAATAATCAATAATGATAAATTTTTGATTGGTTGTAACGATCAGCTACTAGAAATATCTGAATTACAAATTGAAGGCAAAAATAAAATAAAAGCTAAAGATTTTATACTAGGTAATAAAGATATTATTGATCAATCTTTTGAGTAGTCTGATTTTTAAATTTCAAAAAAATATAGCCAGTCACAAAAATAAAAAACACATCTATATAAAACTCGGCTCTCATCAAATAATCAGTGTAAATACTCATTATCACCACAAAACTAAAATAAGACATTAACATAATCGACAAATAAGTCGGTTTTTTTGATGCATATTGATAGGCTACAGCTAAAATAATACCCCATAAAATAGCTATAAAAATAATTCCCCAGTAACCAAAATCCGCCCAAGCCGAAAATAAAAATGTCGCCGTTATCCACCAAGACAAAAACATTGGCTCCCAGGGTATTATCACATTAGATAATGGCAAATGTAATATTTTTAGAAGTGGATTAAAAACTGTGAGATAATAAGCACCCTGATAAAAATTGTTAACACTAGTATTATAATAAGTGGTCGCTTGTAGCATGGCCTGCAAATTAAAACTAGGAATAATATATAATGGAATAATCCATTGTAATTCAGCCGGCACAGCAATACCGGATAAATTAACCAAATAGGTAAATGGCGTATAATCTAGGCTGTCAGTATAATAATCTTTATAAGTTATATAATTACGAAAAGCTGGAATAGCCACAGATATAAAGCCAACCACTAGTAACACCAATATTGAAGAAATAATTATTTTCTTAAAAGTAATATTATTTTTTTTCAAATAAATATAGACAAAGTATGTTAACAAAATTGGCAAAATTATTACCAACCTAGAAGCGTATAAAAATAATAATAGAAAACCCAAAATAATATTTAGCCAAATAAATAATTTATATTTCCTAGATATACTCTTAATTGATAACAAATAAAAAAATAATAACGGAATATAAAGTCTAGGCAATAGGGCTAAATATTCCCATAAACCAAAAATATTTTTGTTAATAATAAATCTCATCCTATCCGGACTAGATGAAAATATTGGCATGGTTTTAAATTGCCAAAATATATAAAGATTACTCAACAAGCTGGCTGAGGTTAAACCTATAGCCACAAAAAATAATATCTTTTTATCAATCAAAATATTTTTTTTATTATCGGTAATTTTTTTACCAATCTTATTATTTACAATCAAAAAAGATAAATAGAACAATACCAAAAATAAAAATAAAACCAACCAAAAATCAACTGTCCATTTATTTTCATGAGGACTAAGTCGTAATTGAGCTACTCCAATAGATATTAACCAAACAGCTAACATTAAATTAGCTGGTGAAAATTTTTCTTTACCCCAAATATAACACAAAGAAAAAGCAATTCCCAAAATTATAAATAATATAAATAGTATCATAGGTTATTTATTTAAAAACCCGTGCTTTAAAAAATATTGTATGGCACTTTTAAAAAATATAAATTGTTTTTTGATAATCTGCTCTTGAGCAAAACTCTGGCCACCATGATGAAGAACTTCGATATCTGGATTATAAACCACTTGGTAGCCACTATCTAAAGCCCTCCGACATAAATCAACTTCTTCAAACCAGATAAAAAATCTTTCATCTAACAAACCAATTTCATCAATTAATTTTTTGGTCATCAACATAAACGCCCCCATCACCTGCTCTACTGTTTGTAATTTATTATAATTAAAATTCAAACATAAATAATCATCCAACGCTTTAAGCTTTTTAAAAAATTTAGGGGCCTTAACTAAAAGTAAAAATATTGGCCACCAAGTTGGCAACTTTCTAACCGAGAATTGAACTGTTTTATCAGTGTTTAGTAATTTGGCCCCCATTACCCCACAATCTAAATGATTAGCCATAAATTCTATAGCTCTTTCTAAGGCTTTTTCTAAAATTTCAGTATCCGGATTAAGCAATAAAATATACTTACCTTGCGCTTTTTTTAAAGCTTGATTATTGGCGACTGCAAAACCTAAGTTTTTATTATTAGAAATTAATTTAACCAGTGGATATTTACTTTTAACCATATCCACTGTCTGATCTTTAGAATTATTATCTACCACAAAAACCTCCAGATTAAGTTGGCTATTATTTTCGTACACTGATCTCAAACACTTATCTAATAAATCTTTAGTATTCCAAGAAACAATAATAATTGATAAATCTATATTTTTAGACATCTTGGTTATTTATTTTTTTCCACTTTCCCAATTCTAAATTAGCTAATTTTAATTTGCCAATTCTAATCCTTTTTAAACTAATAACACTATAGCCTCGTTTGCCCATCATTTTCCTAATTTGACGATTGATCCCCTCTTTTAAAACCAACCTAACTAAATTATCTTTAATTAATGTTATTTGAACTGGTTGCAGTTTGTAACCAGCCAATTTCATTCCAGACTCAAAAGCTTTTTTATCAATATCTAAAAATGACTTATCAATTACGACTTCATATTCCTTCTCACAGCCATATTTAGCATGGGTTAATTTATTAGTAAAATCACCATCATTGGTCAACAAAATTAAGCCACTGGAATCCTTATCTAATCGACCAACTGGATAAATTCTATAGCCTACATCCACTAAATCCAATACAGATTTACCCTGACTACTAGTCGCGCTAGAAATATAACCAATGGGCTTATTTAAAGCTATATAAACTTTGTCAACTGTTACACTTACTATGTTTCCATTATATTCAATTTTATCTTCAACTTCATCAACTTTAGTACCAAGCTCCTTAACAACCTGACCATTAACTTTAATCCGACCGGCTAAAATCAACTCCTCGGCCTTACGACGAGAAGCTACACCAGCATCAGCTAAAAATTTTTGCAATCTAATCATGACTTTAAGTTATGTTTATCTTGAATAATTTTTTTAGCTTGATTATATTTTTTTACAAAACTAAGCCAAGATAATTTATAAAATAATTTTGGAAGCCATCGACTCATAGTGCCCCCAGTTTTAGCCACAAATAACACTTCATTTATCCAAATACCTTCGCCACCATTTTCAGAGATAGTCAGCCATAAATCCCAATCCTGAAATTTTTTCAAGAACTCGTCAAAGCCCGGAAAATAATTACGACGGATTAAAGAAGTAGTAGGTATATATGGTCCGTTTTTTAATTTCTCCAAGTTAAACGGCCAAATTTTAAAAGTTTTCCAGCCAAATTTAAATGATGAATAGGCATAAGCCTTGTTTTTATTGGCTTCTAACCTATCATACATTTTTTGTAACATATCATTTCTCATAATCACATCGGCATCACAAAAAATAACATAATCACCATGACTTTTGGTAAAACCAAAATTTCTGGCTGCTGGTGCCCCCATATTCTTCTGCTGATAAATCTTAACTCGATCTTGCCATTTTTCCAAAGCAGACCACGAAGAATCTGTAGAACCATCATCAATAGCGATTACTTCCAAGTCTTTAAAAGTTTGAGCAAACACACTCTTCAGGCATTGACCAATAGTTTGACTAGAATTATAAACTGGTATAACCACACTAATCTTAGACATAATTATTTTATAAAATTTCTTTTATTTTATTTACCTGTTGAGGCCAATCAAACTTATCTAAAGCTCTTTTTTGGCCGGCCACCGCATATTCCTGTCTTTTATTATTATTATTCAATAATTCATGAACTGCCTCTTTAATTTGACCCAAGTCATTGGGATCTACTAATATGCCAGTTTGGTTACTAGCGACCGCTTCACTACTGCCACCAATTCTAGAAGCCACGATTGGCAATCCGCTAGCTTGAGCCTCTAAATAGGTAATCCCAAAACCTTCGGCAATACTAGATACCGAAACAAATAAATCAGCCAATTGATAATAAACTTTTTTACTATGGTCATTATTATCAACTCGTCCCACAAATTTAATATTATTTTTAAGTCCCAAGTTGTAAACTAATTTCATTAGCTGGTCTCTTTCTGGCCCATCACCAGCAATAATATATTTTAAATTAGGAAAATCTATCAACAAATCTGGGAACAATTTAATGATTGTCTGAAAATTCTTTTGCTTGACTAACCTACCCATACTCAATATTATTAAATCAGTTGATTTAAAATTTAATTCTCGTCTTTTGCTTTCAATCTGATCTGATTTTTGAGAAAACATTTGATAATTAATACCCGGATGAATAACTATGACTTTATTTTTATCTTTAACTATAGATTCAACTTCACTAGCTATATAATTACTATTGGCAACAATTTTTTTACAATCATTATAAACCTTCTTAAAAATTATTCTCTGCCATAAACTGTGTCTAACTTGCTTCACATCAGTACCATGAACAAAAATATAATATGGCAAATCTAAATAATTCCCCAAGATATTCAATGGATGAAAATGACCAAAAATAATTTGTTCAATTCCCTCCTCTTCTTTAATTTTTTTAATTTTACCTTTTAAATGTCGCCAACGTGGCGATAAAAAACCACCAAAAAAATTTGTGCGATGAATTTTATAATTCTGTTGATTATCAAATTCATCGGTGTTGCTATTTTCTTGCGTTAACACTACTATCTTATCACTAGGAAGATTGGCACACAGATTTAAATAATAATTTTCAATGCCGCCAATTTGCGGTGGGAAAAAATAAGTCACTAGTAGAGTTTTTTTCATATTAAGTTTTTTTTAATAACAAATCCCTAAGTTGAAATATATCGTTTTGAGTGAAACCTTTGGTAACATATAAAACCACAAAATAAGCCAAGGCCCCAATCGGAATAACTATCATAAAATGCAACCTTTCTTTTAAGAAAATCACTAAAAATCCCATCGCCACACAACTAATTATTATTTTAACAGCTGAAATTAAAAGATATTTTTTATCATAATTAATTACACTACCAACCAAAATCAAACCAATAAAGAATAGCAACACGTAGCTTAAAAGTGCGGCTAAAGCTGCTCCATTATAACTAAACATTGGTACTAATATTAAATTAGCGACTATATTAAATAAAGCGATGAAGCCCAACACTACGGTGTTAGCAGTTTGCTTGTTAGCAGCATTAAGTAAAGCACCGACCGGAAAGGCTAAAAATATAATTACTAATGACACCATTAATATTTGCAATGGCACTATCGCTTCACTATAACCAGCACCAAAAATTGGCACTATCGCTTTATCAGCAATAGTAATAATTCCCACTGAAAGTGGCATGGAAATAATTAATAAATAATAAACTGATTTAGTAAAACTTTTCGCTAACATCTCCTTTGAAGAAACAAAATAATTACAAAAAGCTGGATAAATAGCCGCCGAAAAAGCCACACCAATAAACTGCAAGGCAAATGTTACTTTATAAGCCACACTATATATACCAACCGCCTCATCATTAGTTAATTTAGATAATATAATTACATCCATATAGGAATATAATCTTACAAAAACTCCAGCAATCGCAAACGGCAATGATATTTTTAAAATTTTTAAAATTAAACTAGCAGAAAAATCTGGCTTAGGAAAAACCTTATATTTAAAACTTAACAAAGCAGCGGAATAAAATAAATTAAATAAAGTACCAACCACATAAACACTCATCAGAACCACTAAACCTAAGTTCAATTGTAAAACTACAAAACCCAAACTAAGTAAAATAATTTGATTAACAATCACACCGAGACTTTCAAAAACTAAATTCTGTAAACCCCTTAACACTGAGTAAAATGCGATACTAAATGAATCAAGAACAATGACTAGGCCAGTCACATACACTAATTGTTTAGTAATTTCTGGATAGCCCATTAAATTAACCGCTGTGACAATTAACAAATAGACAAAAACCGACACGATTAATTTAAAACCCAGAACATTAGATAAATACTTTTGGGAGTCTTCTTTTTTACGGGCACTTTCACGAACCAATATTTGAGTCGTACCAAAATCCAAAAACATAGAAAAAATCGTAGCAAAACTCAAAGCAAATGAATATTTACCTAAATCATCAACACTGACAGCCCTAGCAATTAAAATAAAATACAAAAAAGATATGGCCTTTTGAATAGCCAATGATATAGTAAAAAAGAAGGTATTTTTAGCTAATTTTCCATGAGTCATATCAATAATTATAACCCAATTTAAACAATAAAAAAAGCTCCCTATTGAGAGCTAACATATTAATCCCGGATTAGACTTAATTAATATCACCATAATAAACTACCATAACAGCTTCTGTTAGTTTATACAAAAAAATAATTAAGCCAACCGTTAAACAAAAACCAATAAGTAATACCAATAATCCAACTAAATTAGCCTGAAAGATTAATAAATACAAACCAGCGAAACAAATACTTAAAAATATTATTATCAATGAACAAAAAACAATTAATGGCAACCTGTCGACAATCCAATTCCAGAGTCTCATAACCATCTCCTTTTGTTGGTCTCTTAATCATAACATAAAAATAGTATATTGTCAAAAAATAATTCCAGAGAAACAAAAACACCCAACGGAATGTTGAGTGTTTTATATATACAATAATATAAGCTTTAACGCTTGCTCCATTGTGGGGCTTTTCTAGCGCCCTTCAAGCCTGGTTTTTTTCTTTCTTTCACTCTTGGATCACGAGTCAAGAAACCTTCAGCTTTTAAGGCTGGTCTAAGTTCCTTATCCAATAAGATTAAAGCTCTAGATATGGCGTGACGACAAGCATCAGCCTGACCTTGTTGACCACCACTATGAACCTTAACAGTAACATCAAGGTCTTTTAAATGACTAGTTAATTTAAGAGGACTCAAAAAAACATCTTGCAGAGCTTGCGTTTTAAAATATTCTTTCAATTTTAAACCATTAACTTCTACCCCACCTTTACCACCTTCATACAATCTAGCCTGAGCGGTAGAACTTTTTCTAGCTCCCTTAGCGTAAATATACTTTTTAGTTTTAGTTTCTTCAGGCATAATTATTTGATTATCAATCTCTTAATCATTAAATCTCTTAATTTATTTTTTGGTAACATACCAACAACTGCTCTTCTTAGTACATCACCTGGATCAGCTTTAAAAACATCCTTAACTTTCTTTCTTTTTAAACCACCTGGGTGATTACTATGAGAAATAAATTCTTTTTGTTCTAGCTTCTTACCAGTAAATTTAATTTTATGAGCATTGGTAATTTCTACAATATCACCGCCATCAATATGGGGTTGAAAAGTAGCTTTATTCTTGCCACGTAAAATCATAGCCACTTCAGTTGCTAATCTACCAAGTGGTCTATCTGTAGCATCGATTTGATGAGTTTTTCGTTCTATTTTTTCCATATTATTCTTTATCCTCAACTAATTCTAAAATAGCCATTTCTGCACCATCATTTTTTCTTGGCATTAATTTGACGATTCTAGTATAACCGCCATTTCTTTCTTTGTATCTAGGACCAATAACTTCAAATAACTTTTTAACAGCATCTTCAACATATAACACCTTCAAAGCCTGTCGACGATTATGAAGAGTGTCCTTCTTTGCTAAAGTAATCATTTTTTCGGCAATTGGACGAAGCGCTTTAGCCTTGGCTTGAGTGGTTTTGATCTTTTCATAAATCACAAAGCTAGTAACCAAACTTCTAAACAAAGCTTTTCTTGGAGCTGCCGTTCTGCCTAATTTTTTACCTTTCTTTTGATGTCTCATAATATTTGGATTGCAACTATAGCAAATGTATTATTTTTATTCTTCAGTAGATTCTTCTTTTTTAGCTCTTTTCTTTTTTGCTGGCTTTTCTTCTTCGAGTGAGTCTTTAACTTCAGCTTCAACAACTTCTTCTTTTTCAATTTCTGCCATAGTACTATCTTCTGAAATCTCAACCGGAGCTTCAACATCAACTTCTTCCATTTCCACTCGGCCACCTTCCATTATCCAACTAAACTGATTAGCTAAAATTTCAGCCGCTTTTTGTACAGCCTCTTCAGCAGTAATAGTACCGTCAGTTTCAACATCTAAAATGATTTTATCATAATCAACCTTCTGACCAACTCGAGTCGCTTCAACATTCAAAGATACATTAACAACTGGTGTAAAAATAGAATCAATCAATATAACGCCAATCTCACCCTTTTCTTTACTGTTTACTTGTTCTTCAGATGGCACATAACCAATACCCTTAGCTACAGTAATTTCCATATCAAATTTCGCATCCTTACTATTTAAAGTAGCAATAATTTGATCTTTATTAACCACTTCAGCATCAGAAGACTTTTCTACATCAGCACCAGTTACTTTACCCTCACCGTTAGCGCTAACTTTTAATACTACTGGCTCATCACTATAAACTTTGACATTTAATTGCTTAAGATTAAGAATGATTTCAACCACGTCTTCAGACACATTTTCAATAGCACTAAATTCATGACTAACACCATTAATCTTTATAGCAGTAACTGCGCCACCTGGCAGAGATGACAAAAGCACTCGTCTTAGAGCGTTGCCTAATGTCATTCCATAACCTGGAAAACAAGGCTCAATAACAACCTTAGCTTTGTTGCCTTTTTCTTCTGCCTCGATAGTAAATTTTTTGGGTAGTGAGATATGTTTCATATTTTTTTTCCTCCTGCCTTTGACGGCAATGATTTAGTATAAATATTATTTAGAATAGAACTCAACGATGCTTTGCCAGTCAATATTTAAAGCCACATCTGATAAATTAGGTACGCCAGTAATTTTACCTTTTAATTCTTTTTTGTCTAAAGATATCCAAGGCACTAATTCTTTCTTTTCTAAGTCTTCTTTAATATTAACAAAGGCTGGTGACTTCATAGCCTTTTCCTTGATAGAAATAATATCTCCAACTTTAACCTGGTATGAAGGAATATCAACTTTTTTGCCATTTACTTCAATGTGACCATGACCAACAATTTGTCTAGCGTGACTTCGTGATTTACCAAAGCCCAATCTAAACACAGTATTGTCTAATCTGTTTTCCAACATACCAAACAGTAACTCACCGGTTTTACCAACTTTTTTAAATGACTTGTCAAAATAACTAGCAAATTGCTTTTCTCTTAAACCGTACATTCTTTTAGCTTTTTGCTTTTCAGCTAATTGCTTACCATAGTTAGTCAATCTTTTAAAGCCTTTATTACCGTGGACACCTGGAGCAAAATTTCTCTTAACCAAAGTGCACTTGGCACCTTCACATTTTTCACCTTTAAGAAATAGCTTTTCACCAGCTCTTCGGCATTTTTTACATTGTGGATCTTGACTCTTCATTATTTTGAATATTTAACTGATCTTTATAATTATTAAACTCTTCGTGGTTTCTTCGCTCGACAACCATTGTGAGGAATAGGAGTTACATCTTTAATGTTATTCACATTAATACCATTAGCATTCAAAGCTCTAATAGATGCTTCTCGTCCACCACCAATACCCTTAACAAATACTGAAACCTCTTTAAGACCATATTTCTTAGCCTTTTCAAAGGCATCCTTAACTATCATACTAGCAGCATAAGGGGTAGATTTTTTAGGACCTTTAAAACCACATTGACCAGCTGAGGACCAGCTTAAAACGTTGCCGTTTTGATCGGTAAAAGTAACAATAGTATTGTTATAAGTAGACTTAACATAAGCTCGACCAGATGCTACTTGTCTAACTACACCCTTTTTACCTTTGGTTCTAGATTTTTTGGTTTTATCCTTAGAATCCTTTGGTTCTACTGTTGATTCATTTGTATTTTTCAATTCTTCGCTCATTTTGAAAATTTAATTTCGGTTAAATTAGGTTTTTTGACCAGAATCTTTTCGACCCGATCCAGAAGTCTTTCTAACATTGCCTCTAACAGTCCGATTATTTGTTTTTGTTCTTTGTCCTCTGGCTGGTAGATTCTTAGAATGTCTAGAACCTCTATACGATTTTATTTCCTTCAACCTTTTTATATTACTCATCACCTCTCTTCGCAGTTCACCTTCGACTGTGTATTGCTTTTCAATAATATTTCTAAGTTCATTAGCCTGATCTTCAGTCAAATCTTTAATTCTAATACTTGGGTCAACCTTAGCTTTCTTTAAAATATTACCAGAAAGTGTTCTACCAATACCCAAAATATAAGTCAAGCCAATCTCCACTCTTTTATCATTTGGTAAAGTTGTTCCTGCAATTCTTACTGCCATATCTGTTTTAAAAATTTAAAAATATTAGATTAAATTAACCCTGTCGTTGTTTATGTTTAGGGTTCTTACATATAACTACAAGTCTTTTTTTGCGACGTACAACCTGACAATCCTTGCAGATTTTTTTAACTGATGATCTTACTTTCATAATTATCTTTTTAGTAACGATAAGTTATTCTACCCTTGGTTAAGTCATAAGGTGTCATTTGAATCTTGACTTTATCACCTGGCAAAATACGGATGTTAAACATCCTCATCTTCCCTGATAAGTGGGCTAAAATCTCATGACCATTATCCAACTTTACTTTAAAAGTAGTGGCTGGTAGAGATTCTATTACTTCTCCATCAAGTTCCAAAAAGTCCTTAGACTGTTGGGTGTTTCCTTCCTTATTTGACATTAAACACTGATATTTTATTATAAAATAAAATTCTTGGCAACATAAGTGCATTACTCAGCTAGCCCAGAATTTAAACTTAAATAAGCTATTTTTGTTTGTTTTTTCTGCTGTGATAATTATAGCAGATTTGAATTATTTGTCAATACAAGTTCATCTTATATCAAAATATAAAACCTGTCAAGATAATTAAGCCAAAAAAACGGGATAAATAGAACAAAGCTCAATTAGATTAACAAATAAATAATATAATGTAAAGTAATTAAAAATAGTCTATTTTTTTAAACACTTCAAACAGTGCTTGAAGTGTTTAAAAAGCCTTATTTTAGCAATTAAATAGAGCTACTAATTCAGATCAGTAGCTCTATTTAATTTGTTGATTTTAAAACTATTCCAAGACCGCTTTAATTCTTCTAACACCAGAGCTACTGGATTCCTCTTTTTTAATCCTAAAATGGCCAAGTTCACCAGTATTCTGCACATGAGGACCACCACAAATTTCTTTAGAAAAATCACCCATAGTGTAAACCTTTACTTTTTCCCCATACTTATCCCCAAAAACACCAATAGCCCCACTCTCTTTAGCCTCTTCTACAGTCATTTCTTTAATTGTTACTGGTGCTTTTTTGCCAATTTGTTCATTAACTAAATCCTCGACTTGTTGTTTTTGATCATCGGTTAATTTTTCTGGATGAGAAAAATCATAACGCAATCTATCGGCGGTAATATTAGATCCTTTTTGATTTACATGATCTCCCAAAACCTGTCGCAACGCTGCCAACATTAAATGAGCAGCGGTGTGCAATCTAGTGGTCTCGACAGACTGATCAGCCAATCCCCCTTTAAACTTACCAGCACTGGCGGTTCTAGATAGCTCCTGATGCTTTATAAACTCTTTTTCATAAGCCTCCATATCAACCTCTAAACCATTTTCTAAAGCTAATTCAACAGTCATCTCATAAGGAAAGCCATAGGTAGTAAATAATTTAAATATTTCTTGTCCACTTATTTTTTTATCTTTGCCTAATTTAGCAAATTCTTTTAAACCTTTTTCTAAAGTATTATTAAACTTCTCTTCTTCTTTGGCTATTTGTTCAGTAATAAAATCTCGATGAGTCCTGAGTTCTTTGTAAAAACCACCCATTTTATCAATTACCACTTCCACTACTTTACTTGTGAAGTTATCCTCAATACCTATCTTCTTACCATGACGAATAGCTCGTCTAATTAAGCGTCGCAAAACATAACCCTGCTCCACATTTGATGGCTCTATATTTTCAGCTAAAATGAAAGTCGCGGCTCGCAAGTGATCGGCAATTATTCTAATAGATTTTTCTACATCAACACCAGCTTGGTCAGTCAAATCAATGCTACTAGAAAATTCTGGCGCCAATTCTAAATCTGACACCAAAGAAGTAACTTGTAAAACTATAGTGGACAGTGGTTCAATCTCATAAACACTACTCATTCCACTCAAAACAGCCACTGTTCTCTCCAGACCCATACCAGTATCCACATTTTTTTTATCTAGTTCCTGATATTTACCATCAGCTGTTTTATTGTATTGCATAAAAACATCATTCCAAATTTCTACCCAGTTTTTATTACTAGGATCAAATTTCTCTGGTACTGGCTCACTCCCAACCCAATAAAACATTTCCGTGTCTGGACCACAAGGACCGGTTTGGCCAGCTGGCCCCCACCAATTATCTTCTTTGCCTAAAAAACTAATTCTTAATGACGAAACTCCCAAAGATTGCCAAATTTCGGCTGACTCTTCATCTTTAGGAATATTGTGTTCTTCATCACCTTCAAAACAAGTAAAAGCTAATTTAGTAACTGGAATATTAAGCTCTTGGGTCAAAAATTGAAAACTCATCGTAATAGCCTCTTTTTTGAAATAATCACCTAGTGACCAATTGCCTAACATCTCAAAAAAAGTTAAATGCCAATCGTCACCCACTTCATCAATATCACCGGTTCTAATGCATTTTTGAATATCAGTTAAACGCTGACCACTAGGGTGCTTTTCACCTAAAAGATATGGTACTAGCGGGTGCATACCAGCAGTAGTAAACAAAACAGTTGGGTCATTCTCTGGTTTTAGAGATGAACCAATAATTAATTGATGATCATGTTTTTGGAAAAAACTAAGATATTTTTCTTTTAATTCTTTAGTAGTCATAATAAAGATATTTTTTAACTGGTTTAATTTTACTGTAAAAAAGCTTTTTTTTCAAGAAAAAAGCAATCCCTAGGGATTGCTTGATAATTTAATAATTTGTTGTTTAATTAAATCGGATAACTCACTAATGCTTAAATGATGATAATCCTGATAACCAATGGGGCTACCAAAATTAACAATAACAGAGCCAGGATAGATTAACCAAGTATTGGCTGGCTGAGCCTCATAAGCGCCACTTATGCCAACCGGCACAATAGTAACCTTAGCATCCAATGCCAGTTTAAAGGCGCCTTTTTTAAAAACGCCAATCTGACCATCACGACTTCTAGTGCCTTCTGGAAAGATAATCACCGAAGTGCCATTTTTCAACTTTTCAACCGCCTGATTTAGGCCAGACATAGAATTGACATGATTTTTACGATCAATAGAAACGATATCCATTTTTTTAATAATAAAACCAAATAACGGCACCGAAAAAAGTTCTTTTTTAGCAATGGCCGAAAAGTGCTGTGGAATAGCCGCTGCGATCATAAAAATATCGAATAACGATTCATGATTGGGAACAAATAAAAATGGACCAGAATTAGCCAAAGGCTGATTATTAATAATCAAACGACTAAAAGTCATTTTAATTATAATCCACCCATAAAAACGGCGAAACCACACTGCCTTAGCTGGCCCCCAAAAAATAATTAAAGGAATATAAATTGCAGCACAAATCACAAAAGTCACGACACAAAGCAAATATAAAATAAGCGAGATTAAAGCTTTCAATTTTATTTCCTCCGTTGTAAAATTACAGGTTTAAAATTCTTTTAACGGTTGCCACATCCTCGACACTCAAAGGTTTAATGGATTTATTGTGAGGATTATTTATAGCTGGCATAACCTCATTTTCCATCAAAGCTACTAATTGATCAGATCGACTATAAGGGAAAAGCGGATTGTTATTAATAATTTGTCGAGCTTTTTCACCTTGAATAATTTTGTCTAATAACAATCTTAAATAATATTTAATCAATTTATCGCTAACCTCCTCATCTTCTAAATTACTGACCAAAGATGAAAAACCACAATCTAAACAATTAAGACTGGCTAATGCCAATTGATCACCATAATTATCAGCTGAAATAGTTGTCTTGGAAAAACAAACTGGGCATTCTATTAATTGACTAGTGTCTTCTGTGTTCACTGTTATCTCCTTTTTGTTAAAGTACAATAAACTTTTATACTATACAAAATAGTTATGATTTTGTCAATTAATTTATTTTATGACACCACCGCCAATTACCTCTTGCTTCTTATAAAAAACAATGGACTGGCCAGCTGCGACCGCTCTTTGTGGTTTAATAAACTCGACAAATATCTCGTCTTTAACTTTAGTCACTTTACATTTTTCTGGTTTAGACCGGTAACGAATTTGAGCCTGGCATTTAAAAGGAAACTTCGGTTCACCAGCCACCCAATTTAACTTATGACATTGCAACGCTGGTGAAAATATTTTAGATTTTTCTGGATCATTGGTCACGATTAATAAATTTCTAGTCTTATCAATACCGGTAACAAACCACGGTCCACCAGCTAAGCCAATCCCCTTTCTTTGACCAACTGTATATAATTGCAAACCATTATGTTTACCTATTTCTTTACCATTTTCATCAACAATTTTACCGGGCTTTAAATTTAAATAGCGACTCAAAAAACTAGAGTGACTTTTACCAACAAAACAAATTTCTTGACTATCTTTTTTAGCATGAATAGCCATATTCATTTTTTTAGCAATTTTTCTAATTTGTGGCTTGTTATATTTACCTAAAGGGAAAAGCACATGCTTTAGAGCATTTTGATCTAAATTATAAAGAAAATAGCTCTGATCTTTATTTTCATCTTTGCCTCTTAAGAGTTTAAACTTTCTACCAACTTTTTTAACCTGAGCATAATGGCCAGTGGCAATATAATCAGCATCAAATAAAGTTAAAGATTTTTTCAAAAACAAATCAAATTTTATAAATTTATTACAAGAGACGCAGGGATTAGGAGTCTTAAGTGCCGCATAATCACTGATAAATTCATCAACAATCTTAGCCTTAAACTCTTTGCCAACATTTAATTTGTGAATTTTAATACCTAAGTTATCAGCCACTTCTTTAGCTTGATTAAAAGATTCCAAACTGCAACAGCGATTTTCACCATAAGTCACCCCTTGGGGGAACCAAAATTGCATAAAAACGCCAGTGACATCGTAACCTTGTTTTAACAACAAAGCAGCGGCCACTGCTGAATCAACGCCACCAGACATACCAATTACTACCCTTTTTTTCTTCTTTTTAAGCATTAAACTATTTACCAATTATTATATCAAGCGATTGAGGCAACAAAACTACCTCAATTATTCTAGGCAATTTTACATAATCCCCATCAATTTGGCAAGAGCTAGTGGGTTTTTTTAAAATTATCTTAAAATAATTATTATCCAAAGACAAGACATATCTAGGAGGTTTATTAAAAAAAAGCATCAAAAACAACCCCTCTACCAAAGATATAAATGTCTGACTAGTAAAGACATATAAATTAAATATGCCATCAGAAAAACTAATCTGCTTTTTAACTTTCAAACCATAGTAATTAAGAGCATTAAAAATTACCAAACTATTACCTCGAACCCAAAAACTCTTATTTTTAGTTTTAATTTCAAATTTTAATTTTTTTATCTTTATCTTATTAAAAACAAAAACTAATAAATAACCAAAAAATCCAAATTTATTTTTTAAATGATGACTAGCACCTGTTACTATCTTAGATATATAACCAATAGAAAGACCTACTAAAAAATAATGTTTCTTATTGATCAAGCCAACATCTATTTTTAAAATTTTATTAGTATCATCTAATAACTTAAGGGCATTTTTTATATTAAGTGGAATGCCAGCCGCTGTCGCTATTACATTAGCCGAGCCATAAGGGACAATAGCCAGCGGCACTTGTAAATTATTTTCAATAATTGTTCTAGTAGCCACCTTCACCGTACCATCACCACCCACTGCCAAAACTAAATCTAAACCAGTAAAATCAAACTCACCTATCACATCCTCAAATCGATTATTAAGATAAAATAAAGATACCTGATAATTCAGGTCTTGTAATTTATCTCGAATAATTGTTTCCACATCTATTTTACTTTTCAATCCAGCAGTGGGATTAAAAATAACTAGGACTTTGGACATATATTGCTATTAATTTACTTCGCAATGAAAATTTGAAAATTGAAATTTTTAAATTATTTTTTGTTAAGTGTTTTATGGTATACGTTATAAGCACTCACCACCAAACTTTTTTAAAGCCCAGCTGGTAAGCTAATAGATTAGTTAAGGGATGTAGTATTAAAGTAATCAAAAAAACAACTACAACAACACCCACATCAAAACCAACCAAATAGTAAGTTGCAATAAAAAAACCAGCAATAAAATCCAACTGATCAAATACTGGCCAACTACTACCACTTTTAATATTAAAGCGACGTTTAAAAAAACTTTTTATTAAATCACCAAGTATAGCCCCCAGGCCTGCCAACAAACCAAAAGCAATAAAATGACGCGGGTAATCTACTAGCGACAAGCTTTTAAAAAAAGTAACGCTATATAATCCAGCTTGAATCCAAGTCACTACTACACCAAATATTGCACCAGACAGCAATCCTCGCCAAGTTTTAGACCTCCCAAAAATAAATTCTGTGCCTATTTTTTTACCACCATCAATGGGCTGAGCCAAAGACTTAAATAATCCTAATTTATCAAATATAACCGGCGACATATTAGCCAAATAAGCCGGCAGAGCAAGGTAAAATGATTTAATAACTAACTCCCACATAAGCTACTGCTATTTATTATTCGGCGTCTCCGATCTTTTACCCAAGTCAGCCAAACTGATAGTCTGTACAGCCTCTTGTGGTTGTTCTAAAATTTTTGTTGCAATTTTTGGTGACACCGCTTTGTCTGTTGCGTTATTTTTAATTTGCCTATCTTGTCGGCTCTTAACCAAACAATCTTTACAAAAAACTGGACGCTTGCCATCAGGAAAAAAATTAATTTCGGCAGTTTTACCACAAGAAAAACAATCTACAATGTATTTTTCTTCTAATTTTTTGTCCTCCTTGGGCTTAGGCTTGGTAAATTTATTGTCTACTGATGTTCTGTGTTGTGTCTTAATCTGCTTATCTCTTTCTGACTTAAAATTAACATGCCCTTCGCTAGTGGCTATCATTTTTTCACTTAAATCCATACCACTCCAACGATTTATTTTATCTTCTATGGATTTACGATGATTAGCATACCTTTCTCGAGAAACTTTAACCACTCTTTCAGTGCTATTTGATCTATACTCATCAAATAATGGCGGTAAAGTATTAGCCGAAAATGGATCAGATGAAACACCATCAATCATTAACTTTAAATAAATACTAAAAGCTGGCAAATTAACTAAATCTTCTTCTAAAAATATTGGCGTAAACTCCTTCACTAGCTTTTCTGCATCGGCTGCGCCAACTCGAAAACATAACAAAGTACCCACATTACCAAACACTGAAGCCGAAACGGTTTCTGGTAACTGCTCAATAAATTGGTGAGCCATGGTCAAATTAAGTCGATATTTTCTAGCCTCTGATAAAATATCAGCAAAACTGTCAGTAGCAAAATTTTGAAATTCATCAACATACAAATAAAAGTCTTTTCGATCTTTCTCTGGTATATCAACGCGACTCATGGCCGCTAAATACAGTTTAGTCACAATCATCGAACCTAAAAGTTGCATCGTGTCCTCGCCAATCCTACCCTTGGATAAATTCATAATTAATATTTTTCGACCATCAATAACTTCGCGCAAATCAAAAGTTGACTTCACCTGACCAACAATATTCCTAATTAAAAAATTAGACAAAAACTGACCAACCTTGTTTTGAATTGGAGATATTACCTCTTGTAATGTTCTATCATTCCATTTAGTATACTCATTGACCCAAAAAGATTTAACTACTGGATCGGTAATTTTTTCAACCACCTTCTCACGATAACTATTGTCAACTAAAATTCTCATAATACCCAATAGAGTACTACCCGGATAATCCAATAAAGCTAAAATAGCGTTACGCAAAATATATTCTAATCTTGGTCCCCAACTATCAGCAAATTGCTTCTTAAACACGCCAACTAATCCAGAAGCAATTAAATGCTTACTTTTTTCATCAACGGCTTCTAATATATTAAAAGCAATGGGAAATTCGGTATCTGCTGGGTTAAAATAAATAACATCATTAATTCTGCTAGGAGGAATAAAATCTAATATCTTTTCAGCCGTATCACCATGGGGATCAACATAGCAACAACCATCACCATTGACAATATCAGAAATTATCATATTTTCTAATAAAGTAGTCTTACCCATACCAGTTTTACCGATAATATAAACATGGCGTCTTCGGTCATCACGTTTAATACCAAAACGCTTTTTTTGATTGCGAAAATTAGTTTCGCCAAACAAAGTTATCTCATTCAAAGTTTCTTCTTGATTCATTTTTTTAAACAGTTGGTAAATTAGCTGGTGGTGTTGGTTTTGGTCTAGATTCTTTGATCTCTGGCTTATTTTCTACGGTGTTAACTGATTCGAGTGTTGGTAACTGTATATTTGGCTGAACTCGACCAGTATCATAAGGTAACCGTGATGGCGGCACAGATCGCTTAGAGCCTATTTTCTCCACTGTTGGTGCTTTAACACTCATAACTGGGAAATGCCACAATGAAGCTAATTCCTCACTACAAACCATCATATTACTAACATCATCACCATTGTAATTGTTACGCTTAATATAGTTACGTAAAATTCGCTTTTGCAACTCAGCTACTCGTTTATTAACATTAAAATAATCAGCTGATGTTTTAGTTCTAGGACCTGGCTTAAAGCCATTGGAATCAGCCACATTAAACTGTTGCAAGCCAGAAATTATAGAAGCCACTCCTCTGCCCTTATTAAAAACTTCCTTTTCACCAAAATAAACAAACCTAAATTTTAATCTAAAGACATGCTGAGCTAACTTTCTTTGGACATTCTCAAAAACCAATCTCTCACCAGGTGAAATCCTAAACATCTTCCATTGATCCTCTTCCTTTTTCTTGGCTACTTCATCAGCGCCAAAAATTTCATTGCTCACTGCCATAGCTAAATCACCAATAAAACTAATTGGTTTAATAATTTTATCAGAAAAAGTTTCTGGTGGTGTGTATGGTTCACCCTTCATTTCTTTTAAAATCTTTTTACCTTTCTCGCCCCAACCCGGTTTTTGTGGTGTGATTACAAATTGCAACCAAACTTGCTCTCCTGGACCAAGTCTAGTTAGAGTTTCCAAAACTCCAGCCATTGGATCGATTAATTCACCAGTTAACTTATGTTCAAAATCAGAATAAGTCCTGATTGGATAAGGATAATCGCGAGCTAAAACTAGTTCTGTACCCCAAAGATTATACTTATCATTAGGAAATTTAACATCACTATATTGACTAGCATAATCATCAACTTCCGTAATTTCGGCTTCAGGATACTGGGCATAAACTGCTGCCTCAATCAAATCCCTAAAATGAACAGGAGTTCTAACCAAAAATTGCACATACCCTTCCAAGCTAACAATTTCAAATGAAAAACTTTCTTGTACTTTTCCACTCCAATATAAATCAACCAAATTACCGCCAGACTGAGCGCCGGCTAAAGCGATAAAAATACTCTCTACTGCCTTAGGAGTTTGAATATTATTTTTAGGTATATCTATAGCCAATAATATATGCTTCCACTTAGAAGCAAACCTAGCTTGCCGGCCATCCAACCAAACAGTATAAAGACCATAAATAAAAAGTAACAAAAAAACTACCCAGCCACCGCCTAGAAAAATCTGAGTTGCTATGATAACTGGATTTTGAGAACCAAAGTCTATGATTGTATTCCAAATTGATAAAAAATCAATTTCTATGTTAATACCATTTTTACCCATAAAGTTGTCACCTTTTGAGCTTACTAGTCTACTTCTAAAATTGAAGAAACTTAGTTACTAGTTTCTGTTAATTATGTTTTTACATATAATTAACAGATAATTAGAAACCAAATTATTGATTATCTGAGTTTAAAACTGCTGAACTATCGTCAGAATTTGAATTTTCAATATATACATATTTACCGCTATCGTTTTTTTGAATATTATCATTATTCATTAAAGACAAATATACAGTGGACTTTTTAACATTTCTCTTACTCAAAACATAGTTAATAATTTCATCCTTAGTTTTTGGACCATTGTCTTTTAAGTACTGTTCTACCACATTAGCTACGTTACCAGGCTCATAGCCCCACTCTTTTAAGGCATAAATACCACGGCCAACTAACACATATTTATTGTCCAAAATTAATTCATTATGAACTGTTGGTGGATAGGCAATCTTTTCATCAAATCTAGTTTCATTAATAGCTTTGGCAATATCCACAAAATGTAACGGTTGACCAGATTTCTTTAAAACTATATAGATTTTATCATTTATTTTCTTTGGTTGTACTGTACCCCAAGAAATTAAACCCCATTCATCAAATAAATTGGATTTTACACGACGACTAACTCTTAAATAACTCTCTAAAACCTTATCAATATCTTCTTCTGTAGCTTCTAAAAAAGTAGTAGCTGACAAGAATTTTTCACGATTTTTAGAGTAGTATTCTGAATTTTTAAAATTATCCAATAAATCCTTTAACTTAATTGGTTTATTATGATTTTCAATTAATGCCACCATTTCACCAATTACTTCTTTCAAAGTATTTGTATCCACAGAATCCATTCGCCATAAATGATTAAACTCTTTATCTTGTTTAACCTTATTAATATTATCAGAAAAAATGTGATCAGCCAAAAATAACAAGGCATTTTCACTGCCATCTCTAGTATCTAAATAGTTTAAAATATTTTCCAAGAAAAACTCTTCTTCCATCACCCCACCGTATTGTTCTAATAACTGAGCAGTTACTCTTTCGGCAGTTAGTATTTCATCTTTTAATTCTTGAAGTTCTTTTAATTTTTTGATACTCAAATTTTCTATTTGTCTAACCCTTTCCCTAGTAATACCATAGTGTTTACCAATTTCCTCTAGGGTTTGTTTAGAATCAGCCTCTAAACCGAATCTACGTTTAACAACATCTTTTTCCTTGTCGGTCAAACGTGAAAGTAAAATATTGATAGTTTCCATAGGATTGAAACCAGCCATATTATCTTGAAATTGAGTTTTTCTAACTTGATCTAATATAGACATAAATAAAAATATTAAAATCTCACATCTGCATGGTGATAAAGATATATTTTGGCTAAACAGAGCCAAAAAGTGATTTATTTAACTTTTCCCCTTAATTATATCAAAAATAGTTCTATTTGTCAACAACAGTGTATAATATATGTTATAATAGCACATAATATAGTTATATTGGCAAATAAACTGATATCTATTAATTTAATAGAGGTATGTCAAATGTTTATTAATTGGCAATAATCAAACACAAAACCGCCCTCCACGTAGAAAGACGGTTTTTTTATTTACTATAAAAAATAATTTTAACTCTTTAATCTCTTGGCCCAAAAATACCAAGTGACCAAAACAGGGCTAGCTACAAAAATAGAAGAATATGTTCCAACAGTAATACCGGCAATCAAAGCTAAAATAAAGCTAGAGATAGTGGCTCCACCAAATAAATATAAAGTAATCAAAACTAACAAAGTGGTTAATGAAGTATTAATAGAACGACTAATAGTTTGATTAATACTATCGTTGACTACCTCTTCAAAATTAGAACTATAATGTTTAGATAAATTTTCTCTAGTTCGATCAAAAACCACAATTGTATCATGAACCGAGAAACCTAAAATAGTCAATAGAGCAGTAACAAACAAACTATCAACTTCAATGCCAGCAAAATGACCTAGAATTGAAAATAAACCAGTTACAATTAAAATATCATGGATCAAAGCTACAATCGCTGCCAAACCAAACTTCCAAGATTCTACTGGCTTAGAAACCTTTCTAAAAGCATAAGCAATATAAAGCACTATCATCATTGAAGCTAAAAAAATAGCCACCCAAGCCTTATCCTGCAATTCCTTACCTAAAACTGGACCAATTGATTCAAAACGCTCTTCAATAGCCAAACTAGAATCGTTTTGGCCATTGAAAGTTTCTTTTAGCTTACCCAGTATAACCTGATGAGTATCTTCATCAACATTTTTAAATCTTAAAATATTATTATTATCACCAAACGGTTGAATTTTAATTTCTCCCAATTCCAAACTAGTCAAAGATTCTTCAATAACTGCAACATCCGGTCTAGTCCCATCAAAACTTAATTCCATAAGACTACCGCCAGTAAAATCAATCCCCGGTTTCAAACCCCAGGCGATCAAACTTAAAATACTAATCAGGATCAAAGTGCCAGACACGATATAAGAGTATTTTCTATTTTGAATTATGTTTAATTTCATAAATTTATTTAATTTTGACTCCATAAAGCCAATCACCATGGCTTATTTTCCATTTGGCAATCAATCTTAAGACCTGTCTAGTAATGGTAATGGCTGAAAACATCGAAACAAGAGTTCCAATAGCTAGAGTCAAAGCAAAACCCTTAATAATGCTACTGCCAAACCAAAACAAAATTGCACAAGTAATCAGTGATGAAATATTAGAATCTCGAATAGAGCTCCAAGCTCGTCTAAAACCTTGCTCAACAGCCGTAGTCAAATCACGACCAGCTCGCAATTCTTCTTTTAATCTTTCAAAAATCAAAACATTAGCGTCAACTGCCATACCAATAGACAGAATAAAACCGGCAATACCAGCCAAGGTTAAAGTAACTGGAATTAATTTAAATAAAGCCAAAATTATTACTGTATAAATGAGCAAAGCCTTTACTGCTAACAAACCCGGCAACCTATAATACAAAATCATAAAGATAGCTACTAAAATCAAACCCCAAAAACCAGCTACTAAACTTTTTTGAACAGAATCATTGCCTAGTGTCGCACCCACAGTAGTCTGAGAAATTAATTCAATCGGCACAGGTAGAGCACCAGCATTTAATCTTTGAGCTAATAATTTAGCATCTTGTAGAGTAAAACTTCCAGAGATTACTGCTTGACCAGATAAAATTGGTTCATTAACTCGAGGTATGCTAATTGGCTGACCATCTAAAAATATAGCCAACAATTTACCAGCGTTCTTCTTGGTTAATTCTGCAAATAAATCAGCACCCTCACTGTCAAACTCTAAAGACACCTGTGGTACACCAGAATTTGGAGCTAATTCTACACTAGCTCTCTTTAATTGTTTACCAGTCAATGTAGTGGTTTTCCAGTCTGGCTCTAGAACTACGCCAATATCCGTGGCAGTTTTTGTTTTAAACAAAATATGTCTAGTATCAATAGCCAAGTCTTCACCTTCACCGCTAACTGTTTCTTTTTTGATAATATGATAACCAAATTGAGATTGTACTAATTGTGAATAAACTTCACCGGATTTTAACTTGTTAAACAATACTTCTTCATATTCTGGAACAAAAGTACCTTTTTTAACACCAGTATAAAAACCACCATTATCCTTACTGCCTTCATCTTCAGAATTCTCTTGAGCCAATTTTGCGAAATCGCCACCAGCTAAAATTTGATCCAAAACAGATTGAGCCTTATCACGAACTTCAATATTTAATTTATCTAATTCGGCTTGTTGATCAACAGTTAATTGACTAGCGGTAGGATTTTCTTCTTTAAATTCTAAAAGTGGAGTTTCGCCAATTAATCTAATGGCTTCATTAATATCAGTCACACCAGCTAGTTCGACAATTACTCGCCATTTATCACCAACTTGATTAGTTTGGATAATTGGCTCAGAAACACCAAAAGCATTAACTCTTCTCTCAATGACATCACGCACTCCTGACAAGGCATTTGAACGCTCTGTGGAACTAATTTGAGAGACGTCAGCCTCATACACTAGATGAGCACCACCCCGAAGATCTAAACCTAATTTGAAAGGAAAACCGTAAGTTACCAAATCAATGTCTCTAATGTTTTTAAACTTAAGGTTTTTGGTACCATCTGATTGATTAACTTCTATTTGTGGCCAAATTTTTAGATTATCAACTACTGGAGTTTTAGATAAAATATTGTCTAAAACTTTTGTCACTATATTATTTGAACCGATTAAATTAACAAATAACATCGCTACGAATAAAACAGCAATAGCAAAAACCGACCAACGAAGCTTGCCTCGTGGACCGGGTGTAAAAAAATTTTTAAATTTGTTTTCTTTCATTTGTGAATAAATCTTAGAATCTATTATAATCTATCAAAAAAATAATAATTTTGCAAGAATTAAAAGGGGGAAGAATAATCTTCCCACAATGTCTAATATAAGATAGCTGGAACATGGTTTTTCATTTTAGTCACTCCACTCGCCTCAATTCTCACAACTGAGTTATCCGCCAAACAAGCTTTTGGCACATCCATAACAAAAGAAATACTTTCAGAATATGGTGATATAGATTGATGATCTTTATATTCAGTCTGTAGTGTTGGCCCATGCCACTCTACAACTAAATGTTCATCAGTTTCATCAATCACAGCCAAGACCATATTTGGTACCAAAAAAACTCGACGATATTTAAGTGAGGTATTGTGTAAAGGAAATTCCAATCCCCGCTTCTCTACCCTTAAAAAGAACAATATTTGTCTAGGCGCTATTCTTAATGTCAATTCTTGAGCAAAATCTAATTCATCAATAGACATATTATTTAATCCTCCATTGTTTTAGACAATCAAAGTTAAGTTTAACCGCTATTATCACCTTTGTCAACTGGTCAAATATTTGATTTAAAATCATTATTTTGTAATAATATCATTACTATAAATTGTTCCTTATAAACCAAGAAGGAGACCGGACATGGCTACAATAGACTATGTCGATAATTATATAATGATAATTATTCGCCATAAATCTAGCTCAGCTATGATTTATATTGAATCACCAATGGAACTAACTTTTTTTCAAATTGACATGTTAGAAAGTTTTTTCCAAAGAATGATGTTTTATTGCGAAGATGAAACCCATATCGATATTAACATCCAACACTTAACCAATGGTGATTTTTATGCAGTTGGTTATTTTTATAACAAAAATCAAAACTATGATTATTGTGGTACCTTTGAAAACGCCTACATAGCCATTCACCATGTTTTAAGTGATTTTTTTAATCTTAGTATTGGTAATAATTATCTACTAGCATCAATCAATAATCGGCCAAATGACAACGATGAAGATTATCATAAAGACGATAATGAAGACATAAGCGAAATTGGCAAAGTCGTTAACGAAATGCTCAAAGATTCCGAATTAGACCCAGAAGATTAATAACCGCTAACTTAATTGTTAAGCGGTTTTTTTAATTGACAAGTAGCTAAAAATCATTTATACCAAACATAGTACATTGCAACTCTCGGGAGACTTTAAATGTTAAAAATTGCTCAAGAAGCCGACTGCCAATCAATACTAATCAACAACAAATGGTTTCAAGGCGAAATTCACATTGACAATCGAGCCACAATTTTTCCATTTCAACTAATAATCCTCAATGAATTTATTGACCAAATCATAGCCCAAGCTAATGAAGTTACTGGTATAAATTTAAATTTTAATATTGTGATTAGTGGCGATCCTAAAGAATCCAACTTTGCTGTAGATCTCTTTGCCTTTTTAGACGGTATTGTGATTAACGACCAAAATATTTTTAATAATCCATTTTCGGCTATCCACTGGGGGCTATCTACTATAGTTACCACTATGTCCCAATTATATGATGGCCTTTTAAACCAATTACCAACGGATTTCTTTGAGCAAGAATTAAACTATGAAGCTATGGAATATATTGAAAAACCAACTATCAATTAACCAAAAAACCCACTATTACTAGTGGGTTATTTTTTTATCAATTTATTTTAAATTTATAGCCATTTCAACTAGCCGATTAGAATAACCAAATTCATTATCATACCACGACAAAACTTTGACCAAATTTCCACCAACCACCTTGGTAAAGTCCAAATCAATAATCGAAGAATGTGGATTACCAATATAATCAGATGAAACCCGATGATCATCGCTCACATCCAACACCCCCTTAAACATCGGGCTCTTAGCGGCTTTTTTAAAAGCGTTATTAACTTCTTCAACGGTGACAGTTTTTTTTAAAACAACTGTAATATCAGATAACGAACCACAAATCACTGGTACTCTCACTGAAATGCCATCAAACTTATTTTGCAAACTAGGTACAACTTTAGTAGTAGCGATAGCCGCACCAGTAGTAGTCGGAATCATATTTTGAGCAGCCGCTCGAGTACGGTTTATTTTTTGACTAGGACTGTCTACCAAATTTTGAGTTGAGGTATAAGCATGAATAGTGGTCATAATTGCCTTATCAACACCAAAAGCCGATTGCAATACTTGAATCGCTGGAGCAATACAATTGGTAGTGCAAGAAGCCATAGACACAACTGGTTCACATTTACCCTTCTTAATACACTGCTCAGAATAATCTGTACCATAAACTAGCGTTTGAGTAGTATCATCTTTAGCTGGGGCAGAAATTATCACCCGCTTAGCACCAGCATTGATATGAGCTTTGGCAGCCTCGGAAGTAGTAAAATAACCAGTACACTCTAAAACTACATCTACTTTTAATTTTTTCCATGGTAAATTATTAGGATCTTTGTCAGAAAATACCGGATAAATAACACCATCTATTTTTATACCACTACTAGTAGCTTGAACTTTTTTATTATAAACGCCATAAGCAGTGTCATACTGTAATAAATAAGCCAAAATATCTGGTGGCGTTAGATCATTAATAGCTACCACTTTAATATTTTTTTTAGTTAGAGCCACCTTAAAAGCCGCTCGACCAATACGACCAAAACCGTTAATAACTATTCTTTTCATAATTTTGCATGGAGTTAATGTTTATAAATAAATTATAACAAAAATAATCAATTAAAAAAACCGTTGAGTGTATAACGGTTTTATTTATTTTTTAAACATATCTTCTAAATAAAGTATCAATAAAAATAAGTCGAATTTTATTCGACTTATTTTTACACAGGGGCGACTAGATTAAACTGAGAATTTTTTGAAAGCGCCAATTGTTACTCCTTCACCAGCTTCTTTTAATAAATCAGAAATTTTCTTAGAATCATCTTTAATAAATGATTGGTTTAATAAACAAACGTCTTCATAATATTTATTAACCTTGCCCATAATTATCTTTTCGATAATTTCTTCAGGCTTATTCTCATTCTTCATTTGTTCACGATAAATTTCCTTTTCTTTTTCTAATTCTTCAGCTGGTACATTCTCTGGAGCTAAATGCTTAGGTGACATAGCCACAATATGCATAGCAATGTCATTGGCCAATTCTTCACTACCACCAGTCAAAGCGACAATGGCTCCGGTCTTTTTATTAGAGTGAATATAAACCCCTAGAACAGCACCTTCAATTACACCGAAGTCAGCTAATTTTATATTTTCACCAATTTTGATCACTAATTCGGCTTTAATACTATCTTCCACCCAAGCTTTAAAATCAAACTCTGGTGTGATTAATAATTTTTTAGCATAATCACTAGCAGTAGCAATAAAATCTTCATTTCTAGACACAAAATCAGTTTCACAAGCCAAAACCACAACTGCTGCTTTTTGACCATCTCTGGCTACAGCCACCAAACCTTCATTGGTTTCTCGGTCAGATTTTTTAGCCGCCTTGATTTCACCTTTTTTTCTAAGAATCTCTATCGCCTTATCAATGTCACCATTTGACTCATCTAAAGCTTTTTTACAATCAGATATACCAGCCCCAGTTTGGTTCCTAAGCTGGGTAATTGTTTGAAGATCAATTCCCATAGTTTTAAAGTTATTTATTTTAAAATACAATTTAAATAGCGGTCTGCTTAGCCTTACCTTCTAAAATAGCCTTAGACATCAAGCCAAGAATTAAATCAATTGATTTAACAGCATCATCATTGGCAGGAATTGGATAGTCAAACAATTCTGGATTAATATTTGAATCACAAAAACCAATTACTGGTACACCTTTTTTTCTGGCTTCCACAATAGCTGTTTTTTCTTTTTTAGCATCTAAAATAAATACGGCTTCAGGAATTTTTCGCATATCACCTAAACCACCAACAAACTTGTGTAATCTTTCAATTTCTTTGTTGAAATCAACTTGTTCTTTTTTGGTGTATTTATTTAAGGCACCAGTTTTTACTTCTTCTTTTAATTTTAAATATTTTTTAATCAATTTACCAACATTACTAAAATTGGTAAATAAACCACCAATCCATCTTTCGATAATATATGGCATACCAGCTTCATCAGCATATTTTTTAATTAATTGCTGACCTTGTTTTTTAGTTCCGACAAATAAAACCACGCCACCATTTTGTGCTACATTACTCACAAATTTAGTAGCTTTTTCTAGTTCCACTAGAGTTTTTTCCAAATCAATGATGTGCACACCACCTCGTTCGGTAAAAATGTACTCTTTCATCTTTGGATGCCAGCGTCCTTTTTGGTGACCAAAATGAACTCCGGCTTGCAACAATTCTAAAATCGTTGGCATTTTCATAATTTTGTTTCCTTTCTGCCTCTACTTTCCAATTTATTTTTAGAGAGCTCTAAAAACAAGGAAATTTTAATGGGGCTGTTATAACTGTCCCCCGGAAAGTATGAGAAATTAATTAGCAGAGACGGTTACAAAAATATTTTAATTATAAATTTAAAATTTTTCGAGCGAAACCAGGAAGACCAGTCAAAAGGTTTGAGCCGTAGTTAATACTACGGCGAAAATCTTTGGACGCCAGTCTGACACAGTTGCAGCCAAATAAAGATAAATTTAGAGAAAATATAGTTCTGTAACGATCTCAGTTATAACGCTTAATAATTTAACAAAATATAGGAAAAATGTCAAATATTTCGATAAATATCTTAAAATAACTAAAATTAGTGATTTTTAACGATTTATCATTGATTTATAAAATGTACACAGCCACGGACATTTACCCTCTTGTCAAAAATTAAATAATATGCTAAAGTACAAAGCGTTATTGTAAATAAACAACTATATAAAGAATTAGTGAAAATATGAAAATAAACATTCATCCAAAATATTTTAAAGAAGCTAAAGTCACTTGTGCTTGTGGCAATACTTTTACTGTTGGCTCAACTAGCGAAAACATTTCTGTGGAAATTTGTTCTACTTGTCATCCATTTTATACTGGCAAACAAAAGCTATTAGATTCAGCCAGAAGAGTAGACAAATTCAAAAAGAAAGTTGAAGTAGCCAAAGAAATCGGAATAACTATCAAAAAGACCGAAAAGAAAGCCAAACAAAAAGCTAAACAAGCTACTAAAAAAACTAAAATAGATATATAGACCAATCAAAATAATAAATCTCATAAAAACTTAGACAGCTGTCTAAGTTTTTTTGTGAATATTAAAAATTAAATAACTAATAAAAACAATGCAGCCAATTAACCAACACTTGACAATCTTCTTTTTTTATATTAAAATCAGACAGTGATACCAATTAGGTGTCTAAATCGTAGCTCCTTAGAAAGGAAAAAAATAACAGTGGTTATGATGATTTGCGCCAAATACAACGGAGTTTGGTACTATGGACAGATTGAGATGTTAGAAATCATGAAATTGATTGACCAAAAAAAAGACAAAATAGCCTACAAATTGCCTGATAATACTATTATTGCCTTTATAATACCCACTGATCTCAAAAAACCAAAAGGCACTTCTAAGACTGAAGTCATTACTAACAACATCAATAACATACCAGTCTTTCCAGCCGCAATTGTCGACAAACAAGAAGTGGCCGAAGCAATTTACAAAGACTGTTAATTAAGAACATTAAAAATAACTTTTACAATCAAGTCGTGGCCTCTGGTCCCGACTTTTTTACTATAAAAACTTTGATTTAAACAGTCTATTTTGGTATAATCAAATATCACAAGTTAATACAATGCAAGACAAATTATTTAAAATACAATCCAGATTTGATGAACTAGAAAGACTATTGCAAGATAGTTCTGTTGTTTCTGATACTCAAAAATTAAAAGAAATATCTCAAGAGTATGAAGACTTAAAAGAAGTAATGCAAGCCAAGAAAAAATTAGACAAAGTGATATCTGATATCTTAGAAACTCAAAAAATGATCGATGAAAATTCAGATGACGCCGAAATGAAAGCTATATCCGAAGAAGAGAACATAGATTTAGAAAATCAAAAAGCTAATTTAGAAAAAGAAATAAAATTCCTCTTAACTCCGCGTGATCCTAATGACAAAAAAAATGTCATTGTCGAAATTAGAGCTGGAGCTGGTGGCGATGAATCAGCCTTATTTGCAGCTGAATTATTTAGAATGTATAGTCGTTTTGCTGAACATCAAAACTGGAAAACCAGTCTGTTATCGTCCAATCAAATTGGTATTGGTGGTTTTAAAGAAATAATTTTTGAAATAATTGGCAAAGATGTGTATGGTGACATGAAATATGAAAGTGGTGTTCATCGAGTTCAACGAGTGCCAGAAACTGAAAAGAAAGGTCGAGTCCATACCTCCACTACAACTGTAGTGGTTCTACCTGAGGCTGAAGAAGTCGACCTAAAAATTGACCCCAATGATTTACGCATTGATACTTTTTGTGCTGGTGGTAATGGTGGACAATCAGTTAACACTACTAAATCAGCAGTTAGAATAACCCATATTCCAACCAATACTGTTGTCTCCTGCCAAGATGAAAAATCTCAATTGCAAAATAAAAAGAAGGCTATGACCGTTTTACGATCCAGAATTTTAGCCAACATCGAAGAAGAAAAAAGAAAAACTTCATCTGATACTAGAAAAACTCAAATTGGCACTGGTGACAGAAGTGAAAAAATTAGAACCTATAACTTTCCCCAAGATCGAATAACCGACCACCGAATTGGTGAAAATTTTGGTAATATTCCCAATGTCTTAGATGGCAATTTAAACTTGATTATTAATGCCTTAAAAGAAAGGTCTAATATCGAAGCTTTAAAATCATAAAAGAAGTCGTGAGACTTCTTTTTTTGTTAACCTAAAATTGTTATAATTTATTTATTATGACTAATCACCCAAAAATCCAAAAAGTTAGTCTCATAATACCAGCCCACAACGAAGCTGAGAATATTTCAGCTGTTTTATCAGTAGCAAAAAAAGCCAAAGATGTAAACGAAATAATTGTTATTGCTGATGCCTGTATTGACCATACCGCTAGTATCGCTAAAACTTTTAAAGTAAGAGTTATCGAACGACCTAAAACCCAAGGTAAAGGCAGCGCTATGATTGCTGGTGTCAGTGCTGCTAGTGGAGACATAATCATGTTTGCTGATGCTGATCTAGAGAATCTTACAACCAAACACATAACCCAAGTCTTAAAGCCAATCATCAGTGGTAAATACACTATGTCAGTAGGCTTAAGAGATCGTGTTTTTGGCCTGGGAGCTTTGATACCAAAAATATATCCCATGTACGCTATCGGCGGTGAAAGAGCTATGACCAAAGATTTTTTCAACAGTTTACCGAAAGACAAAAACAGCTTAGATTTTGGTATTGAAACTGTCATGAACTATTATGCCAAAAAACATAATTTAAAAGTTAGCTATCCAATCTTAAAAAATCTCCACCAAGTAATCAAAGAGAAAAAATATGGTTTTACTCAAGGTTTTTCTGATCGATTAAAACTAATGAGACAAGTAAAAAGAGCTAGAAAAAACATGAAAAATAAAACTTATTTATAAGATAATAGCCCCAGCCTTAAAATAAAAATTTAACAAATAGACTATTTATACCTTAAACTTAGACATGACACTTATTGAAATCACCAGAAAGGGTGCTAATAAATTAAAGCAAGCTAAAATACCTTCAGCCGTACTAGATGCTGAAGTTTTAATGATGTATGTTTTAAATAAATCCAAAGAATACATTATTACCAATCCCGACAAAAAAATAACCAAAGGCCAAGCAAAAAAATACCAATCATCAATCACTAGGAGACAAAAATTCGAGCCCCTAGCCTATCTAGTTGGCCAAAAAGAATTTTACGGTTTGGATTTTATAGTCAACAAAAATGTCTTAATCCCCCGCCCAGAAACTGAATTATTAATTGATGAATTTATCAAAACAATTGGTAATAAAAATATTACTGTTGCTGATATTGGTACTGGTTCTGGCGCCATTGCTATTACTCTCAAAAAAAACCTACCTCAACTTAATGTCATGGCTACTGATATTTCCCTATCAGCTATTAAACTGTCTCAGACAAACGCCAGACTTAATAAGGTAAATATTAAATTTATTAAAAATGATTTAATTAAAAACATAACAGATAAAATAGACATTATCATAACCAACCTACCTTACGTGCCAACTGGTGAAAAAAAATTAAAAAATATTTACACCGCCCCACTTAAATATGAACCGGCTCAAGCCTTATACGGTGGTAAATACGGCTTAGACGTTTATGAAAAATTATTTATTCAAATAAACAATTTAAATTATAAACCTCAATGGCTGTTTTGTGAGATTGGCTCGACCTATGTCAAAAAAACCTTAGCCTTAACTAAATCATACTTTCCTCAAGCTAAAATAACTATCAAAAAAGATTTATGTGGGAAAGATAGATTACTGGTAATAAAAAATGTCTAGAGATATCTCTAGACATTTTCTTTGATATAAAATTGGCACAATATTTTTTAATGTTTGCATTTTTTAATAAATAATATCTTCATAAACCTGCGACCTTTGCGGTACTTTGGCGGTCCAAAGTACCATAACAATAAACCAAAGAAGTTGGACAAAAAGACTTTATTATCAAAAAGTAATAAGAAAAAAAATGAACATACCATGTTATGTTCATTTTATAAATGTCATTAAATTAATACTCTATCTCTAAATCGCTCGGCACTACTTCAATCCAAATCTTACCTCGATTTAATTCAATTTCATTGTCATTATCATCATAGAATATTGTTCGAGATCCGGCATTTATCTTTTTATAATATCCGATAATAGATTGCCCATCATGAAAGATAATCGCCTTATTAGTGCCAGTTAATCTAATATCTTTTCTGCCTACTTCATCTAATATTTTAATGTTAGCAAACTGCACAATCACATTATCAGTCTCAATAATACTACCATCAGCATCAATGTGTCTAACATTATTCTGCCAACGTTCATACTGATTAGACTCCACAGAATATTTCCAAATGACTTGATATGAACTAGCCTCTGAATAATTTATTTTTATCTCTGAATTATTATCAGAAGCACCAGTCCCATCCTTAAACTGCCAAGGCCTAAAATCTGAATAATCAAAAACATTATAATGCTCCATAGCCTGAAACAATAAGTCTGATGAAGTATAGAGATTATGCGGAGCATATCTTTTATTATCACGCCAAAAATATCCAGTATTGTAACCAAAGAATTCATCTAAATTAATTACCAAATTGTCAGTTTTCAAACGCTTTAAGGCTTCTGGACTACCACCAGAATGAACATAAGTAGCTTGATATTCACTAGCAATATCAATAAAATATGGCCTGGCCGATCTAATTGGCCCAATTTTTTCTAAATTTTCTGATAAATCATAGATAGCTAAAAATCTAGTAATATCAGATTCAACTAATACCTCATAAACGATTTTAGCTTGAGACAAACCCGATTGAGGTCTAGCTTCAACATGATTTTCAATCATCACTCCCACTGCTGAGATAGATTCTTCATTTTGATCTATAATGGTGCCATCTAATCTACTGTAAAATACTTCTTTACCATCTTCATTTACTGTCGCCACATCACCGCCAATGTTTTGTGTTAATTGACGATAAGTAAAAAAAGCAAAAAAGCCGCCCACTAAAACAAGTGGTACGGCTATTGCTAATTGGATCTTAACCAATTTTGTCATCTTTTATTTTGTTGCTGATTCTTTATTTTCAGCTTTAGAATCTTCGACAACTGGAGTTTCTGGTTCTATTACCGCCTCAAGTTCTTCTGCTCTTGGTTTTGACACCATAGCTACTACGTCAGTTGGCTCATGACCAATAATTTCTATCTTATCAGAAAGTATCAAATCAGCTACAGTAATAACATCTTCAAAAGTATCTAATTTAGAAACATCCACTTCAATACCACCAACTAAATCACTAGGTAAACATTTAATTTCAATTTCACTAATATTATGAACTAATACACCGCCAGATTCTTTAACAGTTCTTGGTTCACCAATAAAAGTTAATTCCACATTAGCCGTAATTGCTTCGTCCATTTTAATTTGATGAAAATCTACATGTCGGTATACACCTTTAACCGGGTCATACTGAACATCAGAAATAACCACTTTTACCGCTTCATCACCAATATTTAAATCAACAATAGTACTTTCACCACCTTCTTTAAATACCTTATCAAAAGCATTATAATCTAATTCTAGATTTTTGTTTTCTACACCACTACCATAAACCACAGCTGGAATTTTACCTTCTGTTCTAGTTATTTGTGCTTTTTTGCCAACCAATGTTCTAAGATTAGCCTTCAATTTAAGAGTCATAATTCAATATTTACTTATTTTTAATACCTCTTCAATTTAACAAAATAAATGCAAATTGTCAAGTAAAATAAAAACAGCTCATTGAGCTGTTAAATACCATGTTTATTACAACCACAATCTAAGCTTATCCTCAAGTGGATCATAATCAAATATTTCTTTGCAAAATTCCAGAGCCTCTACTTTATTATCATCTGGTACAGAAGCAATCAATTTAAGGCAAGATTTTTTCAAGGCCTCAATATTAATAGTGGCATTAATGGCATCTAACTGATGTTTATTTTTATAGGCTAATATTTCTGGTATTCGTGCCGCAATTTGTTTTTTTTGATCATCAGACAAATTTTCTGCCTGATCACAGTCGTTAATCAAACCAAAAACTTGCTCTGTAAAATGACCCATAACATCAAAAACTGCACGATCAGATTCTATCAATTCTACATCTAAATCTTCAACTTTGTCTGACATAGCTATTCTCCCTAGTTGTGTTATAAGTTTAAAAGAACTAAAGACTAGACAATAATTTAACAAAATTATCATTGTCTGTCAAAGCCTGTTTAATGTTTAAAACATCATCACTATTAACTCTAGACAGGTCCCTAAACTTAGCCACCTCATAACTATCAAAATCAGTTATCACTCCCACAGAACTAACCCCCATGCTATTAGCCGAAAATAAAGCTAAAACCGCTGACTGACATCTCTTGCACTTTATATAAACCAAATGAGAATTGTCGTTCTCTTCTAAAACTTTGGCTTCAATAGCCGTGTTATTATAATGACAAACCGGACAATGACTAATCATTTTTAGGCCATCCTCAGATGGTCTATTGTTGGGTGGTAATATATCTTTCATATTTTTATAGTAAGCTATAACAGTTTAAAAATCAAATCTCAATTTGACCCTTACGAGATATTAAACCTGATTTATAAACATTCATCACAATCCCAATCAAGGTTAACATCACCACAATAAAACTTCCACCATAAGAAACAAATGGCAAGGAAATTCCAGTCACCGGCAAAAGTCCAATACCCATACCAATATTAATAAAGACATGAATAAATATTAGTATTGCCACTAGTATCGACAAAAACATCCCAAAATCATCAGGAGCTAGTAAGGCAATTTTATAAAACCGATAAAATAACATCAAAAAGAAACCTAAAAGCATGGCTACGCCAATAAAGCCTAATTCTTCAGCAATCACCGAAAAAATAAAATCAGTCTGACTTTCTGGTATAAATTTTAATTGACTCTGCGATCCAAAGCCTAGACCTCGGCCCAGTAAACGACCAGCTCCAACAGCAATAATTGACTGTCTAACATTATAACCACTGCCTAGTGGATCTAGTGATGGATTAAGAAAAGTATTAATTCGATCTTTCTGGTAAGTTTGAAAAACAAAAAACCAAGCAATAATAAACATTGCTACCAAAGAAACCATGACAAAAATTATATGCCATTTATTTTTAGTTATTAAAAAAAATGAGATAAACCAAGTAAAAAATAAAACCATAGCTGAGCCAAAATCAGGTTGAACTACTGCCAAAATAAATGGTACCAACGCTACAAAACCAATTAAAAATAAATGACGAAACTGATTGATTGTTCTAGAACAATGACAGTAAATATTCGCCAATATCACGATTAAAAAAATCTTGGCCAATTCCACTGGCTGAAAACTAAAAAATCCCAAAGAAAACCAACCTCTAGTTCCCCGAATTGTTGATCCTAGTGGCGTTAAAACTAAAATTAAAAGCACCAAGCTAATAAAATAACCAAACCAACCTATTTTTTGTAAATAATGATAATCAATATTAGAAAAAAACAACATCGAAATTAAACCAACAGTTAACCACAGTAGCTGTTTTTTAAAATTTAAAAATTCACCCAAGCCTTGTCCTAAAGCCACACTATAAATAGCTGCTAGTCCAAATAAGGACAGTAAAAAAACAGTCACCAGCAATGACCAATCCATTCGCTTAAAAATTGACAAATTCCGTATAAGTAACATAATAACGAGTTAAAAGTTGAAAGTTAATAGAAAAATCAATCCCTAATAGACTTTCAACTTGTACTGTGCGCTTTATTTTTCATATCTAATAGCCACTATAGGATCCATAACCGCCGCCCGACTAGCCGGATAATAACCAAATATCAAACCAACCACAGTCGAAAATACAAAAGCGATAATAATAGCTTGCGGTGGCAGAATAAATTCCCAGGCAAAGCCAATTTGTGAAGCTATTAAACTAATCAAAAAAGTCATAATCACTCCCACCACAATTCCAATCATACCACCAAATAAAGTCACCACTATTGCCTCCCACAAAAACTGCCACAAAATTTGTTTCTTTTTGGCTCCCAAGGATTTGCGAAGACCAATTTCAAATGTTCTTTCAGTAACCGACACATACATAATATTCATAATACCCACTCCACCTACCAACAGTGATATGCCAGCAATAGCTACTAGCAGTAATGTCATACCACCAAAAATAGTATTAATCATATCTAGGGCCTCGGTAGCTGTGGTTACTGCAAAGTCATCATCAGCATTGGTAATATCATGATTTTGTCTAAGTAGATCTTCAATTTCTACTGCTGTCGCTTCCATGTTATCCGGATTTGTTACTTTGGTAGTAATAAACATTAAATAATCAATACCCAATAATAACTTTTGAGAAGTTTGTAGTGGCACATAAACCATTTCATCATAATTAAAACCTAAACTCTGACCTTTTTCCTTAGCTATGCCCACCACTCTGAAAGAAGTCTTACCTAATTTAACATTTTTACCAATTGGATCAATATTACCGAATAATTCTTCCGCTACTTTAGAACCCAAAACCACCACTTTGGCCAATTGATCGTCATCTTCATTGGTATACGATTGACCAATAGCCACATCAATACCCATAATATTTAAAATAGAACTAGAACTACCCATATAATTAACCACTTTGTTTTCGTTGCCATATGAAACAACACTTTGGCCCATCACGCCACCACCAGCTTCTTTAATACTGTCCAATTTACCAATATCTTCGGCGTCTTTATTTTTTAAGGTAGTAATTTGAATACCCTGAGCAATACCACCAGCATTAGCGGCTGAATTCTTTTTGGCCGTTGGCACCTTCACTTCAATTTGAATATAATCAGAGCCAAATGATTCAAATTCCCCTAACACCAAAGCTTTAATACTCTCGCCGGCTGACATCACAATAATTACCGCTGAAATACCAATAATAATACCCAAAACCGTCAAAAAGGTTCGACCCTTATGAAGAAACAATGATTTCCAAGCTAATTGTATTGGTAATAATATATTGTCCATTTAATTTTATCTATTTTAAATTTTGAATTTTATTCATACCTCAAAGCCTCAATCGGATCCAATTTAGCCGCTTTCTGAGCTGGATAAATACCAAAAATCAATCCAATGCCAGCCGACACACCAGTACTCAGTAATATTGAACTAAAAGAAACTACAAAATCCCAACTATAACCCAGATAGTTAGCCACAAAAGCAATAACCGCTGATATAATAACTCCTAAAATAATACCAATAATACCGCCAATTAAGGTAATAGCCATAGTCTCCAAAACAAATTGAATTATAATATGTGATCGTCTAGCTCCTACCGCTTTTCTTAAACCAATTTCTCTAACTCGTTCTGTGACAGCTGCTAACATAATATTCATTACACCCACGCCACCGACCACTAACGAAATAGCAGCAATAGCTGCTAAGAAAAACTTTAGAGCATCGGTTACTGTCAGTAATGTATCAATGGCATCTTTAGTATTTCTAACCGAAAAATCATCAGTGCCATCAATTCTAATATCATGTCTATCTCTTAATAAAAATTTAATATCTTCAGTTGCTCGATCTAAATTATTAGTATCGTTTATTTTAACTCTAATATAATTAACATAATCTACACCCAACATTATTTTTTGGGCTGTAGACACCGGAATTAAAACTATATTATCCTGACTCTGGAAACCGGCAGTGCCTCGCTCTTTCATCACTCCAATAACTTCAAAAGTCTCTTTTTTAATTTTTATTCTTTTACCCAGTGGATCATCGCCACTAAACAAATCCTGATAAACTTCATAGCCCAAAACCACCTCTCGCACATTACTATTCTCTTCTTCGGCAGTAAAAAATCTACCTAGTAGCAACTCGGTATCTTCTACATTCAGATAATCACTCATTACCCCATTAAAATTAGCATCTACTGAATTACTCTGATAAGTAATTGTTGATACCCCGGAATTATAAGAACTAACAGCCACTACATTGGGCACTTGTTTTTTAATAGCTACCGCGTCCTCATATTTTAAAGTAGTTACCACAATGCCAAAAACCGAGGCTGGTGGACCATTTTCATCAGAAGCTCCAGGTAGTACTCCCACTAAATTAGTGCCGACCGAATTAAGTTGATTAATAATCAAGCTCTGAGCCCCAGCACCCACAGAAATAATTATAATAACCGCTGCAATACCAATAATAATACCCAAGCTAGTCAAAAAACTACGAATCTTATTAGATCGTAATACAGAAAAAGATAATTTTATGCCATCAATTAAAGTCATAATTAATTTGACAAATTTAACTAATAAATCATAAGATAATTTATCAGTTCATTTCAAAATCGGAGGAAGAGTATAAATGATAAATCCAATTACCAGAATCGGAGCTGGCATAACAATAGGTGTTAGTCTAACTGCCTTTTTTGCCCCACCGCTAAAACTTTTGGCTCTAGGTTATATAATTGGCTGTATTCTACTAGTAACACCTCAATTATTTAATAAAATTAAAAAATACTTTAAGGGCTAAATATAGCTCTTTTTTATTTTATAAAATTATCGCCATTAATTGATGAGCGTCTTTCAACTACCTTGTCATCACTTACAATTTTACCATCTATAATTTTTATAATTCGCTCGGCATGCTGAGCAGTGTACTGTTCATGAGTTACCAAAATAATAGTATGGCCATTGTTATTTAATTCTTCTAAAATTTCCATCACCGCTTGACCAGATTTTGTATCCAAATTTCCTGTTGGTTCATCAGCAAATATGACACTAGGATTAGTAACCAAAGCTCTGGCAATAGCTACTCGCTGTCTTTCACCGCCAGATAATTGATTAGAAAGATTGTTGATTCGATGCGACAAACCTACTGATTCTATCGCCTCTTTAACTCGCTTGTCATGATCACCTAAAGCGCTATAAAGCAATGGTAACTTAACGTTTTCATAAACTGAAGTTTTGGGTAATAAATTAAATGTTTGAAATATAAAACTTACTTCTTCGTTTCTAATTTTGGCTAAATCATCCTCTTCTAAATTAGAAACATCACGATCTTTAAAAATATATTTACCAGAAGTAGGCGTGTCTAAAAAACCCAAAATATGCATTAAGGTAGACTTGCCAGATCCAGATGGACCCATAATAGCCAAAAATTCACCTTGATCAATTGCAAAATTCAAACCATGTAATACTGATGTCACCATCTCGTCATTAACATAGTCCTTTTTTAAATCCTGAATTTTTATTATATTCTTAGACATTATTTATTGATAGTTTTTTTGAAAGTTATAATTTTATCACCATCTTCAACTCCGCTAATCACTTCTACCAAGCCATTATCAGCGCGCAAACCAGTTTCTACATTTTTTTCCTGGATTTGATTGTCATTTATTAACACCTCAACATATTTTTGTGGCACATCTCCTAGTAAAGCTTCTCTGATTTTAACACCTCTTTGAGAAACGTAAATTACATTTTCTTTCATATCTGTAGTAATAGTGACATCGGCACTCATACCAGGTTTTATTTTTTCGGTCCAAGAATTAGATTCTAAACTAACCGTAGTTTTATAATAAATAACATCAGAAATAGCAGTTTGAGCTGGATCAATAAAAGCCACCTTACCAGAGAATAAATGATCAGAACCAAAGGCATCCAAAGAAATAACTACTGCGTCACCAACGCTCAATTTAGCAATATCAGATTCAGAAATATCTACTTTTACTTCGAATTGTTCAACGCTTAACATCTTAATAGCTGGTTTTGAAACATCGGTTTGCTCGCCTAAACTAAAATTAACCTCAGTAACTGTGCCATCAATTGGCGCAATAATACTGTAATCATTTAAGTTAGCTAAAATCTGATTTAGTTGAGCCTGAGCTTGAGCCACTTTGGCCTTAGCCGCATCGATTTCAAAACTTCTTGGTCCCGCTTTAGTCAAATCCAACTGAGCCTGAGCAATAGACAACGAGTTTTCAGCTGCTAGCACCAAAGAATTATAACTATTTATGGAATTAATCAAATTTGACTTAGCAGCTTGAATAGATGTCAGTGAAGAATTAATACTAGATTGTTGAGTGGTAATATCAGATTTAATAGTATCCTTTTTAGTTTGGGTATAAGTTGTATTGATAATTATAGCATCAGCTACTTTAAATGAATCATCTAAAAAAGAATTAACAGTATCTAAAAAAGCAGTAACGTCATTAGAAGCGGACACAATAATTTCTGTTGACTTATCTAAATTAACTTGGTTAATTCTATCTTTTAAAGAATTAAACCCCGCCACTATTTCAAAATAATCACTATCAATTTTATTTAAAAGACCAAGATTAGAAACCTGTAAATTAGCAGTATTATTATTATTCAATAAATGATTATAAACTTTATCCAAAGCCACCGAAATAATAAAAGAAGTATTATTAATTTCGTTTAAAGATTTTTCTCTTAGAGTTTTTAACTCATTATCCTGTTTACTGACAAGTGTATTTAAATCATTTCGAGCTTTATTATACTGTTCTTGATAAACAGTTACTTGCTCCGAAGAAGAACCAGCAATTATTTTTTCCAAATCAGCTTTAGCCGCATCTACATTAGCTCTGTATTGTGCAGCTTGAGCTGACAAACTAAGTGAATCAATACTAGCTAACAACTGACCAGACTTTACCTTGTCACCCTCTTTAACTTGTAATTTAACTAATTTTCCAGGACTTCTAAAATTAAGTTCGATTTCATTAGCTGAAGCCACTGCTCCAGAAGCAGTTACAGTTTGAGTTAAATTTCCACGCTTAGCATCTTCGGTCGTATATTCAGTCTTATCACCTGAATTAACTATATTGGAAATAATCATCACCACAATGACTATAACTATTGTCGATATTACCCAAAATAGTTTATTTTTTAACAATTTTTTCATAGTTATTATATTAATAATATAGCTAAACTATAGCATAATAATCACTTTTTGGCAATGGAAATAAAAAAACGCTATTTATCTAAATAGCGTTGTATTAACTATGACAGATTTGATAAATTTCTCTGTCATTTTCACCAGATATTGATATAGCCTTTAGCCAATAATTATTAATATTATCCATATTAAAGCAATTATTAGGAGCAGAAATTCCAGCAACTTCATATTTACCATCTTCCAAATGAGAATTAACCGAATAAATCATACCCATTAGATGCATCAAAGCTACTAAAAGTTTTTGGGGCTTAAATTTTCTATTGTAGAGATTAATAATAGCTGTAGTTATTAATTCTACTCCAGCTTCAATAGTAATAATATCTCCATACTGATCAGTAATTATCATCGGCAGTTCTGGAAATTCAATTTCTAACTCAGCAAAACTATCTAAATACAAATCAAATGGTAAATATTTAGGAAAGGTGTTGTTACTAGATCCAGAAAGATCTGGCAATAATCTTAATCGAAGCTGAACCGCATGCACAAACTCTGATACTCCACCATTAGAATAATGCCAGCCATTACGCATTATCATGTGTCCAACCATTTCTCTAATAACTTGATACCAAATATGCATGTAATCTTTTTCTTCCCAATCCCGATTATACTTGCGCCATCTTTCAGACTCAAATACTGGTGGCACAATTATTGGTATTTTCCAATCTCTGGCTAACTTGTCTCCCAAAGCAATTCCACTAAGAGCGTTGGGGGTAATAATTTCTCTAATCAAGATATCCTCATCAATAGCTACTAGTTCATTTAAATCTTTGACTCCATATGACTGTAATACTTGATACAAAAGTTGACCCGAAGTAATGGGTGTACTTAAATAACCAACTGGAGTAATTGACCGAAATGAATTAAATGCTGCTAAAACAATATTAACATAATCCCTGCGGCCTGGCTCTTGCAAGCCGTGGCTGTGTCTTAAGGACATTGGCATATTTCTAGGAATGAGCATTGGATCATCTCCTGGGTTGTAAGGTGCTATTGCTGATAAAAAAATACCATACGAGGCCATATCTGTCAAAAATAAAACGACCAATCTAAACAGTTGGTCGATGATATTAATTTATAAATTTATAGTTCAAAACCCTTGTGCTTGGCCCATAATTTCACAAAATAATCAAAATTATTTGAAATTTTTAAAATGGCTGTTTTCTTGGTAATTTTTCCAGCATGATATTTCTTCAATTCCTCCAAGAATATTGTCCGGCCAATAGCAAAGCCAACTATTTGAGAAAATCCAGCGGCAT
This sequence comes from Candidatus Buchananbacteria bacterium CG10_big_fil_rev_8_21_14_0_10_33_19, assembly GCA_002773855.1. Taxonomy (GTDB): domain Bacteria; phylum Patescibacteriota; class Patescibacteriia; order 2-01-FULL-39-33; family 2-01-FULL-39-33; genus 2-01-FULL-39-33. The sequence continues at coordinate 265,553 of PEZY01000012.1, read as the reverse complement.
CCTCTATCCAACCATCAACCACTGCTTTATTCTCTCCACGACCCAAAAGTATTATTTTAGAATTCTTACCAACCGTTCTAATAATCTTGCGCCAGCCAGCTTGACTAAAATATTCTAACTTCCAAGTATCTACAGCTAAAAATTTTTTAATTTCTTTAATAGCTCCCACCGATCTTTTTAATCGTAAAGTGTTATTATATTTATCTTCAGTTTTTGACTTTTTTAAATCATATTCAGTAGGTGGCACCAGTAATTCTAAAATAATTTTGTAATTATTTTTAGCACAAAAATCTCCTAAAGTTTTTAATCGAGCTAATTGCTTTTTATTAACTTCCTTATTAAGTGGATTATAGCGCACCAATACCTTAACATAATCAGGATTAATTTTTTTGATATGCAAGCCAAAAGCACTGCCATATTCAAATTTCAATTCTTTTTGGCCGCTCTTTTCTACTGGCAAACAGACAATGGCTTTATTTTTCTTAGCTTGTTTTAAAACCGATAGGCCATATTCTTCGTCCACTAAAATACCAAAATAATCTTTAATGTCGTATTTTTTATAAACTGTTAAAAAACCCTCAAAAATTATTTTTTTAAGATCGGAAATTTCTTTTTTTTGTTTTAAATTTAATTTGCCACTGATGCCTAAAATATTCTTAGAGAAAGAACTGCGATGATCAAATGGTAAAATTAATAATTGTTTATCCATATAAACTATTTTAACATATTTGAAACAAATAAAAAACTAGAAGTAATATTTCTAGTTTTTTATTGACTATTAATAATGATATTCTTTCTTTTTATGAATAGTAATAGCCCGGTATATCTGCTCTAACAAAATCAATCTAGCCATTTCGTGGGTGAAGGTCATTTTAGAGAGCGATAAACTAGTTTTAATTTTATTTTCTACCGCTTTGGAAAATCCCAGTGAGCCAGCGATGACAAAAATAAAATGGGTGTTTTCGTTGTTTATAAAATCAGAGAATTCTACAGAATCAAAAGTCTTCCCATTTTCTGTTAAAAGAATTACTTGGCTGTCCGGATATTTTTTTAAATAATTTAATATTCTCTCCCCTTCGACCTCTTTGGCTTTATTTTTATTATCCACCTTAAACGATTCGGATTTTAATTCTTCAATATTTATTTTGGCGTAAGGTTTAAGTCTTTTTAGGTATTCTAAAATTAAATCATTAATAGATTTATCTTTTATTTTACCAATCGTTAGTAGTGTGATGTTAAGCATATTACTTTTTCCAATCAGAAATAATTAGACTATTACCTCGTTTTTTAACTACCACTTTTTGTTTTTCTTTCCATTTAAACTCCCGCATGATTTCGATGGGAATTGTAACAGCGTAGCTAACACCTAATTTATTTATTTTTCTGATATTTTTATCTTCTAATTTTCTGCGAGCCATGATTTTAGGAAATTAATATTTAAATATATATTTAAATATATATTTCTTTATTATAGCAGAGATTACCAACAATATAGAATCAATTAGATATTTTTCGCTTGAGATCATTTAATAAACCCCAATTGACAAAACAATGGCAATTAATTAAAATGACACATAAACACTTCGCACTTTTAAAAAGGAGAACCAAGTGATGGTAAAAAATCCAATATCACGAGCCATAGTTGATAATTATGCTTTTAACAAATTTGAAGATTACCTGCCAGTTATCAGCAAAATGGAAAGAGGTTGGCTAGTCGCCGCACGCTTGCAGGATAATTATTATCAAAAGTGGTATCCGCATATTTCTAGCAACGAAAAATTTAGAGTCAGGATCTTTGAAAAAATTAAATCAGTAGCAATGCCTCATATAACTAATAGCAGACAACACCTCAAAATTATTTGGCTACAAAGCGGGGCCTACTTTCAATGTGAAGGCGATGATTGTTCTATTGGAGTTGACGATCGTGGCCACTCGTATTCTCCTCATAATATTGATAATCATATTCAAGCCACCATTCTTTTCTTGGCTCTAGCCGTTTATTTGCCGTCATTATATTTTGTAATGGAAATGCTGGAATCTGGAGAGATGAAAGTTGAAGATTGGCCTAATGATCAAGACTTTTTCAAATTTCCTCATACAGTCAATATTATCAAACCGTAATATTAATTCCGTCTTTTATGAACTTACCAAGTGTCATAGAGACGGTTTTTTATTTTATTAGCCGTCGCATCATTTGTCGTTCGCTTCGGCGTTAGCGTTCCCGCTCACTTCTTGCTCTCTCGCTACTGGTTTGATTCCCAGTGGATATTTATAAAACAAAAGAGCGAACTTTATGTTCGCTCTTTTGTTTTACTAGTAGCCCCACGGGGAATCGAACCCCGATTTTTGCCTTGAGAAGGCGACGTCCTAACCGTTAGACGATAGGGCCATATTTATTTTATTTTAACCAATCAACCGACGTCCTCCCCAGGGTGGCGCCAGAAGCTGCGCTCGCTCGCTTCCGTCGGCATCTCGCCTGCGCTTTTCGCTTGGCTCATTGCCACCCGTCTCGTTTCACTCGACCCGTTAGACGATAGGGCCATATTTAATTACCACTCTACAATAAATTTTACACTTAATCAATATTCATAAACATAAATTTTTCCCAGCTCTACATTATCATCATTGGTTATCACTTCCCTGTTAACTTTTTTATTAGGTAACCTAAATCCATAAGACACCACCCGACTACCACTTTTAAGCTCAGCTTCAAACTTCGGTTCTAATTTCGCCATCACCTCAGGAAACAAATAACAAAACACCACATCCGCTCCAGACAAATTAGCGCCAAAAAAATTAGTTCTAAAAACTTTTACTTTAGCTTTGGTTAGATAAATTTTAAATTTTGCCCACAAATATGGCCACAGCGTTAACTCATAGCCAATCCCCTTACTGTTAAAATGCTTGTTAGCATAAATTAACAAATGAGCTTTACCACAACCCAAATCATAAATAGTTTCACTGGGCTTTAAATTAACCGCCTCTAGTATCGCCTGAAAATCTTTTTTATTAGTCGAAATAAAAGGCACGCCGCCAGTTACAATTAACCCCCAAACAATAGACAACATCATTACCAAAGTAACAATGGTAATAATCAGAATAATTAAAAGGATTAATAAATACATATTTAAATACTAATTTCTTCTAACAACTTTCTTTGCTGGCGATTTAAATTTTTAGGGATATCAACAATTACCAAGACATACTGATCACCGCGGCCCCGCGACCGCAAATGAGGCACACCCTTATCCGCCAATTTAAATGTTGTATGGCTTTGAGTACCAGCAGGAATCTTTAGAGTCACTAGGCCGTCAACTGTTTCCACCTCTATCTTATCGCCAAAGATCGCTTGGTTAACAGAAATATGATAATCACTTTTAATATCATCGCCCACTCGTTGAAACTTTGGATTTTTAGCAACTCGAATATTAATATACAAATCGCCAGCCACGCCCTTTGGATTAGCCTCACCTTTACCTGATAATCTAATCTGCTGACCGTTCTCAATACCAGCAGGGATCACTACCTTCATTTTTTCGCTACCATATTCTACACCAGCCCCACTACACACCTTACATTTCTTATCATACTTTTTACCATCACCTTGGCAAGTTGGACATATGCGCTGTGATTGAAAAGCGCCCAAAATTGTTTGTTGAACCGAAGATATTTTACCAGTACCATGACAATTAACACAATCACTAATCTTAGAACCAGGCTCAGCCCCATTACCTTGACAATGATGACAAGTTATTTTTTTGGACAACTGAATATCTTTTTCCACTCCAAACACTGATTCCTCAAAAGAAATATTTAATTCGGTTTCAATATCAGCGCCTCGAGCCTGTCTACTTTCAGATCTACCACCACCAAAAAAGCTACCAAAAACATCACCCAAATCACCCATATCACCAAAATCAAAATTCACACCACCCTGAGAAAAGCCACCAAAAGGATTACCGCCCTGTGACCGAGCAAAATCCTGATAGTTAGCGCCACCAGCACCACCGGCTGCCCCAAACTGATCATACTGTTTTCTTTTTTGCTCATTACCAACAGTCTGATAAGCTTCGTTTATTTCTTTAAACTTATCATTATTGCCACTCTCTTTGTCTGGGTGATGTTCGTGAGCTAATTTTCTAAAAGCTTTTTTAATCTCATCTTGAGAGGCATTTTTTTTAACTCCCAAGGTTTCGTAATAATCTTTTGCCATTTTATATATTTATTCAATATTTTTTATAAAAAATGAGAGCAATTGTAACTCCCATTTGTGTCATCTAATTTCTAATTATAAATCAAAATTATTCTTTTAATTCTGCCTTTGGGCATTCTCAATCGACTTTCTTTTCTGGGGTTAAACTCTTCCAAAATAACACGACCACCAATAAATAAATCACCGGTAAAATCACAAACCAAATATTCGTCTTTTTTCAAAAAAAATTTTAACTTCCGATTTTTTATAATTTCAAATCGATCAATTTTACCAGAGTCATAAATAACAATAAAAATTCTACCCACAATTAAATCTCTAGCGGTTAATTCTGTCTTCTCTAAACCGCAATTAAATTTAATTCGACTTAACCAATTATCTTGAAAAGCATCAGCTTCAGCCAAAGATAATTCTAATAATTTAAAAGTCTTGTGTTTCGAAGAAGTACCAGCGTCACCAAAAATTTGCTCAGGCTTAAGTACAAATCCCATGGTTATTTCCTCTGTTGTTTATAATGTGCTCTTAAATCCTACTAAGCTTGAAAACCAATTTTATCCTTGGGGCTCTCTGCTGTTTCTACTGGTCCAAATTTTTCTTCATACTTTTTCAAATTATCAGCCAAAGCACTGATCATTCGCTTGATATGCCCCGGACTAGAAATTATTTTACCAGTCACTCGGCCGCTAGGCGGGATAATATTCAAAAAGGTGATTAAAAATTCTTCTTTAGTATGGGTTACTTGCATTCCATTGGCATATTCACCACCAGCAAAGCCGTCTTTGATTTGAATTTGTTGTTGATTATTAGCCGTTGGTTGTTGTTCATTTTCCATACTACTATATTACTTTAAAATTAATTATATTGACAAATTTGATTATACATGTTATAAATGATTTAGTCAAACCATGGAGGACAGGGAAATAGACATTATAATAGGCTTTACAATTGGACTATTGCTGATAATTATTACTAATCGAAATTAAACTAATCAAAAATAGATTATTTTGCCATATCGAAAGATGTGGCTTTTTTATTGTCTAACTAACATCCTTATACCAACTCCCAAATGGGAGCTGATTACAAAAATATTATTTTTGCTCTTCTTCTTTTTTTACTTCCTCAAATTCACCTTCGACTGGTTCTTCTGTTTTAGCTTCACCTTCAGTTTTATTTTCTGTTGAACTATCAGCTTGTGACTCGCCACCAGCTGCTGGTGGTTGCTCATACATTTTAGTACCTACTTTTTGAATTTCTTCTGACAGAGCATCATAAGTCTTTTGGATTAAATCTTTATCAGTACCATCCTTAGCTTTTTTAAGATCTTCTACTTTATCCATTACCAATTTTCTAGTCTCTGCATCAACCTTATCACCAGCATCTTTTAAAGTTTTTTCGGTAGTAAATATTAAACTTTCGGCTTGATTTTTTAAATCAATCACTTCTTTTTTAGCCTTATCTTCATCAGCGTGAGCTTCAGCGTCATTCTTCATTTTTTCAATTTCTTCTTTAGATAAACCACTAGAAGCAGTAATAGTTATTTTTTGTTCTCGTCCAGAGGCCTTGTCTAGCGCCTTAACATTCAAAATACCATTAGCATCAATATCAAATGTTACTTCAATTTGTGGCACACCTCTTGGGGCTGGCGGAATACCATCTAACATAAATTTACCCAGTGATTTATTGTCAGAAGCCATTGGTCGTTCACCTTGCAAAACATGAATTTCTACACCTGGTTGATTATCAGCGGCAGTAGAAAAGATTTGTGATTTAGATGTTGGGATAGTGGTGTTTCTTTCGATAAGTGGAGTAGAAACACTGCCCATAGTTTCAATACCCAAAGTTAATGGGGTAACATCTAGTAGTAACACATCTTTAACATCACCTTGTAAGACACCAGCCTGAACAGCGGCACCTAAAGCCACCACCTCATCTGGATTAACACTGACATTTGGTTTTTTGCCAAAAAATTCTTCAACTTTTTTCTGCACCAAAGGCATTCTGGTCATACCACCAACTAAAATAATTTCCTCAATGTCAGTAGTTGATAGACCAGCATCAGCTAAAGATTTTTTAACTGGTTCAAAAGTTCTTTCCACCAAATCACCTACCAAACCTTCCAACTGTGATCTAGTAATTCTCATGGTTAAATGTTTAGGTGAACCATCAGCACCTTGAGTAATAAATGGTTGATTAATTTCTGACTCCATTTGAGTAGAAAGTTCTATTTTTACTTTTTCCGCTGCTTCTTTGACTCGTTGTAAAGATGTTTGATCTTTAGATAAATCTACACCTTCTTGCTTTTTAAATTCATCTAAAATATAATTCATAATCGCCTGATCAAAATCATCACCGCCTAAATGAGTATCACCATTAGTCGACTTTACTTCGACTGTATCAGCCGCTACATCCAAAATAGAAATATCAAAAGTACCGCCACCCAAGTCATAGACGGCAATTTGTTGACCTTTTTTCTTTTCAAAACCATAGGCTAAAGCCGCCGCAGTTGGCTCGTTAATAATTCGTCTGACATTCAAGCCAGCAATTTCACCAGCGTCCTTAGTGGCCTGTCTTTGACTATCATCAAAGTAAGCTGGCACGGTGATCACCGCTTCGGTAATTGTTTCACCAGTTTTAGCCTCGGCATCAGCTTTTAATTTCTGTAAAACCATCGCTGAAATTTCCTGAGGACTGTATTCTTTATCACCCATTACCACCTTTAAACCATCGCCTGATTTTTTAACCTCAAAAGACAAAGATTTTAAATCTTTTTGAACATCCTCATCAGACCATTTACGACCAATTAATCTTTTAACAGAAAATAAAGTGTTGGCCGGATTAGTCACAGCCTGTCTTTTAGCCGATACACCAACCAATCTCTCTCCCGATTTAGTTGCTGCAATCATTGAAGGTGTAGTTCTAGCCCCTTCGCTGTTCTCTAAAATTTTTGGCTGTCCGCCCTCCATAATAGCCATAGCACTATTAGTTGTACCTAAGTCGATACCTAAAATCTTTCCCATATTTTTATAATTTATTTTTTATGTTTATATTATCTTTATAATAATTTTATTTACTCACTTTCACTTTAGCTGGCATTAAAATTTTACCATTCAAAGTATAGCCCGGTTGAACTTCAGCAAAAACCATATCACTTTCGTACTTGTCATTATCTTCATGGGCTACTGCCTCATGACAATTATGATTAAACTTTTCACCCACAGTTTTTATTTCTTCAATCTTATATTTTTTCAAAAATTCTTGAAATTGTTTTTTAATATGTTCCAAGCCAATTACCCAATCCAATTTCAACTGATCCTCTGGAATATGTCCTAAGGCTAATTTGAAATTATTATAAATCGGTAAAACCTCCGACATAAAGGCCGCGTTGGCAAATTCTACTACGTCTTTGCGTCTATCTTCGGTTTCTTTTTTAAAATTAGCATAATCAGCTTGAGCTCTTTGCCAGCCAGCTAAATTTTCAGCTGCTTTAATTTTTGTAGTCTCTAATTCATCATGTAGAGATTGAATATCTCCAACCTCTAAATCTTTTTCTTCGCTCATGTAAATATATTTTATTATTCTTTTTATGAAAGTAATTTACTAAAGTATTCCACCAAGCCCAAGCATTTGCGATAATCCATACGATTAGGGCCTAAGATGCCAATTAAACTGATCTGACCATCTATTTCACATTTGGAAACAACTACTGAAGTGACCGAGCCAAAAGGATTATCTTGACCAATTAAGGTTTGAATTTCTCCCACCTCTAACTGTCCAGACATTAATTTAATAGCTTCATCCATATGATCAATGGCCTCAGACATGGTGTGTAAATAATCCATTTCTGCAAACTCTGGCTGACTAAACAAATTAGAAATACCGGTATAGAAAAATTCATCCTCACCAAAACTTACAAAGACTGCGCTGTCAGAAATTTTGGCAATCATTCTAGCAATATTTTTAGTTCTAGTTTTTAAATTTTCTGATTCTACTCTGGCCAATTTGTTCATCTCACTTTTGGTCAGATTATTGCCAGTTGATAAACCATTTAAATATTCACGGTAGCCAGAAACAGTCGGAATTCTACCGGCTGAAGTATGCGGTTGAGCAATTAAACCCTGCTTTTCTAATTCGGCCATATCATTTCTGATAGTAGCTGAGCTTAGATCTTTAAAGTATTTACTAACAATAAGACTAGAAGCAACCGGACTCGCCGAATCCACATACTCTTCTATAACTATTTTTAATAAATTACTTTGTCTTTCATTAGAGTTCATTGGTCTACCTTATTTGGCACTCAGTAAGGTAGAGTGCTAATTACAATATAACTCCATTATCGTATCCTGTCAAGACTATTACTAGACCAACAAAAAACCGCCGTAGCATTACACTATCCAGCGGTTAAGTTATATTTTATCTATGTTTTAGAACTAGTCAATGGTAAATTCATACCATTTTCTTTGGCCCACTGCCCCAAACTAATACCCTTACATTCTACCACAAAACCAAAAAATGGAGCATTCTTCCGGTTATTTGGTCCTCGACAAGCCCTTAGCAACATATCTGTGCTAGATTCTCTTTCATAAGGAATAATAATCTTATCCAACCAATCCTGTGGTGAATTAATAAATCCCCAGGCTTGATTGCCATCAAAATAAAAGGCTACCCAATTTTCCACGGCCATTATCAAACCTCCTGTTTTCCCTGATTAACTAGTTAAAATGTACTATTTATCAATTAAGAATAGTAATTAAAGTATATTTTGTCAAAAAAATTTAAATATTAACAACCAAAACACAAAAGTGTGAAATATTCACGCTTTTTTTAATAATTAACTTTAAAATTAATTATTCCTCTCTGATAACATACAATATATCCGCATTCAATTCGTCCTTAGCTGATTTTAAAATCTGAACAAAAAATAAAGTTTTATTATCATCAGTGAGCGATGGACTCTCTACGCCATATTTACTAGACACTACCAGTTCTGGCTCGCCCCATAAATTATTAGATAGTCTGCTAGACCTTAATATTTTATGAATACCATCTCCCCTGTTAGACACAAAATAAAGTTGTTCACAGTCTTTGGTTAAAAATGGCTGAATATTCTGACCACCATTATTAACTGCTGCCGTCAGAGCCACTGTCTGATTATCTGTTAAATAATAAATTACGCCCCCAACATCAAAATATAATTCATCTCTGGTAGCACAATAATGTGGATCTTTTTCAGATTGATTTGGCGTATTAATTATCAAACTACCATTTTTATAAATGTCATTAATACCTAAGTGATTACGATCAGAGGCATAATAAAAATCACTACCAACCACCATTACCCCGTTCTCAAACCACTTAGCTTCTGATAGAGTATGTACTTTAGATTTATTAAAAGGCTTTTCACTATAATAAATATTCAAATCGGTTTTAATTTTACCATCGGCCCTATCTTTTACTAGATTACCAGGATAAAAAGAATAATAAATAGTATTACCATCACTAGATATATAGGCTCCACTTTCCCAACTAGCGGTATTTATCCCCACTGATACTGGCTGACTCCAACCAGATTCTAAGACCGGCCGATCAATAGCTTCTACCAGGGGCCAATGATTAAAACCTAATTTAGCATAAATAAAAACTAAGAAAAAAAATAAAGCAATAATTAAAAATAATTTAAAGGAAAATATAGATAATACTTTTTTCATAACAGCTTACTAAGTAATAGGAAAATCAATTGGTGCTGATTGAGGCATTATATTATCAGCGTCAAAAACATTAACTTCTGGAATAATATCCATACTACTAATTCGAGGTAACTTATTATTCCAATTTAATTGAATATTTCGCCTTTCCCCGGTCTTTAACTGTTCTAAAATCAAATAATTTACCGAAACCACCTTACCACCACTATACAAAAATACTTGAACACCAACCTGCCAATAATTAAAAGCGGAATTATTTACAATATCAAAATTCAAAACACCCGGTTCATCTGCCTTAGTACTAGCAATAAAATTATTATTTTCAATCTTAAATTGATATCTTTCTGCATAAATATTTTTAGCATTTGGTACTCTTTGCCATTTAATATTAGTAATATTTAAGTCAGAAACATTGTCAGCTATGCCCAGACTCATTAGATATTTTTTTTCTAAGGGCAATGAAAATCCCTTATACACTATTGCTGATTCACCACTATTAAACACGTAATCAAAGGTTGCTAACCAGTCATTATTATTGTTGGTAATTTCTGCAAAATAATCATTTCTACTAGCTTCACCAATTAAAGCTATTGGATCGCCAACTTGTAATGTTTTTGGTTTTAATTGATTAATAGCCGACAAAGCCAAATTACCACCAAAAACCAGTTTTCTAAGTTGATTATTCTCAATACTATAACTAAGTCCCCAAAATACCAATTGCCAAACAACATAAAACCAAATCAAAAAGCCAACTACTCCCAGAAAAATAATAAAAATATTTCTTAAAAGTAATTTATGAGTTACATACCAATAACTAAATTTAATTTCTTTATCGGTAAAATTGTTATTTTCTTCATTTAACATATTTTTATTATACCATAATTTTATCTTTTATAGCACTAATATATTGACAATTATTAATCAAGTACACTAATATAAAAGCATTAGTACTTTTCATAAAAACCCAGGGAGTAAATTCATGAGCAATTTAGACTACTACAAAACAATTGATCCTAATAATATTATTAATCCCGCTGATTTAACTTGTGCCTTTGACATACTAGTCACCAAAATTGAATTACTAGAATTAGACAGAGCGCCTAAAATGTTTATTAATTTAATGTTTGACTTGGCTTTAGCCATAGAAACCAGTAAACGTACTTCCCTAGCCATCATAAACCCTGAAAATCCAGAACCATTGACCTTGGCTATAGTGGCTATAAAACCAGACCAAATAATTGAAAGAAAAAAAATAATTAAACTATTAAGACGAGGTGGTTGGTTTATCAGACGCACTGATAAAGACAGCTTCATTGAATTAACTGTAGCCAGGTATGAACCAGCTGCCATCCAAATATACACCTAAATGCCAACAATGTTGGCATTTTTTATTAGCAATATTTAGGCTTATTATACTTGCTGATACATCAAAAATGTGCTAAAATGTATACATAATTTACATCTAAAAGATACAGAAATAACTATGCCTAAAGACAAAAAACAACCCAAAAATAAAAACGCTAGCTACGGAGCCGATCAAATCCAAGTCCTTGAAGGTTTAGATCCAGTCAGAAAAAGACCAGGAATGTACATCGGCAATACCGCTGAAGCTGGCTTACACCATTTAATATGGGAAGTCGTTGATAACAGCATCGACGAAGCTATGGCTGGTCATTGCGACACCATAAAAATTAAAATGCTTCCAGACGGCATGATTTCTGTAGAAGATAATGGTCGTGGTATTCCGGTAGAAAAACACAAAGCCACCGGCGTTTCCACTCTAGAAACGGTTTTAACCACCTTACACGCTGGTGGTAAATTTGGTGGTGGTGGCTATAAAGTTTCTGGCGGTTTACATGGCGTTGGTGTATCTGTTGTTAATGCTCTATCAGAATATGTTAAAGCTGAAGTCAAAAGAGATGGCAAGCTCTGGATGCAAGAATACAAAACCGGCATACCCCAAAAAAGCGTCAAAGCTGTTGGCCCAGCCAAGGGCACTGGTGTTAAAATTACCTTTAAGCCAGATAAAAGTATATTTACGGTTACTGAGTTTAAATTAAAAATCATTTTAGACCATCTTAGGCAACAAGCTTACCTGACTAAAGGCATTAAGTTGATGATTTCCGATGAAAGAGATAGTGATCAACTTAAACACCTTGATTACTGTTTCTTTTTTGAAGGCGGTATTAAATCCTATATCAAACACATCAATTTACATTCCCAACCAAAGCATGAAAATGTTTTTTATGTTGAAAAAGATATGGAAGATATTCACGTAGAAGTAGCTATGCAATACAATGATGAATACAACGAAACCATCATGCCATTTGCTAATAACATCTATAATCCAGAAGGCGGTATGCATGTTGTCGGCTTTAGAACCGCTCTTACTAGAACTTTGAATAATTACGCCAGAAGTAAAAATATTCTAAAAGACAAAGAAGCCAATTTAACCGCTGAAGATGTTAGAGAAGGCTTGGCAGTAGTAATTTCTATTAAGCTACCAGAACCCCAATTTGAAGGCCAAACCAAAGCTAAATTAGGCAATGTTGAAGCCAGATCAGCTGTCGAAAAAGTGATGTCCGATGGCTTGCAAATCTTCTTAGAAGAACACCCCAAAGACGCCGAAGGCATTATTGGTAAATGTATTTTAGCTGCCAGAGCCAGAGTAGCAGCTAGAGCGGCTAGAGAAACAGTACTTAGAAAAGGAGCTCTTGAAGGTTTTGCTTTACCTGGCAAACTAGCTGATTGTTCATCAAAAGATGCTGAAAAATCCGAATTATATATTGTTGAGGGAGATTCAGCCGGTGGTAGTGCCAAACAGGGCCGAAACCGTGAATACCAGGCTATCTTGCCACTACGTGGTAAAATTTTAAACGTGGAAAGAGCTAGATTAGATAAAATGTTTGCCAACAACGAAATTAAATCATTAATCATTGCTTTTGGTACTAATATTGGTGATCAATTTGATATCAGCAAGCTAAGATATGGCAAAATTATAATTATGACTGATGCCGATGTTGACGGTTCTCATATTCGAACATTGCTTTTAACATTTTTCTACCGACATTTCCCTGAACTAATTCTTCAAGGTCATGTCTTTATTGCTCAACCACCTTTATACCGAGTTCAACTTGGTCGAAATGTCCAATGGGTCTATACCGATGACGAGCTAGAAAAAATAAAATCAGAAATGACCGAAGCTGCTCAAGCCAAAAAACCAACCCCTAAAAAAACAACCAAAGAAGAAGCTAAATCAGAGAAAACTGAAACTGAACCTGAAAATGACGATGAATCAACGGAAACAGAAGAAACCAGTGGCGTTAAGCTAAATATTCAACGCTATAAAGGTTTAGGTGAAATGAATCCTGACCAATTATGGAACACTACTATGGATCCAGCCCAGAGAAAAATGAAAAAGATTACCGTAGAAGACGCCGAGCAAGCAGATGAAATATTTGATATTTTAATGGGTGATGAAGTAGCACCACGTAAAAAGTTTATCCAGACTCATGCTAAGAGTGTTAAAAATTTAGACATTTAAAATCGTAAAATAAAAAAGCTGATAATCTATTATCAGCTTTTTGTTTTTCTAGCTTTTTTTGCTTTTTCAATAATTTGAGCAATTCTGCGACTTTCCGCAGTCACTATATGACCCATATTAATATCCAAACTTTCAGTTAAGGCTACTCCAATTAAATCCAAATCTTTACCGCCATAACCATCGTTACCATAATAAATATTATCTAAATTAGCACCTCGAGAAATGAGGAGTTCAACTGTTGCTAATTGATTACCAATAACTGCCCAATGTATTGGTGTTCTATAAGTAGATTCACTATCAATATTGGCACCAAAATCTAGCAAGAATTCAATCACTTTCAATTGACCATTTTTAGCCGCTAAATGTAATGGTGTTATGGCAATTGAGCTAGTATAGTCAACACCCACACCTAAAGACAATATGTATTTAATAATTTCCAAATGTCCGCATGCTGCTGCGATGTGCAGTGGCGACCCTTTAAACATTATTTCTTCGTAAACATTAGCTCCTGAATCGAGTAATAACTTAAAAACCGACAAATTGCCACTGGAAGCCGCTTGATACAGAGGTGAAATAGATGGCCGATAAAAATTTTTTGAATTATCTACATTAGCACCCAGTGAAATAAGATATTCAACAAAATTTAAATTTGGATTTAATCTAGAAATTTCTCTAATTAAAATTTCTGATAATTCCTTTTCACTCAAAGATTTGAAATAACCCTCTAGGTCGGTCATTTTAATTTTCATCTCATCTCTCCTGCTTGTTTAAACTATTTTCTAAAGCAAATTTTAAAGTACTAAACAATAATTAATAAATTACAACAATAAATACTAAATGTCAATGATAATCAAATAGACAAACTAAAAACCACTCTTTCGAGTGGCTTTAAATATTTAATCTATTTTATCAATTTTACATTTTATCTTACCAGCTGGAATATTTAGTTCGAATTCATGACCAATGGGCTTACCAATAAAAGCTTTGCCTAGTGGTGACTCGTTAGATATCTTGCCACTAGCTGGATCAGCCTCAGTGTGGCCGACAATAGTGTATTTTATTTTCATACCATTATCACAAGTGGCATGAACCGTTGAACCAATATTAACCACGCTCGATTTCTTATCACTTTTTATGACAATTGAATGCTTAATAACATATTCTAACTCTTTAATTTTGCCCTCAATAAAACTCTGCTCTTCTCGAGCTTCATGATATTCAGCATTTTCTGATAGATCGCCCTGCTCTCTGGCTCTGGCTATTTTTTCAATAACTACTGGTCTTTTAACGTTTTTTAATTCTTCCAATTCTTCTTTAGTTTTAACTAAACCTTCCTTGGAAATATAGTTGTCTTTCATGTTTTATAAATTCTTAATTCGATATATTTTAAAATCAATATAGTTTACAGTATATAAGTTATAATAGATTGTGTCAATACTATGATTATTTGCCAAACCAATAAGCTAAAATATCCCTAGCAATTGGCGAAGCGATAGAACTACCCTCACCGCCTTCTTCTACCAAAACCGTAATACTAAAAGTAGGATTATTGTAGGGTGCAAAACCAGTAAACCAAGCATGGTTTTCTTTATTACTATTCCACTGAGCCGTTCCAGTTTTACCAGCCACCATCACTGGCAAATAATTCAAGCTTCTAGCCGAGCCCGATATAACAGTTTCTCGCATAGCCTCTCTAACTATATTTATGTTAGCGCTACTGATAAAATCTTGTCTGATAATTTCTGGCATGACAATTTCTCTTTCGCCACCATTGTAGACTATTTCTTTAACTAATTTTGGTTTGTATAATTTGCCACCATTAGCTATGACATTAGTATAAGAATTAACCTGCAGTGGAGTTACCAGTAAATCACCCTGACCGATAGATAAATGATAAGTATCACCAATATACCATGGTTCATTTTTAACATTATTTTTCCATTCTTGAGTTGGCACAAAACCATCGCGTTCGCCAGTCACATCAATTCCTAATTTTTCTCCCAAACCAAATAATCTCATATATTTACCCAACAATTCAACTCCTAATCCCTTGAAATCTCCAAAGCCACCACCAATATAATAAAAATAAGTATTCACAGATTGAGCAATGGCCTTAATCACATTAGTATTACCATGACCACCAGCTTTCCAATCGGGAAAAAACCATTGACCAACATTTATACCACCATTACTTAAAATAGAAGTATTTTTGGTAATTATTTCCTCTTCTAGGGCGGCGGCGGCAATGACAATTTTTACAGTCGAGCCAGATGGATACTCACCAGAAATAGAACGCATAAACAATGGCTTCTGTCCATCATCTAATAGCTTCTTATAGCTAACAAAATCAATACCTAGAGCAAAAAGATTATTATCATAATTAGGATAATCAACTAAAGACAATATTTCACCAGTTTGGGGATTAGAAATTATCACGACGGCCGCTTTCTGACGTTGTAGTTTAGATTCTAAAATCTCATAAACCTTTCTTTGTAAGTCTGCATCAACTGACAACACTAAATCATTGCCTGAAGTAAATTCCGTTCTGGAAATCACTTTTTTCTCTTGACCAAAAGCATCTACTTCAATTAATTTTTTACCATGTTCGCCTTTCAATAAATCTTCATAAGTTTTTTCTAGGCCAATTTTACCAATATTATCACTCAACATATACGAATCTTTCTTGGCTTCATACTCTTCGGCATTAATTTTACCTACATAGCCTAAAATATGAGAAAAGCTATCGCCACCCAAATACTGACGCCAAGTATCTATTTCCAATGATACGCCTGGCAAATCAGCACTAGCAATTTTTAAAGCCATAGCTCTTTGATAATCAATACCAGTTTCCACAGTAATTGGCTGAAAAAAATATTTATAATCAGATAACTTATCAGCTATTTCCTTACCACTTAAACCAATGATCGAAGAAATTTTATTAATCACATCATCTCTCTCGCTAGCCACTCGAGGTAAATCAGATGGCGTAATAAATAAAGAGAAACCAGAAATATTTCTTACCAGAACTTCACCACTGGCATCATAAAAAATACCTCTCTGAGCTTTAATATATTTTGTCCTAATTCTATTATTTTCAGCTAAAGAAAAATACTGGTTGCCATTCATTATTTGCAAATAAAAACTTTTGCCCAATAAAATCAACAAACTAAACATCAAAAAAAATAAAAACAACTTTAATTTTTTTTCTCCTAACGCTAAACTCAAAAATTGCTTATTACCAAAATTATCAGTATCATTTAAACCAGAATTAAAACTATCCTCCACCCAATTAAGTGAATTTTTACGACCAATATTTATATTCTCAACAATGAAAAAATCTTTATTAGTTTTACTCATGATCTAACAAAATTAGGTTTGAATCTACGAGATGATAAATTAATAATAAAAAACAAACCAACCAAAATTATTAATATATTTATGATTTGGAATAAAAGTCGTAACCAATAATTTTTATCAATATAAAAATCACTTACACCCAAGACATATGTTAAACCAGAAACACCCAAGAACACACAATTAAATGATAAAATAGCCATCAAGCCCACCGAAGCTACTGCGTAAAACGATCTATTAGTAAAAAAATTAAGCAGCAAGAAATTAGACACTGTTATCGCCAAAAACATTGACACCATAAATATACCAAATGGTAAAGAAGAATAAATATCCAATATTAATCCAGCTGTAATCGTAAAATACATTATCCACTTAAAATCTATTAAAAATAATAATAACACCAAAACTGCCAATAGCAAATTAAAGCTAGATAAGTAGTCGCCAAAACTACCCAGCAAAGTAATTTGAAATATTGCCACCAAAGCAATAATAATTGTTGAAATTAAAATTTTATACCACATAATAATTAAGGCACAATTACCAAAACATAACTTAAGTTATCTAAAGATACAATCGGACTAAGCAAGGCTGTCTTAAAAATTTCACTTTCTACTTGATTAATACTATCAACTTGAGCAATTAGAAGATCTTTGGGAATTTTACCTTCCAAGCCAGACGATACGATTAAATCGCCCTCTTTAATCTCTTGATCCTGAGGGATATTGGTCATCGAAAAACTCAAACCAAACTGCCCCTCAACCAAACCAGTGGTCTTATCTAAATTCTGAATAGTCGCCGCTACTCTACTTTTATTATCGGTTAAAAGCAAAACCTTACTATGGTCTGAATATACTTCGTATATCTTACCAATCATAATACCATCGCCAGATATCACAGCCATGCCTTTTTCTATGCCACTATCAGAACCATGATTAATAACTACTGATTTAGAAAGTGAATCAGAAACACCAGTAATAATTTTGGCAGTTACGGTATTTAATTGTGATTCTTTGATAAATCTCAATTCATCTTTCAATAGCTTATTTTCACTTTCTAAACTATTAACTTTTGATCTATCAACTTTTAATTCTTTTAATTTCTGCTCTAAAGCCTTATTTTCCTCTATTAAATCTCTTTTATTAATCCAATTAGTTTTAAATTCTTTGGCACCTAAAACCATTGAATAAGTTTTCTCTTGAATTGGACTAAGTAATTTAATGATATAACCCTCAATTGGATTAAATAAATTAATGTAATGAAAAATCACCAATAAAAAAATAGTCAACAAGCCAAAAATTATCAACTTAAAAAAATTGTTCATAATTAAACTTTTATTTTTTTAAAAAACAGCATCTATTGAGATGATGGCACCAATATATCTTGCAGTAACACCTCATCCTCAATAATTACCCCCATGCCTCTAACCGTGCAAGTTTGAGGGTCGTCGGCTACGTGCACCGGTATTTCAATACCCTGAGCAATAAATTTATCGATATTTTTAAGCATAGCCACGCCACCGGTTAAAATAATGCCTTTTTGATAAATATCAGCTACCAACTCTGGCGGTGTGGTTTCTAGTGTCGCCTTAATTGTATCTAAAATATGTTGAATTGATTTATGCATAGCGTCTCTAATTTGCATATCATTAATATCAAATTCTTTTGGCAATCCAGACATTACATCTCGACCACGCATTTGCATCTCAATTGGTTCTTCTAATTCTAGAGCCGAACCAATTTTTCTTTTAATATCTTCAGCTACCATTTCGCCCAAAACCAAATTAAACTCATCACGAGCAAATTTAATAATATCCTTATCTAAACTTAGTCCAGCAGTTCTGGTGACTTTCCAATTTACAATACCATCCAGTGATATAACCGCAATCTCGGTTAGACCACCACCTAAATTAACAATCATATTACCAGACGGATCTTGAATTGGAATTCTAGCTCCCACAGCCGCTGCCATAATATTCTCTACCAAGTTAACCTGACTAGAACCAGCTGACATCACCACATCTTCTACCGCTTTTTTTTCTACTTCAGTTAAATCCAACGGCACACCCACTACTACTCTCGGTTTAGCCGAAAAAGCAAACTTACCGGCTCGCACTTTATCCATCAAATATTTAAGCATTTTTTCGGTAATTTCAAAATCAGAAATAATGCCATGGTATAATGGTGCAGTCGCAATAATATGAGGTGGCGTCTTACCCATCATTCTTCTAGCTTCATCTCCTACCGCTAAAATTTGATCGGTGCGGTTATTGACTGCCACTATTGAGGACTCATTAACTACAATACCCCTATCTTGCTGATAGATCATAGTTTTGGTACTACCTAAATCAATACCTAAACCCTTACTGAATTTTCTTGTTAGTTTTTTGAACATAA
The DNA here is from genome assembly GCA_002773855.1 of Candidatus Buchananbacteria bacterium CG10_big_fil_rev_8_21_14_0_10_33_19. Taxonomy (GTDB): domain Bacteria; phylum Patescibacteriota; class Patescibacteriia; order 2-01-FULL-39-33; family 2-01-FULL-39-33; genus 2-01-FULL-39-33. Next base: position 246,350 of record PEZY01000012.1, on the reverse strand, counting down.
ATTCTCATATCGTATAACATATAACACAAAACGTATAAAATTATTTTTGAATTAAACCCATTACTTCATCAATACTTAATATCTCTGAATTTTCTTCATTTCTTTTTTTAACCTCAATTTGATCTCCAGTTTTTTTACTGATTACCAAACGATATGGAATACCTAGTAAATCAGCATCAGAAAATTTCTCACCAGCTGAAGAATCACGATCGTCATATAAAACATCAACACCTGCTTTAACTAATTTATCATAAATAACCTCAGCTTCTTCGTTTTTATTCAAAGAAATCAAATGAGCTTTAAATGGAGCTACACTTTCTGGCCAAATAATTCCTTTATCATCATTGTATATTTCGACAATTGTCGCTACTAGCCGACTAATACCAATACCATAACTTGCCATAAAAATTGGTTTTTTCTCGCCGTCTTTATTGCTGGCATAACCGTTCATATCCTTGGCATATTGATCACCAAACTGGAATATATTGCCGGCCTCAATGCTTTTACCCTGTTTTAGATTTTCGCCACATTTAGGACAAGCATCACCAGCTTTTGATTTGGCTATTTCGGTATTCTGAGCAAAATCACATTTAGTACAATAAATAATATCATCTTCACCAGCTTCAGCGATGATTTGAAATTCATGAGAATATTTTTTAGTAAACACACCACCAGAAGCCTCTACCACCTTCGCCTCTAAGCCACAACGCTCATATACTCGTTTATACACATTGATCATTTCATTATAATACTCATCTAAATCTTCCTGAGAAATATGAAAACTATATAAATCTTTCATCATAAATTCTCGACCCCGCATTAATCCGCCTTTAGCTCGCAGCTCATTTCGAAATTTATTTTGGATTTGATAAATGGCAAATGGCAAATCTTTATAAGAATTAATATTGCGTCTAACAATATCATAAATTACTTCCTCATGAGTGGCTCCCAGTCCAGCATCTTTACCGGATCGATCTTTAAACTGATACATAATTTCTTCTAAACTTTCCCATCTACCAGTTTCATCCCAAATACCTTTTGGTTGCAATGCTGGCATCAACATTTCTTGAGCACCGGTTTTATCCATTTCTTCTCTAATGATATTAGAAATATTTTTAATCACTCGATAACCCAACGGCAAATAAGTATAAACTCCGGCCATTAGCATATCGGCAAAGCCACCTTGAATTAAATATTTATGGGATGCACTAACAGCGTCTTTAGGCGCTGTATTTCGAGTTTTTGTGAAAAGCTTAGATTGCCTCATATTATTGATAATTGAGTTATTGATTAACAGTATTTTTTCATTTTTTAAGTCTTTTGTCAAAAGCTATTTTTAACCCAAAATACTCTGCCAAAAACCCTTTTTTTCTTCTGCTTTTGGTGGATTTTCTGAGGTAACTAAACCACTCATCACTACCTTAATTCTCTCGCCCTCTCTTTCTACGACTTCACCATCATATTCACCACTGTGAGCCGAAGTACCACCATAACTAGCTTGCTTTTGATCCAAATGAAGATTTATACTATTATTTTGGACATAAACATGAAACCGTGGATAAAAACCACTACCCAATCTACGGACATAACTTTCTGTGCCATGTTGTCTATCGCGCAAAAAGCCATAGCCACTTCGTCGCATAACTAAATCCGGATTTATATTAACTGCTACTGGAATTTTCATAAATTAATTAACTATAAAACCTAATTCTTAATTATAATTAGGCAATTACTCTAAAAGTTTTTACTCTATATTTAAAAACCAAATAAATGTTTAATGGCGCCAAAAACACCACCGCCATATTTTATAACATCACCAAATGTTACTAATAATACCAAGCCCATCAAAAATAGGAAGCCAACATTATGAATAACGTTCTCCCACTCCTGTTTTACAGCCTTGCCTCTAATTTTTTCTAAAATTAAAAAGAATAATCTACCACCATCCAAAGCTGGAAAAGGCAAAATATTTATAATCGCTAAATTTAAAGACAACAGAGCGGTAAATTGTAATAAATAAATTATACCCATTTTAGCCGCCTGACCAGTTAAAACTGCAATCCCCACCGGACCAGCTACTTCTACTCCAGTTGGTACCCCAACTATTAAATTTTTAATTACCGTCGCAAAAGCCACAATAATCGCCCACATCCAAATAAAAGTAGCAATTACTCCTTTGTAAATTGCTAAATACCAAGGATATTTAACTATAGCTGTTTCCACCAAACCCACGCCAATACCCACTGACTCCTTACCTTCAAAAGAATATTTACCAATAGTGATATTTTTTTGTATTATCTCACCACCTCTTTTAATTTCAAATACTACTTCTTGATCTAATTTATCAGCTAAAAATCCATTCAATTCTAATGTTGTAGTAAATTCTTGACCACCAACCTTAGCAATAACATCACCAGCCTCAATGCCAGCCAATTTAGCCTGACCATCTGGCAGTAGTTGAATCACCTGAATACTCTTATTAGAAACGATAGCTTTATCACTAATATTATTATCTACAGCGGCTGGCATACCAAAGCCAAAGCCAATAGATAATAGCACCATACACAATACTACATTCATAATAACACCGGCTGAAATCATTACTGATCTTTGCCAAACTGGTTTATACGCAAAGCTATCTTCTGACTGAGCGTCTTCACCAGACTCCCCTTTTATTTTTACAAAACCACCAACTGGAAACCAATTAAGCGAATAAACGGTCGGGCTATCTTTGTCTAATTCTCCTTTGCCCCAAACCATTTTAAACTTACCGTCCACTTTTTTTACGCCAAACATGCGTGGTGGAATACCCAAGCCAAATTCCTCGACTCGCACGCCCATTTTTCGAGCGCTGACAAAATGGCCCATCTCATGGACAAAAACGATTACTGATAAAACTAATAAAAATATTATTATGGTAGTGATCATATATATTAAACGGTCATTATTTCTTTTTCTTTTTTCTCGCCTAGCTCTTTGATTTTATCATTGAACTCACTAGTCACTTTGTCTAACTGTTCAATTAAACTATATTTTTCATCCTCACCGAATTCTTTATTTTTTTCGGCTTCGATAACTTCATCTTTAATTTCATCGCGTACACCACGCACAGCAATTCTGGCCTCTTCTATTTTTTTATTTAAAGTTTTAACAATTTCTTTTCTGGATTCTTCAGTCATTTGAGGAATTACAATTCTAATCTTATCACCCTCATTTACCGAACTAAGTCCCAAATCAGATTCTCTAATAGCCTTGTCGATATCATTAATAACATTTTTATCCCAAGGTTGAATAATAATTGATCGAGCCTCTGGCACCGAAATAGAAGCCACTTGATTAATTGGCGTATAAATACCATAGACTTCTACTTTCAGTAAATCCAAAACTGCCGGATTAGCTCGGCCAGTTTTTAAAGTAGCGATATCACTAACAAAGTGATCAATTACTTTACCAAAATCAATTTTATGATTATCAATTATACTCATATATTTCTTATTTTATTTAATATTACTAATTACTAGCATTCATGGCTCCCAAATAAACTATATCTGGATTAGTTGGATTGATAATAATTTTATTAGCCGATCTAGTGGTAGGTAAATCCTGTGACGACCAAGTTTTTCCACCATCAGTAGATTTAACTAATGTTGTTCTAGTGGCATAATAAATTTCTTGGCTATCACGAGGATTTATAGCCGCTGAATAAATAGTTGTTTTCTTAGAAGCTGGCAATAGTTCTATGACCTCCCAAGTAGTGCCACCATCCTGAGTCCTTAGCATGCCAAATTTTGAGATTAAAATCAAACTATTTTTAGCCGACTGATCAATAATTAAGCTCCTATACTCTTGACTACCAGCATAAGCTTTTAAACCAATGCCCAAGCTCTCCCAAGTTGCGCCGCCATCTATAGTCTTATAAACTCCATGCTTTTCGGTCGCGGCATAGACTATGCGACTATTCTTGGGATCAATAGCTAAGTCCAAAAATACGCCTCGGTCTACGCGGTTAACTGTGGCCCAAGCCATGCCACTATCAGTACTCTTTAACACTTCACCGACACTAGTGGTCATATAAATAATTGAGCTATTGAAATAATCCACCAAAACATCGGTTAAAATTACATCAGCATTTTGATGAACATAAACATCAGTCCAAAATCGGCCACAATCTGTAGATTTATAAAGTTTATTAGCGGACAAAACATACAAATTGCATTTATCCTTGGCATCGACACCAATTGATCTGATTTTTTGACCAACAAATTGCTTAAATTGGTTCCAGTTATCACCACCATTATTAGTGTAAACTACGCCATCTGTTTCGGTAGATAAATAAATGGTGTTATAATCTGATGGATCAAAAATCATTCGACGAATATCGACATTGGAAATACTGGCCACTTTTCCATTAGCTGTTGGTACTACCGCTACCTGATTCCAAGTAGCACTGCCGTCAATGGACTTATAAACCCCACCATCAACCACTTTTTTAGAATTACCCCCAATACTAATCGTACAGCCACTCACTAGCAAAGCTATGACGATTAAACAAGAAAAAATTAATATGCGATTTGTTTTCATAAATTTATAATTAGATTTTCTAAGGCTGATTTAGAATTAATATTATACCAAGTATACCCACTTACTTGATCCATTTTATTTAATATTGATTTAATTTTTATAAAACTCATAGACGCAAAGTTACTTTTAATTGCCTCCAACTGAGTAGTATTAGTTATCAATGATTCATTATCAGTTTTAATTAATAGAGCGTCTCGCAAAACTAACTGCCAACTATGAAACAAATCATTAAGCAAAGTCACATTAATAGATTCATCCTTTTCCCAATTCACGGCTTTTTCAACCAGTTCTAATCTTTGATTTAAATCAGCATCAATAATTTTTAAAAAAGTTTCTACTTTGTCTGCTTGGGTTTTAATTAAATCTTGGTTATTTACCAAATCAATCGCTATACCAGGATAACCATGAGCCTGCCTAGCCACCAATCCAGATTCAAAAGACCCTTGATCTTCCAAGTAGGTTTTAATGGTAGCAGTTGGTACTGGCAAAAACCGCAAAGTCTGACACCGTGAGGCAATGGTTTGAGGCAAGGCCGAAACATCATCGACCAATAATATAATCACCGTATTTTTGGTAGGCTCTTCTAAAATTTTCAACAAAGCATTAGCCGTATTCAAGTTCATCAAATGAGCATCGGTGATTAGGGCAACCTTATAACCATTTAACAAAGTAGCTTGTTGTAATTTGTGTTTTAAATTTCTAATCTGTTCAATTAATATACCCTTGCTTAGCTTTTCCGTTTTTTCGTTCATTTCCTGACCGGTAATAAAAAAATCAGGATGAATTTTATTTTTAATTTGCAAACAAGCCGGACATACTCCGCAAGGCTTGGCCTTTTCCTGATTTTGACAAAAAAGCGAGGCAATTAATTTATAAGCTACGGCCTGCTTGCCTAACTGACTAGGCCCAGAAAATAGATAAGCATTGGCTAATTTATTACCAGAAATAGCCGACTGCAAAAAATGGACAATTTCCTCATGTCCACACACATCCCAATTAAATTGCTTGGTATCTGACTCTTTCATTACTTTAAATTTTAACATAAATAGGCCATTTGTGACAACTATTTATAACTTTAATTTATCAAAAATAAAAAGACTAAAAATTACTCTATTAGTCTTTGATTGGTTTTGCTTATTTTATCACTGCCAAAGTGTCCTGAGCGGTTTTAGACCAAGAAAATGATTGCACTCGATCTAAGCCAGCGGATTTCAAATCACTGGCAAATTCCCAATCTTTAATAATTTTATTAATTTGTTGAGCCATATATTTTGAATTCTTTGGATTGACCAAAACAGCACAGCCACCTGAGATAGACCGGTGTGGCTCGATATCAGAAGTAATAACTGGCGTCCCCACGGCCATCGCTTGTAAAATTGGCAGACCAAAACCTTCATATAAAGTTGGGAACATAAAAACTTCAGCCATTTTGATAACTGCCGGCAAATCAACTTCAGCAATATAACCAGGTAATATAATTTCGTTTTCTAATTTATGCTCGGCGATAATATTTTTTATCACTTCGTATTCATTGCCAGCATTGCCAGCTAAGACTAATTTTAAGTCATGATTAGACGCTTTGGCATAAGCGAAAGCTTTGACTAGATTGCCGATATTTTTCTTTTTTTCTAGGCGACCAACATACAACACATAGGGCTGAGTAATTTTATACTTAGTTAAAATATCATGACTTACTACCACGTCTTGATTATATTTTTCTCGATCATAGCCTAGTGAAATCACTACGATCTTCTCGGCTTTCACGCCATATAAATCCATAATTTCTTGTTTAGAAAAATCCGAAATAGTAATTATCTTATCCGCTCGTCGCTTAATCACCTTCATAGTTAAATCATGATAGTAATATTGAATTTTTTTATACAAGTTTGGATAACGCTTAAAGCCCACATCATGTACTGTCACATAAACTTTGGTTTTACGAGTTATTGGCCAAAATGGAATCGTATGAGCCGGGACAAACAAAGCATCTGGCGGATTTAAAAATAATTCTAGAGCTAATCTAATTTGCGTCCATAAATATTTTGGCGGCCAATTTAAAACTCTTTCTTTAAAATTTGATGGACAGTTTTCTAAACCACCCTGTAATTTTTCATTGGTATACAACAAAACCTGAATATCAGCTGGAGTGATTTTCTTTAATTCTTGAATTAAATGGTAGGAATACCATTCTACTCCGGTTTTGTTCTGTTTATTGGCGCGGGAAGCATCGATACCGATTTTCATATGATTTTAGCGAACACTTCAGACTAGGTGTGAAGTGTTTGATTTAGCTTATTTTAGGGATTTTTAATATTATTTCTTTTTATGGTACTTTGGGCCGCCAAAGTACCGCAAAGCTCGCAAACGTAAAAAATCATGGCCAAATTTTATATCAGCTCGCTAAAGCCAATAATCAAAACAGCGACAAAATATTGGCTTCTTAACGCTCGCTTTATATAAAATTGGCACAATATTTTTTAATGTTTGCATTTTTTATAATAAAATTATTAATACACCTGATTATGATAATAGTATACTAAACATATAATACTAAAAATTGCTATAACACAAATAAAAAAAATAGAATGGGCAATTAGAGCACTAAAAATTAAAAACAACAACACCAGTATCATTACAAAAAACACTAGTACCAATAGTAATACCAATGGTAAAGATAGAATTATCAAAAAAAATTTAGATATATTATTTCTAATTTTATATATATCAATAAATTGATCAACTAATAAACACACAAAGCCTAAAATTATAGTTATCAATCCATAATACAACCATCTACGGTCTGGATTGTCTAATACGGCATTTAGATTACCAACTGTCATTCCTCTATATACTATTGTAGGATGATAAAATAATGCAATAAAAATTGTACCGATAATATCATATATCAAACCAATTACTGCATAAGTAAACCATTTAAATTTTCTCTCAAATAATTGCATTAATATTTAAAAATTAATAATTTATATTATTCTACTTAAAATAAATGCGACAATTTAAAAATTTAAGGAGAAGATAAAACGAGAGCCCTAGCGATTGGGCGTTGTCTACGCCCAAAATTTTCAATGTTTGAGAAACTTTCGACAATTACAAATTGAAAAGTTTCGAGTTTTGAAAATTAGCAGGACGAAGTTTTAGCTTCGATTATAAATTTTTTACTGTCGCGATTTTTGTGGTACTTTTTCTAAAAAAGTACCAATGTGATTTAGTAAAATAAACATGGGATTGCTTCGTACCTCGCAATGACGATTTATAAAAGCAACAAGACTTTAATTACTTACTTCGTCGCCAAAATACTCCTCTTATAACTCTCCAAATTATCCAACGCAATCCCTGTACCTTTAGCTACACAATACAAGGCATCATCGGCTACATAGGCCGATACCCCCGTACTTAAAGACACCATTTTATCAATATTTCGTAGCAAGCTAGTCCCACCAGACATGACAATCCCCTTATCGATGACATCAGCTGATAGCTCTGGTGGCGTTTTATACAAGACATTTTTCACCGCACTACTAATACCTTCTAATTCCGCTTGAATGGAATCCGTCACATCATCAGATGACACCGCAATAGTTTTTGGCAATCCAGTAATCATATCACGGCCCCGCACATCCATATAAAGCTTTTCTTCTAAATACAGGGCTGAACCAATATTAATTTTCACTTGTTCGGCGGTTCGCTCACCAATCGCTAAACCATATTTTTTTCTAATCCCTTCAGTAATAGCTACATCCAATTTATTACCACCAATTCTCACAGAAGTTGAAGACACAATGCCACCAAGTGATATCACCGCAATTTCCGAAGTCCCACCACCAATATCAATAATCATATGTCCGGAAGCGCTACCAATGGGAATATTAGCCCCAATAGCCGCCACAATTGGTTCTTTAATAATATAAGCGGCTTTAGCACCAGCGGCAATAGTCGCATCAATGACTGCTCTTCTTTCAGTAGAAGTAATACCCGCTGGCACCGCTACCATCACCTCGGGCCGAAATATTCGCACACCACCCAAGGCTTTGTTAATAAAATATCTAAGCATCGCTTCAGTTGTTTTGTAGTCAGCAATCACGCCATCTTTCAGTGGTCGCTGAGCAATAATTGTGTCCGGAGTCCGTCCCAACATTTCCTTGGCTTCAGCACCAACGGCAATAATTTTTTTATCCACATTAGAAATAGCCACTACCGATGGCTCATTAATCACTACTCCTTTTTTGGGCACATGCACCAAAATATTGGTCGTGCCTAAATCGATTCCAATTCTTTTTAAAAACATTTAAACTAATTAAATTTAATTTTATACTCCCTGTCGACAGTCAAATCACTCTCCCAGCCTATTGACGTTTTACCATAATAATTGGGTAAGATAGCCGCTTTATAGGCCGAAATTTCTTTACTCAAGTTTAAATCAATTCCCAGTTTATGTCCAATGGTGCCCGGTTGCTTTTGAACCAACAAATTATACGTGCCTTGATTATATTGATCCAAAATATTTTTGGGCAATTTATAATTTAAAATTACAGTTTTTGATTTACCTGGCTCAATAATTACAAAGTAAGTGGCATAAGCTTTATTGTACTCATTGCCATAAGTTAAATCACTAGACATATTAAGCACCGTCTCACCAGTTTCATCTTTAATTGATCCACTTTCAAACCACGAACCAGCTGGTACATAAACCTTGGCATAAGTTCGATATCTGGTAATTAAATCCTTAACAAACTGACCATTGTGCTTGTAAGTAATTTCTAAATGCGCCATTAAATCACCAGCCTCGTTTAAACTTAAACTTCTTTTAATAGATCGTTCCATTACCGCATCAGTCTTGAGCGAAGCAAAATTACTATCAATCAACATCAAATAATCACCATTAGTTTGTCTAATTTCTCCGGCCCAATTCTGATCAGAAAAATACTGTTGTAATTTATTATCAAAAATATAAACTAAAATATTTTTTTCATCAATATTCTTTTTGAAAGCGAGCCATAATTTAGAAAAATTTTCCGCTGTGGTATTTTCTATTCTAGAAATTAAAATTTTAGACAAGTCACCAATTATTGATTTGCGCTCATCATAAGGAATATTTTTAGCTTCAAAACCACCTTCCACAAATTCTTCCAAATCCATCGCAAAATTATTCTCCGAAAACACAATACCATGACTATTAATAGGCCCTAAAACAGCTAAAAGATTGGCAATAAAGTCTGGTGTAATCGCAATCACCCCATCAATTCGCTGATCAGGCAAATTAGCATTCTGTCTTTCAATATGAAAAAATTCTACTATCTTATTAGCTGAATCTGGCCAGCCAGCATACCAATTAGCATCACGCATATACCAATATTTTTGTCTGTTATATGTTAGCATTGGCTCTGGTGCTAACTCTAATAATTTACCCTCGGATAATTTATCCAAATTATAAACATCATCGGTAATTAGATTTTTTATCTTACCAGACTCGACAGTAATAATACCGTATGATCCGATGAAGCCACCAGTTGGCCGCAGTTCCATATTGTTTTCAAGAATAAGTAGATAATGCTTTTCGCCATTATAACCCAACAAGTCTGGTAACAAACCCATAACTGGCAAGCCAATATTCGTGCTGGCAAGCACCTGACCTAGCACATCATGAGCCTGAATCAGATAACTAGCAAAAAATCCTGAAAAATCATTAGTATCAATTTCCGAAAAACTAGCATTAGCTATTTCTAATTGTTTTTTGGCTAAAGCTAATTGAGTTTTATTTTGACTAATCAAATTAATCACCTCTTTATTTTCTAATAAAATATTAGGATCAACAGTTAAACCTGCTTGTTCGATAGTGGCAAAAATTTTAAATGTTTCAGCATAACCACCAACCAACGACTGAGCCACTACAATAAACTGCTGGCCAACCTTAAAATCATTTTTTAATTTTGGTAGCTTGCTAATTAAGCCTAAGCCAGAAATCTCAGTATTTAGTTTTGACAAATTAGCCTCAATTGATTCTGATGATTCTACGGCTTGTTGCCAATCTTTATTGTCGACATTGGCTAATAAAATTTTAGCCTCAGAAATGGACGCTGTCACATAACTAGCCGCTCTAATACCATGAAATACAAATGGCGTAAAAACAATCACTAGACCAATCAAAAAAACAGTGATGATAGTTGCTATCACCTTAAATCTTAGGCTGTTCATTGATTTAGCCTGCTGGTTAATAATATTATAACTTTCAATCATTAGTTTTTTACTGAATATTTTTTTAAATACCTTAACCAATCAATAATATGAATCCAAAATACCAACGAAAAAATACCACTCTGAGCGGATTCGCGTTTATGATAATGAATGATATTAGCGTCCACAAAATAATAAACTTTATAATTAAACTCCCAAAATTTACGACACCAAGCAATATCGCCAAAGTACAAAAATAAACTTTCATCCATTGGTCCGACCTTATCAATAGCTGATTTTCTAATCATGACACAAGCACCTAATATCCAATCCACTTCTTTGGTCGACATGTGATCAAAATCTTTCATTAAATAATGATCTATTTCTTTCTTAGCAAAAGAAAAATTACCCAAAAAGGTTCGACGATAAATAGGTACTAATTTACTAGGAAATCTCATACAAGACATCTGAATAGAACCATCGGGGTTTTTTAATTTTGGTCCGGTCAGTGCCGCCTCGGAATGAGATTCCATAAAATTATAAATTCGATCAATGGAATTATCCAAAAAAGCAATATCAGTATTTAAAATTAAAATATATTTACCACTAGAATTTTTAATACCCAAATTGTTACCCCGATGATGACCCAAATTTTCACCAGATGCAACCAATTTAACTTGAGGGAATTTATCTTTTACCATTTCTACCGAACCGTCTTGCGAGTTATTGTCTACGACAATAATTTCATAACTCACACTTGGTGGATAAGCATAAATACCGGCCAAACACTGTTTAAGTAGACCCTTAGTTTTATAATTATTTATAATAATCGATATTTCCATATTACTTTTGTATTAATTTAGCCATATCTTGATAACTAATTTTAGTTTTTCTAATAATTTCTTTTCTTTTGGCCAATATTCTTGGTAACATTTTTAAAATTTCCCACCAAGCCTGCACACTTCTGATTTCAAACATCAAAACATAAACTGCTTTTTTTATCTCAAAGCATTTAATTTGCCAAAAATCATTTAAAAAATTTTTAGACATTTCATTTTTTAACAACAATAATAAATGATTACGATAAGAATAATATCTCGCAAAAAAAGATTGCTTCTTTCTATTTTTTATAATGTCCATTAAGCCCGTATGTTCTGAACCAGCAGCCGAGCGAACATGATAAGCAACAGCCTCAACAATCAACATTGATTTCCAGCCGAACAATCTAGACCGCCAAGCTAAATCAACATCTTCTTTATAGACAAAAAAATCCTCATCAAAATATTCACCATTAGAATTAAACTTGGTTTTAATTAGACAATCATCTAAAGTTTCGCGTTTATAAATAGCTAGGGCCCCAGAGCAACCAAAAATTTCCCTATTAGTATTAAACTTTTCTGATTCTTCACCAGCTCCCAACTCTGTAATTCTGCGACTTCTAGTTATTACTAGCCCACAAGAATCAATGATATTAGTCTTACTAGTTTGATCAATTTCATTATCAATTGGTTTTAGTTTTAGTAATTTACCACAAAAACTACCAACATCTTTATACTTATCTGATTCAATATTTTGCATCATTAATTCTAACCAATTTTTTTCTAATACAATATCCGTATTACAAAAAAGAACATAAGCTGAATGTAGTAACCTGATCCCTTGATTATTAGCCTTAGCGAAACCTAAGTTTTTTTTATTTTGAAAAACTGCCACTTCGGGATAATTTTTTCTGATATAATCAATTGTGCCATCATGAGAATTATTATCAATTACTAAAACCTGAAAGTCTCTATAAGTTTGAGCGAATATAGACTCTAATGTGAATGGCAAATATTTCAGACTATTCCAAGTAACCAACTGAATTGTAACTTTTGGTAAATTAGACATAAATATTTTATTTTTCAGTTTTCTTTTCAGTCACCCAAAAGCCCAATTTATATTTACCACCCAACATTAATCTAGTTTGGGCTTCGATAGCTGGAATTGAACCAAAAATTATCATAGTAATTGGAAAAATTACCCACTGCACCAGCATAATTAAATAGTTAAACATTGAGTAATGTTTTGGCCTAGCTGGCAACATAATAGTGTACATCAAAGAGTTAAAAATCAAACCAACCATACCAATGACCATTAAATTTTCTAGCATCCGTGGAGCATTCTGAAAAAAGGCTGTAGTTTTGTCAGCATCAGAGGCCAAGTAAAGCGGCAAACGACCAACGATTAATATTAAAAGCGGAGCAACAGCCCAAGAGAACATCCCCTCGGTTTGGTTCCACATATATTGCAAACGTTTCTTCAAAGGAATTTGACGATTAGCCTTTTGACCAAAAAAATTTGTCCACATCCAAGGAAAATGCTCAACTCCCCAGGCCCAACGCCGCATTTGTTTATATTGATTTTTAATACTTTGCCAAAATTTTCCGATATAAACAGTATCCATGGACAAGGTCACAAACATTGGTACTACTTCATATTTACCGTCATAAGTTAAAAAACCCTGCAAACAAATACGTGAATCTTCGGTCACAATTGTTTTATCATGAAAACCTACATCCACTAACATTTTAAAACTCATACTATGAGATGAAAATGTTAAAAGCTTTTCTGGTCGTGATAAATCGGTTAATAACCAAAAAGTGGTCGCTGAAGCCACTACTCTAATTATCGGACTAGACTCCCAAATATTATTGTTATACAAAATCAGAGGCTGATAACTAGCATGAGTCGGATTTGGATGAATGAGATACTTATAAGTTAAATAAGAGAAATACTGAATATGAGGTAATGTTTCAATATCAAAAGAAGAAACAATAACATTTTCATAAGGTACTTTCAATTCATCTATGAATTTTTGAATCTCTAACTCCATATGATGAACATTAGCCCCCTTACCTGGTAATTCATCTGATTGTAATTTATGAACAGTCACTAGTAATTTAAAAAATTGTTGTCCAAATTTTTGTTCTATTTTTCTGGCTACATCTAAAAATTGTTCACCCTTTCGATCTTCACCGCCTAACACTACAATCATCCTATCTTTAGGATAATTAGTTTTTAATAATTCATCAAAAGATCTTTCTACTACTTCAAATGGTTCACCGCATGTTGGATATTCAATCACATGATAATAATCCAAATAATCTTTATCTAAATTTTTAATTTTATCTAGCCAATTTATTTTTATATCGCGACGATATTTAAACCATGAAATCATCAACCAAACCATCATATAAAAAAGCCTGACAATCCAATAAATTACAAAAATTAAAATAAAATAAATCGCCCAAAGCGGACGAGCAAATGATAAAATTACCACTGCCAAAAGAGTCACCCAAACCAAGGCAGCTGGAAATGTTTCTGTTATTTTTTTAACAGTTGATTCTTTCATAATATAATGTTAAAAATAACATTTTTTTAGCAAAAAATCAAGTTTCCAAGTTAAAATCTAATACACACACTTTGGATTCTATAGGCATTAATCTAAAGTAAAATAACTTAGCACTGTCTGAGTAAATGGGGCAGTTAAGGCAGTACAAAAAGGTAAATATTTTATATCTCATTATCACTAATCAAGTCTACTGCCCAACCAGACAATATTTTTCCATTTCCATGCTTTAATAGTTCAAGATAAGACTGAACTGTATCATTATTCCCCTCTTTAACTTGGATGGTACGAAACATTCGTTTTTTGGTAACAGTTCTAAGTACTCTATGATTAGAAAAATTCACCCAACCCAAAAAATCAATACCCGAAGCAAGTGTTTTGATAGATATTTTATCAGGATGCATTTGAAGTTTGAGATTATTCCATAAAAAATGCTCTATTTTCACCAAAATATTTTCTAGAAAGATTTTGTCTTGCGACAAGAAAACAAAATCATCAGCATAGCGAATATAATACTTTGCTTTTAAATTATGTTTAGCAAATTGATCAAGCTCATGCATATAGATATTAACCAAGAGTTGAGAGGTAAGATTACCAAGAGGAAGTCCAGTATTGGGTTTCGTATTAAAACTAATGATTATCTCTCTAAGAAGACATAAAATATCCTTGTCGGGGATATATTCTGTTAGAATGTTTAACAAAATATTATGGTCAATGCTAGCAAAAAACTTTCTTATATCACATTTTAAAACCCAACAAGTCTTAGTATTGTTTTTACTGACTTTATATGAAAATGCTCTGAAACGATTTATGGCTTTATGCGTTCCTTTGTTTAGTCTACAAGAATATGAATCATAAATAAAAGTTCTATCAAAAAATGGATATAATGTTCTATATAATGCGTGATGTAGCAATCTGTCTCGCACACTAGCCCTATGAATATTCCTTGGCTTGGGATCAGAAATATTAAAGGCATAGTACAATGAATGTTTGTATGTTTTATTCTTCAAATCACTGTGAAGTGATAAGATATTATTCATCAAATTACGCTCAAATTCCTGCACATCTTTTCGTGGTCGTTTGCCACACAAAAAATCTTTCCAAGCAGAGAGTAAATTATCCACGGAAATGATATAATCATAATTATTATTAAATTTAATTTTACCCATATGCTATATTCTACCCCCCCCCCTCGATAATTTTACCAGTGTTACAAAAAATAAAAGGTACTTATCTACTTTGGAATAACTATCACCAAACATTACCAAAAAACCAGCGATACTCGCTAGGTCAAAAAATTGATATGCTGTTTATAGAAATTATTGAAGCTGTAGCTACAGCCAGTTTTTTATCTCGTCAGGAAAAACTGCCTTATGTCCGACGAGGTATTCAAAAGCTTGATGCATTAAAGATATTGTTGATGATATTATGGGAAATAAAAGCATTGGATAATAAAAAATATAGCATATTATCAGAACCACTCGATGAAATCGGTAGGATGTTGGGCGGATGGAATGGTCAGCTTACAAAACAAAACTCTCCCAAATAAAGGAGAGAAATTAAGCCAGTTGCAGGGATCACCACAGGGTTATGACCGTTAAAGTCATTGTCTAGCCAATTGTAGTTCCATTTCCACCTATCGCCATTCCAGTTGAGGTAGCGGACATACAAGTTGCCATTGGAGTTGCGATTATATATAATATGCCGTCTTTGCCACCACCCTTTGAATACTCAAATGAGTTGTATCGTATTTGGTATCTATAATACCCTAGCATATTACACCAAGTAACTTTGTTTTTTAGTGTTATATTCTACGCTGTTTTAAACCTTAATCTAAAACACTCCGAGATATATAATCACTAGATTCGGTAGTCAACAACCGTAATCACTGACATATTTACCTATTACCTTTTTTATTATACTAAAAAAATAGAGCCCGTGCTAGCTTGATTGCTAGCACGGGCCAAAGAATTGTCGTCCCAAGGACTAAGGTCTAAGACCTAAGGAGATCTAAAGACCAAGTTCAAAGGACTAGTTACTTGCAGGGACCACCACAGGGTCATGACCGCGGAAGTCACCGCCTAGCCAATGGAAGTACCATTCCCACCTACCGCCATCCCAGTCGAGGCAGCGGACATACAAGTTGCCACTGGAGTAGCGATAGATAGTTCCCCAGAAGGAAATGGACCGGCCTTTCCACTCCTCGGGAATAAATTGTGGATTGGCCAAGTAGAAGTCAAGCAGATTGGCATTATAGACTACCTTGCCTTCCAACTTCTTGCGCAACTCATGACCAATGATCGTGCCACCATCTTGTTGTGTTTCGTCCAAATAGAGCATAACTTGTTCTGGATCGAACTCGAATTGTCCACCTTTGATGTGTGTCTCAATAGTCCAGCCGTCGGGAATCATCGGATCAGTATCGAGATCGACGATATACTTAACCCATGGATTCTCCTTGCGCAGAAATTTTTTTGTAGCCTCTACCCACTTTGGGTCAGAGAGCTTTTCGAGAAGGTCACAGACAACACCGAGCACTTGAATCGGAAGCGTCACGAGCTTTCTCACGGCAACACCGAGCATATCTTTTGACATGGTCAGTTCCTTTCTTGACATATATATGTGTCATACTTTTGACCACCCAATGCAGTCATACCTAGAAATCACCCATATATTGAGTAACTTTTAGCTATAACTGTATTTTTTACAAGTAAGTTATATATAAAAAGATCTATTATTTGTCATTATTATATCACAAAGTTAGATATTTGTCAATGATTTTGAGTAAAAACACGACATTTTGTTTAAATTTAGCTAAAAAATATCTATTTTAAAATAGATATTTTTTATTTCTCCTGTGTATTGGCGCAGGTATTTATAGTTTTAAATGTATTATTTATAATACTAAACTAAATCAAACTTTGTCCGGTCATATCTTTGGGTTTTTCTAAGTTCATAACCTTCAAAATAGTTGGGGCAACATCTGACAGTAAACCAGATGGCTGAACCAAACTCAAATCAGAATTGGGACTATCTAATATACCGGCAGTTTTACCCTCCCACTGTTTACCAATAATCAAAAATGGTACTGGATAGGTACTATGCTCCTTATCAATTTTACCCGATTGTAAATTCATTAATTCTTCAGCGTTACCATGGTCAGAAGTAATAAAAGCTACTCCATTTTTACCCAAAATCACCTCTATTAATTGTTTTAAAGAAGCATCTACAATTTCACAAGCTTTAATTGAGGCCTTCAAATCACCGGTATGCGCCACCATATCACTGTTAGCAAAATTAACTACGATAAAATCGTACTCATCCTTCATAATTATTTCCACTAATTTCTTAGTAATTTCCTTCGCCGACATTTCTGGTTTTTCATTATAAGAGGCTACTCTAGGTGATGGGATTAAAACCCTATCTTCATTAGCGTAAGCTTCTTCCTGACCACCATTAAAAAAGAAAGTGACATGAGCATATTTTTCAGTTTCGGCTATATGTAATTGCTTTAAACCAGCATCAGAAATAACTTTGGCTATTGGACTGTCAATTAACTCTGGCGGATAAGCTATCTCGACTGGTAAATCTTTTTCATATTCTGTCATAGTCACAAAATACAAATTATTCAAATAATCTCTTTTAATCTTCTCAAAACCAGGCAAGATAAAAGCCTTGGTTAATTGTCTGGCCCGATCTGAACGAAAATTAAAAAATATCACACTATCACCTTCGCCAATTTTAGCAACAGGCTCACCATGTTCGACAATCACAGTCGGCACAAATTCTTCATCATAAACTTTTTTATCATAAGACACTTGAACAGCTTTAATAGGATCATCAAAAGTCTCAGTCGACTGGCCATCAACCATAGCTTTATAAGCTAATTCAACTCTTTCCCAATGATTATCCCGATCCATAGCATAAAAACGACCAGAAATAGTAGCAATTTTACCTAGCTTATTCTCTTTAAATTTTTCTTGAGCCTTAGTAATCAAATCAATGCCAGAATTAAATGGCATATCACGGCCATCCAAAATAGCATGGACATAAACATCTTTAATTTTTTCTTTTTTACACATTTCTAATAACGCATAAAAATGATTAATTGAAGCATGAACGCCACCACTACTAAACAAACCGACTAAATGTATTGATTTTTTATTTTTCTTAGCTCTATTTATAGCTTCCAGTAGCACTGGATTTTCAAAAAATGTACCCGTAGTTATTTCCTTGTCTATTTTTGGTAAATTTTGGTAAACTAATTTACCAGAACCAAGATTGAGATGTCCAACTTCTGAATTGCCAATTTCACCCCAAGACAAACCAACAGACTCACCAGAAGCCTGCAAAGTCATAGCTGGATAATTCTTAACTAAATTATCATAAGTTGGAGTCTTAGCGATTGTTATAGCATTGCTCTTGGACGGTGGGGCAATACCCCAACCGTCTAAAATTATTAACACTATTGGTTTTGGTCTATTTGTTGACATATCAATTAAATTAAACTATGGCCATTCATTAATTTACTTTTTGGAACATTAAAAATTTTTAAAACAGTTGGCGCTACATCCTCTAAACTACCGGCTCTTTTTAACTTTTTATGCTTATATTCACCGTTATCAATTAACATAAATGGCACTGGATTATTAGTATGCTCGGTGACTATTTCTTTAGTTTCAACGTTTAGCATGTGTTCTAAATTACCATGATCAGCGGTAATAATCAAGATGGCCTTATTTTTCATAGCTTCTTGATAAATTTTTTTAATATATTTATCAACTATTTCCGCCGCTTTAATCCCTGCTTTTAAATTACCAGTATGACCAATCATATCTGGCGAGGAAATATTAGCAAACACAAAATCATATTTTTTTATATTTCTAATAATAGCCTGCGATACTTTGGGAGTCGACATACCTGGTGTTTGTTCATATGAAGAAACACTGGGAGATGGCAATACCAACCGCTTCTCACCATTTACTGGATCAGCATAACCACCATTAATAAAATAAGTGACATGAGCATATTTTTCTTTTTCGGCGATATAAATCTGACTTTTATGCTTCAAAAGTAACGGCAAAGAATCTTTGATATCTTCTGATGGATAAGCCGTCAGTATACCATCTAGGTCTGGACCAAAATCTGTCATCGCCACAAAAACAATATTTTTTAAAACTTTCTTACGTTTCATAGCATGAGGATTTTTCTTTTCAAAATCAGCCTGAACAAAAGGTTTAGCCATTTGTCTGGCTCGATCAGACCTTAAATTAAAAAATATAATAGCATCATTGTTACCAATTCTTTTAACCATCTTACTATTTTGATACATTACAATAGGTTCAATAAACTCATCGGTAATATTAGCATTGTAAGCTCTAGTAATTCCCTCTTGAGGACTTTTAGCCTTGTGGCCTTTGCCATCAGTCATAGCTTCATAAGCCCACCAAGTACTAGCCCAGTTCTTTTTTCTATCCATAGCATAAAAGCGGCCAATAACTGTAGCGATGATCTCATTTTTTTTAAGTTGTCTTTCTAAGGCTTCTATTAGTTTAAGCGAAGCATGCGGTGGTGAATCACGACCATCGGTAAATAAATGTAAATAAACATTTTTAACCTTGTAACGCCTAACCATGGCTAGTAGTGCCAGCAAATGATCTGGATCGCTATGAGGACTTTGATCATAAGAAACCATACCCATTATATGCAGAGCTGACTCTTCTTTTTTAACATGATTAACAGCTGCTACAAAAGCTGGGTTCTTAAAAAATTGACCAGTATTAATTTGTTTAGAAATTTTTACCACATCCTGATCCACTACTCTGCCAGCCCCAATATTAAGATGGCCAGCTTCAGAATTGCCGACCTGGTGAGATGGTAAACCAACAGCTCGACCAGAAGCTTCAATTTTAGTCCAAGGGTATTTTTTATAAAGTGAATCTATAAATGGAGTTTTAGCCAAATAAATAGCATTACCTTCATCCTCTTCACCTATCCCCCAGCCATCTAAAACTAGCAAAACAACTTTCCGATCAACTTGTTTTGCCTTTAATTTGGTATTTTTTTTCATTACTTATATAAATATTATTTATATACATTATAGCATACCTAACATAAATAATAACCCCTGACAAACAAAAAAGCCCGTATTTAATATACGAGCTATGATTTTATCTTTTATTAAACCATTTTTTATCTTTTAATATTTCTCTGGCCGCATTATGACCAGGAATACCGGTCACACCACCACCGGGATGCGTCGCTGAACCACACAAATAAAGTCCCTTAACTGGTGTTCTATAATCAGCGTGTCCTAAGACCGGACGAAAACAAAACAAACTACTCAAGTTCATCATACCGTGGAACAGATTACCACCGGTTAAGCCAAATTCTGTCTCTAAATCTAGTGGTGAAATAATATCGACCGCCACTATTTCTAATTCATCAATATTAGTATACTGAGCTAATTTATTTAAAACTTTACCCAGCAGCTCTTGTTTCTGATCTTCATCCCAAACACCATCTGCTAAACAATATGGCGTATATTGTACCATCAAGCTAATCACTTGTTTGCCAGCCGGCGCCAGGGTATCATCAACTACTGATGGAATACAGCCCTCAATCACTAAATCATCAGAAATACCGCCATGTTTGGCCACATCAGCTGCTCGTTCCATATACGCCACATTTTCACAAATATGGAAAGTACCTGGCACCTGACCATCATAACACTTAAATTTTAACTCACCTTCAATTACTAGATTAATTTTAGAAGTGGCGCTACTGTAGTCTATGGCGTCTAAGCCTTTTCTAAAATCATCTGGCAATTCTACACCCTGTAGCATTTTATCAAAGGTGTTATGCAAATCAGCGCCAGAAACAACAATCTTAGATTTGAAAACTCGACCATCGGTTAAAAGAACGCCACTGACCCTGCTATTATCTATTAAAATATTAGCAACCTCAGAGCTGGTATCATAAAATCCGCCGTGACGTATCAATGATATCGAAATTGATCTAGTTAAGCCACCCATACCACCACGTACATAACCCCAACGGCCACGATGACCATTAATCTCACCCATCACATGATGTAATAAAACATAAGCCGTACCAGGACAAAATGGTCCGCCCACCGCCCCAATTATACCGTCGGTACACAAAGTGGCTATCAAAATATCGCTTTCAAAATGCTTTTTAACAAAATCATAAGCGCTCAAACTAAAAAGTTCTGATAAAGTTACTAAATCTTGTTTCAAGCCTAAAGCTTTTAAGCCTAACATAGCTAGTTTCAACCAATCTTTTTTCTTGGTCGGATCTGGCGGCGTCATAAAAAGTAAATCTTCAACAAAACCTACTACTCGATCAAGGTTAGCTTCGTATATTGGATAATAGTAAGCATCATTTTTAGAAAATTTAAGTATTTCCGCCTGAGTCTTGTGCAGATCCTGATGTAAAATTAAATACCGACCATCTAAGTATGGTGTAAATGACGGTGGATTTCTTTCTAGCAATTCTAAGCCAAAATTATGAAGATCTAAATCTTGAATAATTTTTGGTGGAAACAAACTAGAAACATAAGAGGTTCGAGATACCTGACAACCAGCCATTTCTTCAGTGACACAGGCACCACCCAAAACCGGGCGACGCTCCAAAACTACCACCCTTAAACCAGCTCTAGCCAAATATGTGGCACAAACCAACCCATTATGTCCGCCACCAATAATAATTGCATCATAAGGCCTGTCTATTGTCATAACACTTCCTCCTGAGGCGTATAAGCCTAGCTTTGTTGGTATTTGTTATATATTTAAAGAACAAACTCACTGACATAATTCCACATTTAATCTATTTTGTCAATTAAAAAAGCGGCCAGAATTGACCGCCTTTTGAAACAACTATTACTTAACTTCGTCCCAAATTTCCATTAATCTATTGTATTTGGTAATTCTTTCACCGCGAGATAATGATCCGGTCTTAATAAACTCGGCACTTGAGGCAACTGCCAAATCAGCAATGAAATCATCCACCGTCTCACCGCTACGATGAGATATGGCTAGTTTATATTTATTTTTCTGAGCCAAAAGCATAGTTTCTATTGTCTCTGACACGCTACCAATTTGATTTAATTTTATCAAAATAGCATTGCCAACTTTTTTATCTATACCTTCTTGTAATCTCTTAACATTGGTCACAAATAAATCATCACCTATGAGAGGTATTTTTTTACCAAGTTCGGTAGTTAATTTTTGCCAACCAGCCCAATCATCTTCAGCTAAGCCATCTTCAATAAAAGCAATGGGATATTTAGCTACCCACTTTTTATACATCTCTATCATCTCATCAGATGTTCTATTTCTCTTATCAGCTTTCATTTCATATTGACCATTTTTATAAAATTCTGATGAAGCTGGATCCATAGAAATTTTTACATCACGACCAAAATTATAACCAGCTTTTTTAATAGCCTTGGACATCAATTGCATCGCTTGTTCATTACCGCCTAGTGCTGGAGCATAACCACCCTCATCACCTACCGTCACTGGGTAATTCATATCTTTTAAAATAGATTTTAAGCTATGAAATATTTCTACCCCACACCTAATAGCCTGATGAATATTTTTTTGTTGTGGTACCACCATAAACTCTTGAACATCTATAGACCAGCCAGCATGAACACCGCCATTTAAAATATTCATTGTTGGCATTGGAAATTGCCATTTCTTTTGTTGGCTCCAAAACTTTTTGCGTAAGTATAAATAAAGTGGTTGATTTGTAGCCTGAGCTCCAGCTCTGGCCACCGCCATTGAAACCCCCAAAATAGCATTAGCCCCCAATTTAGATTTATTTTCTGTACCATCCAACTTAATCATTAGATTATCAATTTCTATTTGACTAGTAGGATCTAGGCCAATAATTTTAGGGGCTATTTTTTTATTAATATTTTTAACGGCTTTTAACACACCCTTACCGCCATATCTCTTTTTATCACCATCGCGTAGCTCTAAGGCTTCATAAACACCAGTTGAAGCACCAGATGGTACACTAGCCCAAACTTTTTTATTATTATCCAAAATAATCTCCACTTCCACAGTGGGATTACCTCTGGAATCTAAAATTTCTCGAGCTTTAACTGATTTTATTTTTGCCATTATAATTATTTTATTTCTTAAAATTATCTTATTTCATAGCTTATACTAACACTAACAGCTACTTCTTCGCTGCCAACCTCAATAGTTGGTACTGGTAATGATTTTTCACCACCACCACCTAAACCATAAGCCATATCGTTAGCATAAAGTATTGGTCCAGATGAACCATTAAAATTTTCTGAGAAATTAACGATTGATCCCAATTTAATTCCCACTTGATCAGACAAAACTTTAGCCTTTTCTTTAGCTTGTGCTATGGCCTTTTCCCTAGCTTGAGCCTTAAACTCTTCTGGATCGTCAATAGTAAAATTTGGACCATTCAAACTATTAGTACCTAGTTCAGCGGACCGCGCCAAAATATCACCGATTTTACTAAAATCTCTCACTTTAATTTCTACAGACTGATTAACTGTATAGCCAATAATTCGTTGTGTGCCATCGCTCCAATCATATCTAGGATTAATACCATACTGATTAGTTTTAATATCACTATCAGCAATCTTAAATTCATCTTTTAAAGCCTTAACAATAGCATTCATTTTATCGGTGTTCTCTTTTTGCGCTTGCTCTACTGTTAATTTCTCAGTCACAACTCCAGCATTAATTATAGCCACATCGGATTTAGCAGTTACCTTACCACTACCATCTACTGTTATAATATTTTTAAATTCTGGTGATTTACCTATATAGCTATAACTCTTTAACGAATTTCTAGTTAAAGAAATTAAATAAATTCCCAAAAGCACTAATACTACGCTCAAAAAAATTATCATAATTTTTTTAGGCATATAGTGTTTTTTATCCATCATTTGACCTTCCATATATTTTTTCTAATTAATTATTAATTGATTTGATTTAATTAAATTTATTATATTATTGGACTATAACTATTAATCACTTCTACTCCGTCTCTGTGGCCATCGTGATCTGTGTCAACATTATAAGGATTAGTTCGATAAATACTAAATTCATCTTCATCAGACAAGCCATCACCATCACTATCAACAAAATCCTGGCTGGCTAAAAAATAATCTGATTCAAAACCATTTTGAAGAGTTATTACTTTATTACCCCAATTATAACCATACAAATTTGCAACTGTTTGATCTGACATATATCGAAGCTTGGCTGAACCGAATACTGAATAAATTCTAGGACTGTTTTGAAATTTAACCAACTTAGCACCTGGCTTCATGGTAATGTTTTTGCCAATATCTATCTCATCAAAATTTGCCTGTGAAATTATTTTAATATAAACATTTTTATTATCTAAAATTAAATTACCCCAACTACCTCTATAATAACTCCAAAAAGTTGGAGCATTAACATAGAGATGTTTTTTACCATCATCGCCAATCATATAAACAGCTGGATCATTTGTTAATTTAATCAAATCACCAGTTTGTAAAACATTAATATTGACATTTATAATATTATTGTACTCGTTATATTCTGCTAATTGATTATAGCCATCAATTTTAAAGACTAACATTTTTTCACCACCGCCAGTAAACCGGCCAGTAAAAACATATGTGAATTCCGCACCCGAATAAAGCGGATTATAACTTGCTGGCTTGATTGATGACCCATTATTAGAACTATCTATTTGCCAAAAATCACTATGAGAAAAAGCAACATTATCTACACCATAATTAATAGTCAACGGATTGGTACCATAATATCTAGCTTTAACTATTATCTTAGTGGTTTGACCAACAACTGGCTGAACTGGATCAAAGGCAACACTGTCAATTAATAAGTCTTTGTCTGCTGCTATTACGCTACCACCGAAAGAAAAAAGAACTATAAATAAAAACAAAGGTACTAAATAAAGATATTTGCTTTTCATACTTATTTATTAGTTAATAATATTTTTTTAAGTCCTGGTAATTTTTTGCCCTCCAAAAATTCTAACATGGCCCCACCACCAGTCGAAATAAAATTAAATTTTTTTTCTAAATTAAGTCGTCTAATAACTTGGACACTTTCACCACCACCCACTACCGTATAAGCCTTTGTTTTGGCCAGTATTTTAATTAAAGACTCTGTACCTTTAGCAAAAAATGGCGTTTCAATTAAACCCATGGGGCCATTCCAAACAATCATCTTCGAAGATTTGATAATCTTTTCATATAGTTTAATAGTATCTGGGCCAATATCCAAAATCAATTCATCTGGTCGAACATCAGCTAAAGCATCTAATCTACCAGTCTTAGCCTGATAATTTTTAGCCAATAAACCGTCCACTGGCACTCTTAATTGATTATCAGTTAATTTAATCTTTCTAATCACTGGATACATTTCTGGCTCTACCAAAGATTTTCCCACTGACACTCCCATCACGTGCAAAACTGTATTGGCTAAGGCCCCACCCAATAAAACATGGTCAGAAATTTTTAAAAACCTTTGAATTAATTTAATCTTAGTAGAAATTTTAGCGCCACCAATTATCACGGTCAAAGGTTTAAACGGTTTGATTACTGCAGAATTTAAATTTTTTAATTCATCTTCTAACAACAACCCAGCATAAGCTGGTAAATGGTTTTGAATCGTAGACACCGAAGCCTGATCACGATGGCAAACAGCAAAAGCATCATTGACATAAATATCACCTAAACCAGCTAGCTCATTAGCAAATTTTTTATCAGCCTTTTCCTCACGTTTATCAAAGCGAATATTTTCTAACATCAAAATATTACCACCTGCTAAGCTATCAATATTTTTAAGTGTGTCTTTGTCTATAATACTGTCACTTTTATAAATGTCTTTTTTAAGTAACTGTGACAATCTAATAGCCACTGGATCTAATCTTAGACTTTCCACAACCTTACCGCCTGGTCTACCTAAATGAGCTAATATAACAACCTTGGCTTTCTTTTTGAGTAGATATTTTATAGTCGGTAGAGTTTGTACAATTCGATAATCTTCATTTTGATCAATCTTACCAGACTTAGAAATTGGAACGTTAAAATCAACGCGTAATAAAATACGCTTATTTTTAATATTCTTTAATTCTCTAATTGATCTGACTCTCACAAATTTATTATTTTACTTCTAATAAATCTAATATTAACTCAGCAGCAGCACTATAATCGCCTCTCAAAGACAAATCTCTAATATCATCGTGTTCATGATAATCAATTAAGTCACTAACCTTTTTACCATACTCTTTGACCCAATTAAACTCATCTTCTGGTGAAGGATTATCACCCAACATTTGTCTAATTAATTCTATTTGCAAATCAGCTCGATGTTTTAAATCAAGCCTATCTAAAATTGTTGATTTTAATACTTCTTGATTCATATTTAAATAAATATACTTATAGCTAAAATCTAGCAAAATTAATTAAAAACTTCAATACTTACAATATATCCAATTACTTAAAAACAAGGTCTTTACTAAATATAGTATAACAAATTTTTAATTTTTACGAAATCACCACCTGGTTCATTTAAAATTAAAAAAGTTGCTATTCTCATAGCAACTTTTTATCTCCAAATTAATTACTATTTCTTTTTAAAAATCATTGTCAGACCAAGAACAATTAAAATTACTGGCCACACAATATCCCAGGCAATCTCTGGCATAATGCCTAGATTTTTAAATAAAAACACAATACCTATAATTACCAAACTGGCTGCGATCATAATATTTAATATTAATAATAAAATAAACTATTTATTAATAATACCATTTAAATAATTAATCTCCAATAAATTAAACTCACCATGATGCGGTATATTACCATGTCTATAATTTTGAATTAAAATCATATTCCAAATTACTAATGTAATAGTTAGACCAACAACAAGCTGTTTAAATTTAATATTCTGCAAAAACGCAGCCAAAGCTAGTGCCAAAAATGGCAATGTTTCAATAAATCTTCTGGCTCCATAGGCATCGCCGCCACCTAAATCATGCACCGAACCATTAATCAGCCACTGAACAAAAAAGGCTAATAAAGACACTAAAAACAAAAATCTGGACTTTCTATACAAATAATAAAACCCACAAAAAGCCAAAATCAAAAGTGGTGTCCATAATAGTAACCCGCGATCAGATGAAAATAGAACATACCAACCATGAAAATCCAACCTGATAAATCCTCTACCCTGTGGCTGCAAAAAATAATAACCATAAAGATGCTTCCAAATCAAAGACTGAGTTAACCAAAAAAAAGCAACAGAACCAATAACTACCAAGAGTCTCTTCAAAGATAGCTGCCAGTTGTATCTCTCTTGCCAAAAAATGGGTAATAAGATAATTAAAAAAAGTAAATTTTGCCACCTCGTAGCTATCATTAAAAAAACTACTAATGACAAGAGCCACAAAGTAACCTCTTCTTGTTTATAAAATTTAATAACGAAATGTAAAAAACAACAAACCATAAACAAAGAAGCCAAATGCGACATTGATGGCTCAAAGAATTGATAATAAAACCACGGTGTCGCCAGATAAATTCCTAATGATGTCCAAAAAGATATTCTAGTGGAAAAAAATTTCTTTAAATTAGAATAAACAATCAAATATGCAGCAACACCAAATAACCAACTGGACAAATTAACAAAAAAAACATAAAACCAGGAATAACCATTGAGTGGTAAATTAAAGATGAATGACAACAGACTAGCTATAACAAACAATGGTAACCATAAAAGAGCCGTGCCATAAGCGTAGGGACTGGGCACTTTACCAATATAGGTTTTAAGCTGGTCATGCAGTATAGCTCGACTACCAACATCATAATCAGAAAAATATTTAAGCTCATTATAAAAATCAAAATCATGATCAAAAATAGCTGATCTTAACCAACTATAATAAAAAACTCCATCGCCTTCGATTCTAATTGGTACTGGTACATTTATCACCAAAAACAATAAAAACAAAATAAATGAAAAAATGATAATCAATTTATTGTATGACATAGTGACATCTTAACAAATAAAACCAAAAATAAAAAACCCGGCCTACACAGTATAAACCGGGTGCACGACAAGTAAATTAAATCCCTACTGGGAGTCAGGATTACAACGCCAATCAACTCTTGCTTCACTGGTTTTTAAATCAACCAAACAAACAGGACTACAATCTGGTTTATCAGTTTCTATCTCAAAAGTGCAAATATATGTCTCTGGATCACAGCTACAATCTTCTTTAAATGTGCCTACCATGGCACATTCACTATTTTTAGCTACACCATAAGCCTCATCACTACTGATATTTGATTCGGTGTGAGCAATACAAAATTCCTCATCAGCAATAATTAAATTATTATCGGTATTAACCACCTGTGTCTGACTACTACAGCCACCTAAAATAAATGGAATACCTAATACAGCTATTATATAATAAAATTTCATTAAATTATTTTTCTATTTTTTTTAATTACCTTTGATTTAAAAAATCTTTCTTGAAATTCTGTCAAAGCCATTATCTGTTTATCAGTATAATCAACATCTTCCGGTGCCAAAATAACCTTATCGTCATTGTCATTAGTTCGATGAATAACGGCAATACATTTACCAGTAAACTTTTCTATTGGTTCAAAAACACCCACTACATAAACATCCACTTCTTCACCATCTGGAGCACTAGTATTAGGAATAAAGTCATAATTAACCGTATAAGCGAAGCCGTGAGTGGGATGAATAGACCCCATTGGTCTATCTATCTTCGCTGAAACTATTTTTCCCAAAAATTGCTTAGCGTAATCCATATTTTTGTAGTTATTTTTCGAATCTTGGATTATCAATTTCTAAAATATCTATCTTTGATTCTTGATCAGTAATTTTTACAATGTCTTTATCAATTTTATTAAATTCTTTGTAAGAAATATTATAAGCATTGACTGTGGTGTTTAAACTATTACCCAATTTCTGTAATCGATCATCATAGGAAATTAAATGTCTTTGCAACTTCTCAACATTTTTAATTATATCTTTAGCCTGACCTTCAATTTTTAAAGCTCTTAAACCCTGTAACACAGTTTGTAAATAAGCCGCAAAAGTCGTTGGTGATACTATTATAACTTTTTTTTCTTTGAAAGCATAATCAATTAAACCACCGGTGTCCACCTTAACCGCTCCCACTTCATTTACTAATAAATCATAATAAATAGCTTCAGCTGGAATAAACATAAAGGCAAAATCCATTGTCCCTTTATTTGGTTGAATATATTTAGCAGTTTCATCAATTCGCTTCTTTAAATCATTTTTAAATTCTTTCTCTAATTGCTTTCTGCGATCTTCATCGTCTTCATTAACAATTCGATTATAATTCTCCAAAGAAAATTTAGCATCAACTGGGATCACCCCATCTTTGGTAAAAATTGCTGCATCTACTACTGCGCCATCATTAATTTTATATTGAAACTGGTAAGCTGATGGTGGCAATATATTTTCTAAAACTAAATGTAATCCGGCTTCTCCCAGATTACCTCTTTGCTTTTGGGAAGTTAAGACTCGTTTCAAATCAAATAATTGCTGAGAAAAGTCTTTAACTTGTTTATTAGTTTCTTGAATCTGAGCAGCTTTTTCGGCTACATCTTTAATCACACTTAAGCTATGACTAAATTGAGTTTGCATTTGTCTTGTTGAGTCAGACAATTTAACATCCATTGTTTGATTAAGTTCTTTAATCCTTTCCTGCAACATTAAAAATGATTGATCATCTTTTTTACTAGCTTGAAGTTCGGTAAATTTCTTATTAAAAAATAAAAACAGTCCGCCTACAGCTACTGCAAAAAATACAATGAATAAAATTAAAATTACCAAAATAGCTTCCATTACAATTTAGATTTAATTTAAGATGATGTTATCTTAGCAAATTCCTCTAGCTTATTCAAATAGTGGTCAATGCTCATATCTTTAACCTTTTGATGCCCTAAAAGACCAATTGATTCATAAGCACAAATACTACCAGTAATAGACTTAATCTTATAACTAAGTTCGTCAATGTCACCCGGTTTAAACAACCAGCCATTTTTACCATCATCGATTAACTCTGGTATCGCTCCAATGTCAGAGGCTAAAACTGGTATGCCATAAGAAAAAGCCTCGGCTACTACCAGGCCAAAACTTTCTGGCACTTTAGTTGGGTTAATTAATAAATCAATTTTAGACCAAATATTATTTTTTAATTCAGCTTGTGACAAACGACCATAGAACTTAAATCTTAAATCATTAGTCACTAAATCTTTAGCTTTAGCCAAAGCCGAGCCATCACCGACAATATGCAATGTAAAATTTATTTTTATTTTTTTAGTCGCCGCAATTAAATCTAGAATTCCCTTATATTCTTCGACTTGACCCAAAAACAATAACTGCGGATTTTGACTATTTTTACATTTTGGCTTGAAATCATAATCATGAATTTCTACAGGGTTAGCTACTACCAATTTATCAGCACTAGCAAAAAACCCATAAGACTCATAAGCAGTTTTTATATAATTAGATGGAAAAATAACTTTTTCTACTTTATTAAATAATTTTTTATTAAGCCAAGCATAAAAACTCACAACCAAATTAAGTTTTTGATTTTTTTGCAGTAGCCCAGACGGATGAATTAATTGCATATCATGAATCGTATGAATATGTCTTAGCTTCATAATTTTCAAGAGCCAAGGAATATAATAACCTAAGCCTTTGAGATTATGGGTCAATACTAAATCTGGATTTTCTTGCTTTAAAATCTTATAAATTCTCCAAGTCTGAACATCATTAATCATATCAATAATATGCCAAGGCAACCTGAACCAAGCCGGCTTAGAATTAATATCTAAAAAATTAAACAAATTAAAAGGTTTAATATAATAAACTTTTACGCCATCTACATCTTTAATTTCATTTTTATAACCCAAAGCAATAACCAAAACATCATTACCGTTTTTTTTAAAACCATTAGCAATATTCTCTACTACTACTTCAGCACCGCCACGAGAATAGGGTTTATAAATTGAATGAATAATAGCTAGTTTCATTTTTTAATTTTATATTTATAAAAACTAAAAACAATCAATGAGCCAGCAACATCTAGTAGCCAATCACCAAAATGCATCTCACGACCGGGTACAAAAAATTGATGCCATTCATCTGTCGCCCCATATAAAGCCGACAATAAAAATCCATAAATTATAGCCTGATTTCTTCTAACGCCATTTACGATAAAAGATTTAATAAATAAAAAACACAATATCAAATAAGTTAGCACATGAACAATGGAAGACATTACATCATTGTGACCATCGCTAACACCTGGCACCACCGAATAATCACCAATTGATGATTCCCAAAAAATCAACAGCATCCAAATAATACTTGCGATGATATAAAAAAATTTTAAATTATTTTTTTTCATAAATTTTTATAGACAGAATCAATTTTGATTATAATAGAGTCCCAAGAATATTTTTCGTTAGCTCGAACTATAGCCTTTCTACTCATAGCCTGTCTTAAATCATTATCATTTAATAATCTGATAATTTTATTAGTCAAATCATTTTCATTTTTAGGTTCCACTAATAACCCTGTTTTGCCATCTTCAATAGTTAAACGACTACCCGGCCAGTTCGACACAATAGCTGGCAAACCACAAGCCTGGGCCTCAGCTATTACAATACCAAAACTTTCAGTTCTCTCGGTAGATGGTAAAACAAAAACACTGCCCAAATTATAATAGTCCGCCAATTTTTTATTATCAATCCAACCGGTAAAAATAACTCGCTCACCCAATCCGAAATCATCAACTAATCTTTCATAAAATTTCTTTCTATTACCATCACCGATAATCATTAACTTAACCTCTTTATTATTTTTTGATATTTTATCAAATGCCCTAATTAAAACATCAACCCCCTTAAAGAAGTGCTGGTCATCCAAACCGCCAGCAAAAATTAATAATTTATTTTTACTTGTAATGTTATATTGGCCAGCTAGATCAATATTTTTTGTTTTTATTTTAAATATACTGGTGTCAATTCCATTTGGGATTTCAATAAATTTTTTATTATACGTATTTAAATACGTATTTAAATACGTATGTCTAGCGTTATCCCAAGATAAAACAAATATCTTATTACTAACCTTAACAATTAAAGGTAAAAATATTTTAATGTGAATTTTAAAAATAATTTTTTGATAACCTCGTCCTACTGGATCCATTTGATAATGAACAATTATTTTTTTATTCCTATTCAATAATTTAAAAAACAAAATTATTATGTCCGTACCAAAAAACGGATAATAAAGATGAATAATATCAAAGTCTTTTAATTTTTTATACAATGAGAAAATAAAACCAGCCTTACCGATTGGCAAAGTTACTGGCAAGTATTCAATAGCTGGATCACTAATAATAGAAATATTTTTATACTGCGGCGTAAAAGCCTGGGCCTTGTAACCCAGTTGTTTTAAGTAATGTAAATGGTAACTAGCATTATTACCAATCCCACCACCACTAGGCGGCCAAGCACACACCACAATGGCTACTTTTTTGTCTCTAATATTATGCATTATTTAATTTATAGTAATATTTGTAAGTATATATTTTAAACTTATTTAAGTCTAGATCAATATTTTAGATAAAATAAAAAACTGAGGTCGAAAAACCTCAGTTATGTCATTATTTACCAGTCTTATTTACTCAAAAAAATTTTCCACCCAGGAAAATCTGAATAAAACGTATTGGGATTAGACGGTAACCTCGCATCCTCCTTATGCCTCCGATTATAATCCAAGCACTTAACAATGCCAAGTTTTTTGGCAACCACACTGGCCTCTTGCCAGGTTGAATAAATATTCTTAGATTCTCCCCTTAAAAACATCGGCCGCCCAGGAAAATCTGAATAAAACGTATTGGGATTAGACGGTAACCTCGCATCCTCCTTGTATCTCCGCTTATAATCCAGATAACTAGTAATACCAAGTTTTCTAGTAGCCACACTGGCCTCTTGCCAATTGGTATAAAAAATTCTACGACTTCTGGGTCTACCCATCTCAATTAATTCCTTTCGAGTTATAACATTGAAATGAACAATTGTTACTCTAGTAACTTTATATATTAACATATATATAAAACTTTGTCAATACAAGACCTAGTAACTCAATAAATAGCAATAGTATTGTTATTTATGTGATATAATGTATTTAACAAACTAATATTAAACTATGTTTTGGTCAAAGAAAAAAACCTTCATTAAATTAAACGACTCTTTAAAATCTGGGCTTAATTTTGGCCTAACATCTGGGGTAATTACCACTCTAGGCCTAATGATCGGTCTATTAGAAAGCACCGGCTCAAAATTAGCCGTTTTAGGCGGTGTCCTAACTATTGCTATTGCCGATGCCATGTCTGATGCTTTTGGTATACATATCTCAGAGGAATCTACTGATGGTAAGCACCCACGAGCTGTTTGGCAAGCCACTATTGCTACCTTTTTATCAAAATTTGTATTTGCTATCACTTTTATTATCCCGATAGTTTTATTTAGTCTCCAAACAGCGGTACTGATTAGTTGTCTTTGGGGAATATTTTTATTAACAATACTTAGCTTAATCATTGCTAAATCAAATAAAATGAGTCCGGCAAAAATGGTATTTGAGCATTTATTAACAGCTACGATGGTCATTGTCATTAGCTACTATGCCGGTGTATTAATTAACATGTTTTTTTCTACCAATTAATAAATTATAACTTTAACCCTTAATCAACAGCCAAAATACTTGGCTGTTTATTTTATAAAATAAGTATATATTAGCCTATTGATTTTTTATTACTTTGGAGTAATATAACGACTGTCTTAAATCAAATAAATTATAACTAACCATGAACCACCTAGCCTGGATCGAAATCTCTAAAGCTAAAATAGCGCATAACATCAAAACAATACGAGAAATAAATGGTCCAAACACCATAATTTCTCCTTGTGTTAAAGCCAATGCTTACGGCCATGGCTTAATAGAAACTACTAAAATACTTATTGAATCTGGTGTTGAATGGTTATCTGTTAATTCTACAGAAGAAGCCCAAAGAGTTAGATCTGCTGGCATTAATCATCCTATTTTAGTTATTGGCTTTGTAGCTGAATATGAATTAGAAAAAATTTTTGATTTAAATCTTAGATTATTTATTAGCAATATTAATTACGCTAAAAAATTATCAGATCTTGGTAAGTCTAGAAATCAAACTGCTAATATTCACCTAAAAATAGATACTGGCATGCACCGACATGGCGTTCTTCTAGAGCACTCATCTAATTTAGCTAAAGAAATATTAAAACTACCTAATATAAAAATCGAAGGCCTAGCGACACACTTTGCCAATTCTGACGATCCACTTAACCCTGCTTATTTCAACCGACAATTAGAAAAATTTAAAATCGCTATCAATAATCTAAAAAAAATCATTGGTCATGATTTAATTATTCACTGCCATAAAAGTGCTTCGGTATTACTATCGAGAGATAATATTGGTAATTTAATTAGACCTGGTATTTCTGTTTACGGCTATTACCCTGGCCCGGATGTTGCCAAATTGACTAAAGAAAAAAACATGATTCTACAACCAGCCTTAGAATTTAAAACCATTGTCGGTCAAATAAAGAACATACCGGAAAACAGTTTGGTTGGTTATGGCTGTACTTACAAAACTACTCGCCCTACCACCGCCGCCACTATTCCCGTTGGTTACTACGACGGCTACGATCGAAAACTAAGCAATAAAGCTTATGTTTTGGTGAACGGTAAGAAAGCCCCAGTCTTAGGCCGTATTTGCATGAATGTCACAATTATAGATATTACTGATTGTGGTCACGTAAAAAGCGGTGATGAGGTAGTTTTAATTGGTCAACAACAATCTGAGATAATTACTGTCGAACAGTTAGCCGACTGGGCTAATACCATCAACTACGAAATAGTTACTAGACTACGAGAAAGCCTACCAAGATTTTATATATAAAAAAACTGGATTTACTATCCAGTTGAAATAATCTGTGTAATATCTTCAAAGCATCTTCATAAATAGTGCGAGCATATGAAAAATTCTGTTGTAAGGCTGGAGCGAATCAAGCGTTTATGAATCGTCTATAAATAAAATTTCCGCATGTTTGAGACATTTTCTACACATACAAATAGAAGAAAATGGCGAGTTCGGAAATTAGCGTAGATTCGGTACAGCCTTACCTGAATTTTCTCATCGCTCGCGATTTTTGTGGTACTTTTTCTAAAAAAGTACCAATGTAATTTAATCAAATTACCAAAAAATTAATCTCTTAATTACAAACCAATAAATTTGCATCAGTGGGTTCACTATAAATTTTAAAATAGGATTATCAATTTCTTGAAATTTAATAACACCAATAAAATATTTAATCACTTCCCTGTCTTTAACTTTTCTAATTTTAAATTGAACATTTATACGCTCCATTAAAATTGATGGTAAATGTAAAATAATCCAGCCATAACCCTTTAATTTTTCTTTGAACCAACCATTTTTTATGGAGAAAAATAATATGCCTAATTCCATAAAAATTAACATTGGCAGTATTAACAAAATTGTTAACAAGCGATAATTTTGTAACAACACAATAAATCGATTACGATCCATATAATAAAATTTATACTTGGCCTTACTATAACTATACTTATGATAAACAACTGAGAGAGGATCCAAAACAACTCTATAACCAGCTAGTCTAAGTCGCCAACCCAAATCGACATCTTCATGATACATAAATAATTTATTATCAAAGAGTCCAGTCTGCTCTAAAGCTGACATTTTTATTAAAACAGCCGCTCCTGATGGGTAAGGAATATCAAAATAATCAGCAATCCCTAAATTATCCTTACATTTATAATAATTACAAAAAGCAAAACCTAAATAATGCACACTATTACCAAAACTATTAATTTTATTAGTATCTGGATGTAGTAATAATTTTGGCTGAACCGCAGCTATCTGCTGATCTTTTTCAGCAATTTTTACCATGTGAGATAGCCAATTTTTTTCGACAATAGTGTCTTGATTTAATAAGACAATATAATCAGAATTATTTTTCTTCGCCAAATAATAACCCTGATTATTAGCCGTAGCAAAACCCATGTTCTGCCGATTAGTAATCAATTTAACTGCTGGCATTTTTTCTTTTATGTAACCAACAGTACTGTCAGTAGAATTATTATCAATCACCACAATTTTAACCAAATTATTTGGATAGTCTTGACGCTTTAAACTATCAAAACAGTCTGGCAAATAATGCCGAGAATTATGAGTAACAATAATTATAGTAATTTTTTTATTCATATTAATGCCATTTATCCTCTGGATAATATTTCAAGGCTAAGTCGCCAGTAATATTTTTAATTATTTTTATCTCTTCACTGCTTGCGTGCTTTGACCACTGATCGACTACTGTTTTACTATCTCTTTTTAAATCTAGTACTTTAGTTGGTTCGGTGTTTTTGCCAGACGAATATTCAATAATTTTCTTATTCACTTTACTAGTAAACGGTAAATTTAATTTACTATAAATCTCTGTAAATTCTTTAATCGGATCGGTAGATATATCCTCATGCCTTTTAACAATCCAATCTGGATGACTAGTAATATATTTATCTAACACGTGATAAATACAAAGCCATAAAATTGCCGCCTCTTCGGCATAACTTTTATTGTCTTTTTTGATCAAATCGCTAAATAACCCCAAATGATCCGCCATCAAATCCGACTGATTTAAAAAATTATCAAAATCAAAATGCCAATCCAATCTCTTGAGACTTGTGTAAAAAGCCACCGGATGACGAAACAAAACAATCACCTCCATATCAAAATTATCTGACAACCACTGACTAGAAAAACAAGCAATCGGATCTTTAACTACCACTCTCTTATTAAACGGCCACACTAGATTAGACCAATATCGCAAAG
Organism: Candidatus Buchananbacteria bacterium CG10_big_fil_rev_8_21_14_0_10_33_19; assembly: GCA_002773855.1. GTDB lineage: Bacteria > Patescibacteriota > Patescibacteriia > 2-01-FULL-39-33 > 2-01-FULL-39-33 > 2-01-FULL-39-33. Next base: position 209,119 of record PEZY01000012.1, on the reverse strand, counting down.
CTGGTAAATTAAAACGGTAATTGCCTCTAAACTTTAATAATTTATTTATTTCTGATCTATAATTGTTTTCATTATTACTATTAATATAAACAAACCATGATTTAAACTTTCTCAGACCGTAACTAGGGTTAAATGGCTCAGATACATACTTTATATTATAAGGTAAAGATAACATTTGACCAACCCAAGTACTACCACTCCGATGTGATCCGGTGACTAATATTGGTTTAGTGTTTATTTTCATGATCGTTATTTTTTTTCAAAGAATCAGTCCTAACAATTTTAGTAATATCTTTTTCAATCTTTTCAATTCTCAGTAAAAGTCTAAACATTAAATAAAAAATTACAATAATCGAAACATAAATTGCCAAATCAACACCTCGACCAATGCCAACTATTGTGGCTAAATAGGTAGTAATTTTTGGTTGACTAATAATTACAATAGCCACCAACCAAATAACTAGCCAAGTAAAAAACTGATTAAAGCCAATATTTTTATTTTTTAATTGATAAAGCAATCTTAAAACTGCCAAAATAATTAAAATCACTAATATGAATTGAATTGGCATAGTTATTTATTTTTTAATTAATAAATTAAAAACAATGTTAATAGCATTAAAAATACTTTGTCCTTTTTGTTTGGAATAATCGGTATATTCAATAGTAACTGGCACTTCTTTGTATTTTATGTTATTTTCAGAAATCTCTTGGAGTAACTCAGAAGCATAAGCTTGACGATCCTGAGTCAAGTTAATTTTATCTAAAGCCAGCATGCTCCAAGCCTGAAAACCATTATGGGTATCGGTCAATTTTAAACCGGTAGTTAATCTGGTAAACAGTATGGCTAATTTTAAAACTAATAATTTAGAAATTGGTATATTTTTAGCTAAACCCAAAAACCTAGAACCCAAAACCACTTCTGATTCATTTTTGATTACTGGGTCAATTAATTTCCTAATCTCTTCTGATTTCATTTGACCATCAGCGTCAAAAAAAACTACTACCTCATAATGATTTCGCTTAGCATATTCAATACCAGTTGCAATAGCCGCTCCCTGACCTCTGTTGATTTTATGCTTTAGAACAATGGCTCCTTTTTTTAAAGAGATGCTACTAGTTTGATCCATTGAACCATCATCAACAACCAAAACATCAATCCCCTTGGACTTAACATCAGAAACCACATCACCTATTTTTTTGTCTTCATTATAGGCAGGTATTAAAACTAAAGTTTTCATTATCTTAATATTATTTCCCTATAATTATGCCATGTAAAACCACAAAATACAAATAAAAAAACCGCTCAAACGAACGGTAATTTTAAAGTTAAAAATTTATTTTGGCTGTAATATACCCTTTTGAGCGCTTAAGTAATCAATAGTATTCTTAAGTCCTTGATCCAATAAAGTAATCGGAAACCAGCCTAGACTTTCTTTGGCTAAAGTTATATCGGCTAAAAATTGAGGTGCCATTATGCTTTCTCTATCATGATAAGTAATAACTGATCTGGATTCTGTTAATTCTATTATTTTATCGGCTATTTCTGAAAATTTATACTTAGCATCAGAAGCTAAATTAATAGGACCTGATTCGCTACCATTCATAGTGCCAACTAAAGCCTGAATTAAATCTGATATGTATAGATATGATCCAATATCTTCGGCTTGACCAAACACTACTAAGTCTCTATTATTTAAAGCCGATTTAATTAATTCTGGAATCATTCTGCCGTCCTCTAATTTCATATTCGGACCATAGCAATTAAAAATTCTAACTATCTTAGTATCAAGATCAAATTTTAATCTATAGTTGTTTACTAATGTTTCGCCAAATCTTTTAGCTTCGGAATAAATCGCTCTAGGTCCCAATTGGTCAACACTACCCACATAATCCTCCTTAACTCTTTGACCATCTTCTATGTCACCATAAACAGCTGGACTAGAAGCATAAATTAACTTAGCTTTATATTTTAAAGCCATTTGCAAGGCATTATTCAAGCCCAATGAATTAACCATCATAGTCTCGACGGAATAATCACTATAAAATTTAGGTGATCCAGGTGTAGCCAAAAAATAAATTTCCTGAATACCCTGAAACTCAATTTTAAAATCTCTAAGCTCTGGCCTTGTTTCTAACTCAATAGAAGTATTAATATCATGATTGATAAACTCAAAACTTGAATTTTGATGCAAATGAGTGATATTTGATTCACTACCAGTTAAAAAATTGTCTAAACAAATTACTTTAGCCTCTTTTACTAGTTCATCACAAAGATGAGACCCAACAAAACCAGCCCCTCCAACGACAAGTATATTTTTCTTGTCAAAAATTGCTTGATCAGCCATAAAATTAATTAAAATTAATAAAGTTTAAAATTAAAATCAAAAAAAATAAAATTTTCATTAAATCTTAATAATTGATTATCTAACAGTATCACTACCAGTATATATGATTGATACTCAAAAGACAACCTACTATCAACTGATAAATAAATATGAATTAAAAAGAGGACCACATTTTATGATCCTCAAAATTTCATATTTTTAGCAAATTTCCATTTCCAGTCGGGTGTTTTTTTGTATCTCAGCCATCATATCCCGAAAATTAAAATCATCAGGAATTTTATATAACTCTACCACATTTATAGTGGTATACATTTCACTATATGGTTGTAAACGAACAATATAACCCAAATCATTTACTTTACCACCCAAATCACGTAAAAGTCTGGCAACTGTCGTATGACATCCATGACCGAATAAACGATAACGAATATTAGACCAAAAGCCGCTACTTACTCCCACTGACTCGAGTATCCGACCCTGTTTATCAAGTAAAAAAACCTGTACATGATAACGTATGGACTCAAACAACACATATCTGTCCATTTTTTTTACCTGTATATCAGAAATCTCTACACTACCTATTCCATGCAATTTAAAGCAACTATTCAAAAATTTGTACTCATCAAAAAATCTTTCGACACTTTCATCCATAGACACTGGAAGTCTCCTCTGGTATTTACTGTCCCAAACACTATGTTCAAGACTATATTAATGTACAGCTAACAATTAACATATATCATATATTATACAATTTGTCAATAAAAAAATTTAATGATTATTTCCTAAATGTCCAAACCTTATTTAAAGAAAAGTTTAATATTGCCAAGAATACCGCCGCAATCAACTTAGCCACTAAATCATAGATATTAAATAAATCGACTAAAATAAATAAAGATGACAAGTTTAATACCATTACTATCGTATTAACTGCAAAAAACTTTATATATTGACTAGTAGTATTTTTGCCATTATGACTAAATGTCCACTTCCTATTTAGAAAAAAACTCCAAGTAACAGCTACCACAAACGACATTACTGCAGCCACTATGTAATACATATGAAGATTTCTAGTTAAAAATAAATAAACCACAAAATCAACAACCATATTACTAGAACCCACCAAGGCAAATTTTACAAACTGCTTGGTAACCGGGTATTTGTTAAATAAATAAAAGCTATTAGCTTTCTTTCTAAAAAAATTAATCATCTATTTAAAATAAGGGAATAAACTAGAATTTAAATTTTTAATTGGTGAAGACACCTCATAAGAAAAATCTAAACTAACATTTCTAATAACATCTTGATCACTAAAACTATTCAAAGAGAAAGAATTGTCCAAAAATTCTCTTTGACTTTCGTTATCAATATACCAAATCGTATCAGAATTACTATACTGAATCAAAGAACTGCTTGGATAACTACTACCATCTAACTTACCTCCATAAAAATAATCAGCTTCAAAAGAATTTTGCATAGTAACCAATCTAGAGGCATAATCTTCACCATACAATTTTTTTAACACATCATTATCAACATAATGTAAAACATTGGGAGCCGATACCGCATAAATCCGACCACTATTTTGAAATTTTATTAACTTGGTACCCGGTCTAATCACTATATTATTGCCAACAGTAAATGTATCAAATTTAGACTGAGAAACGATTTCTATATCCTGATCACTCCAATTACCATTATACCAACTAAAGAAGACGTTTTGATTAGAAAATAAATGCCTCGTCTGACTTTGATCTAAATAATAAATAGAATTAGAATTATCTAATTTTATTAATTTACCAATAGTTTGAGATGTATTGTTTAATGATTCTATTATATTAACTTTACCACTACCAAGCTTATCTATAAATTGATTATTTACATCATTAATGTCAGTGGTATTGTCTACAAGTATGTTAATAATATCACTAGCATCCAAAGATAAATTTTTTGATTTAATCAAAGCAGCCATACCAGAAACAATGGCCGTTGAAAATGAGGTGCCATACCAGTTATAAGAATAATAATCATTTAAATTTTGACCAGGATTATAATAAGCCAAACTAATCAATCTTTCTCCCAAAGTTGATACATCCACACAAGTAGACCCATAATTAGAAAAAACTGACTTTTCGTCTGTTAAGCCAATTGAAGCAACACCTAATACTGTATTATCGGAGTCTAAACCATAACAAACTGGGTAGGCGGGCTCTAAATCAAGATCTCTAGCCTCTTTACCTGATTCGGAGTTGCCACTAGCTGCCACTATTAGCACCCCATTTCTGTGTGCCCGCAAAATAGCATCTTCTAAGGCGGCACTCTTTTCAAAGCCGACTAAACTTAAATTGATAATATCAGCACCATTTTTAACTGCATAATCCATAGCCTCAACTAAACTGTCAACAAAACCTTCGCCATTACTTTTCAAAATTCTAATCGGCATTATTTTAGAATTGAAAGCAATGCCGGTAATGCCAACGCCATTATTGGCTACCGCACCAATAATACCCGCTAAAGCCGTACCATGGTTAAGAGATGATTTGTCATAACCATCATCTACTACTGGTGATGGATTATTATCTTGATCCACAAAATCCCAACCAGAAACATCATCAATATAACCATTATGATCATTATCAATATTATCACCAGCGACCTCACTCTGATTTTTCCAAATATTAAAAGTAATATCAGGATTATTAATATCTACTCCGGAATCCAACACAGCCACCACTACTTTTTCACCACGAGCAATATCCCAAGCCTTAGGAATATTTAAATAATTTAAATATTCACTTTGAAGATTATACATTGGATCTGACGGCACATAGGCAAAAGCCAAATTTACTGACACTAAAAACCCCAAGACAGTCAAAGCCAAAATTATTTTAAAGTTATTTATAGACATTAAATCATTTTAAGTATTTTGTAATTATATCAAAACAATTAAATTAATAGAAATAAAATGTTAATTACAACCACCAGTATAGACTTGAAAAAAATATAGTTTTATGGTATAATTTTCTCATAAAAATATGTCCAGCTTTGTCACCAAAACTAAAAAAATAACCCTACTAATAGGCGATATTGGTTTTTTTTACTTGTCTCTATACTTAACACTGATCATTAGATATGGCTATTTAATTGAACAAGAAACTTGGTCAAGGCATTTATTATTGTTTTCTGTAGTTTTTTTAACCTGGATAATTGTTTTCTTTATTAATGACCTCTATGACCTAAAAACTAGTTACAATAATTCATCTCTATTTAACTCACTAGCCAAAATATTTGTCATCAATGGGGCTATTGCTGTTACTATATTTTATTTTCTATCACCTTTCATCGCCAATCTAAAGCCTCAAAGAATATTAATCATAAATTTAATTGTAGCAGCTATACTTATATTTACTTGGCGTAAAATATTTTATAAATTCATAAAATCGTCAGCTATTGCTAATAAAGTCTTAATTATTGGAAGAAATAAATTAAGCACGGAATTAGAAGAACAAATCAAAAAAAGGCCACAACTTGGCTATCAAGTTACTGTTTTAGAAAATCTACCTGATGATTTGAATACATTCTGTTTAGAAAAAGATATCGATATTTTAGTTAGCGCTATTAGCCTAAAGGACGAATCAACATCTAGAAAAATATTTGACTGTCTATCATTAGAAATAGATGTTTATAATATCAATAGTTTCTATGAGCAAATTACCAATAAAATACCTGTCGAGCATATAGACCATAGTTGGTTTTTAGAGAATCTATCAGAACATTCCAAAAAATTATACGAAGTCACCAAAAGAATATTAGATATTATTTTAGCCTTAACAGGTCTTCTATTCGCTTTAATAATAACTCCAATTGTTTCTTTGATTATACGACTAGAAAGTCCTGGTCCCATTATTTTTAAACAAATAAGGACTAGCAAGAACGGCAAGACATTTACTGCTATGAAATTTAGATCAATGATAGATAATGCTGAAAAAAATGGTGCCGAGTGGGCTCAAAAAAATGACAAACGTGTTACCAAATTTGGATTATTTATGAGGAAGACTAGGATTGATGAAATACCACAATTAATAAACGTACTCAAAGGAGAAATGAGTTTTGTCGGTCCCAGACCAGAGCGACCAGAATTTGTAGAAATTTTAGAAAAAGAAATACCCTTCTATAAAGAACGTTTACTAGTCAAACCGGGCTTAGTTGGCTGGGCTCAATTATATGGACCAGCTTATGGTGGCTCTAAAGAAGAGTCACTAGAAAAATTAAAATACGATTTATACTATATAAAAAATAGATCTCTAATATTAGATCTAAGCATTATACTCAAAACAATTAAAGTTGTAGTTAATGGTCGAGGACAATAAGAACATGAATATTTGTATTTTAACTTCATCTATTAAAGAGGGCTATGGCGGTTGGGCCAGGTATTCTCTTGAAGTCTACAAAGAATTAAAAACTAGACCATCAATTAATGTAACAGTGATTACTGATGATGAATCTAGTGAATTCAGATTTAAAAAAATCGATAGCAATCTATCTTTTATAAAAAACATAATACCTAATGTTTTATATATTAGAAAAATTTCTAAAAACTGCGAAATAATTCACGCCCTAGACGGTTATCCGTATAGCATCATTGCCTATTTAGCATCGCTCGGTAGAAGAAAACAAAAATTTTATATCACCGCTATTGGCACTTATACTACTACCCCCCTCGACAATATATATTTTGGTTGGTTACTAAAAAAAGCCTACACCAAGGCTAAGAAAATTTTTTCTATTAGTGAATTTACAGCTGATAAATTAAAATCAAAAATTAATTTATCAAATATTGAAGTTGTTTATATGGGAGTCAATCATGATATTTTAGATTTAAAAACGTCACCAGCAAACAACGATGATATTCCATATAATTTTATATTGAGTGTTGGCGATTTAAAACCCAGAAAAGGCTACCACATATCTATCCCAGCTTTTGCCAAAGTAGCCAAAGACCACCAGGATTTGTATTATGTTATTGTTGGCTATCAATTTAATTCTAACTATTTCAATGAATTAAAAGAATTAGCCGATAAACATTCTGTGTCTGACAAAATTATATTCTTATCTGGTATCAGTGATAACAATCTAAAAGCTCTATATACCAAAGCCAAGTTACTAATACTCTCATCAATTAATGACAATAAACACTACGAGGGTTTTGGTTTGGTTTATATCGAAGCTGGTCTATTTGGTGTACCGTCAATCGGTTCTAGTAATTGTGGCGCTGAAGACGCTATTGTTGACGGTCAAACTGGGTATTTAATTGTTCAAAACAACATTGAATTACTAGCTCAAAAAATTAACTACTTAATATCCAATGAATCTCTTAGAAAAACCATGGGAGAAAAAGCCAAATCATTTGCCAACACTTTTACCTGGAATAAAACTATAGATAGTTATATTAAATATTATAATTTATAATACATTGACAGAAACACTATCATAGTGTATATTATTTCATAAAGTGTACATTACAAATCAACCAAAAGGAAAGGTATACTCCAATGTTTGAAGAACTGACGAAATCCATGCAAGATGAAAAAACTAAAAATTGGAAAAATCCAATAGCCCACTCAGTGGTAGCTACTATTTTATATCGACTAAGTACGGGCAAAAACAATAATCCTCAATTACCTTTATTACCGTTTGAATTTTTAGTAACTCAGAGAGTCAAGGGTGCGGCCAAAGGCCACTACCAGATCCACCACGGTGGTCATTTTGATGTCACAGATATAAACGCCAAATCAGCAGCAGTGCGAGAAATCAGAGAAGAGACTGGTTTCGCATTTAACACAGATGATGTACAATTTGTGGCTATGTTTGGTCCAGAGCTCTATCGCTCAAATATGTATCTAAAAGACAATCCAACTGATGTACAGAACCCCACATTAATATTGGACATATTGAAAGAACAAGCAGAGCCTACTGCTCCATTTGTCTTAACATTATTCATTGCCTACACAAAGGACATACTACAGCATCAAGAAACCGATGGTGAGGTAAACAATCAAGAGTGGCTGACCATTGAAGAGATTGTAGCTAGATATGGTACTAGTCCAACATTTAACTACTGTAGTTTTCTTTTTGAAGTCATTAAATATTTCTTTCGTAGTCATGACTCCTGCAGAAATTTCTTCCCTGATTCAAGTCCAGGGAAATACTATCTCTATCTTTGATTAAAGCACCACGCCACCATTAATAATGGTGGCGTTTTTATATTATTTTTTATAATAGATCACTGTTTTATCTATCAAATAATCTAAAGAAAATTTCTCCAATACTCTGTTGTAGCCAGCCATACCAAAATTAATTCTCTTCTCTCTATTATTTAACAGTTCCACAATACGCTCAGCTGTTTTTTTAATATCATAAGGATTAACAATATAACCAGTTACACCATCGACCACAATTTCTGAAGTACCACCAAAGCAAGTGCCCACCACTGGCTTTTTATGCTTCATAGCCTCAATATTGGTTAAATTGAAAACATCTAAATACACTGAGGGTGTCACTATTACATCACAAGCCTCATATGCTGACTCCATCATTTCTGATTCAATCCAATCAGAAAACAACAAGTACTGACTCAAGCCCAACTCTTCTGCCTGTTTGGTAATTTCCTTAGTTAAATTATTTTTTTGACCAGCAAAAACAAACAAAAAATCATGTCTATGCTTTGCCAGTTCTGATATGTAAGGCAAAATTAATCTAGCTCCCTTAAAGGTATTAAACCTGCCTGCCATTAAAATAATTTTCTTATCCTGTGGAATATTAAATTTATCCCTAAAATTGTTTTTAGCATCAATATTATTAAAATTATCATTTAGTGGCACACCATTATATATAGTTTCCACATTTGTAATACTATTTTGCTCTAAGGCCTGAGTTAATTTATCACTAACCGCAAATATCTTATTAGCTGATTTTAAATAATATTTAATAATTAATAGTCTAAACGGGTTAAAAGTTTTTTTAATAACTTTTAATTTTAAAATTGGCGTTAATTTATAATTAACAGTTGTCGGTATCGCCAAATTGCTCCTATCTATATATTCATTAAATTTATCTGGATAAAAAATATTAGTATCATGAGCAGTCAAAAAAACTCGATTACAATATTTCTTAGCCAGCCTTAAAGCCCCATAAGAAATATAATAATGAATGTTATGAGCATGAACTACATCTGGCTGAAAAGTTTTAATTTTATATTCCAAACTCCTTAATATTTGTGGGTTATACAAGCTGACCCAGCCACTTAAACAATGTTTGTAATTACAATAATAAAAATGCGTCAATAATCCACCATAATCAGATTGACCAGCTAACGCTTTAGACTGAACAGTAGAAAATACTTCGACTTCATGCCCCCTAGCTTGTAATTCATTAGTCAAGCGATAAGCTGCAATACCAGCCCCACCAAAACTGATAGGTGGAAAATCATCAGACAGAATAAGTATTCTCATAATAAACAATTATTTTTTTCTTAATATAAACAACCAACCAATAGCATGCTTTTTATTAGCCGGACTTTTATCTTTTTTATCCAACCACATAGCCAAGCCAGTGCCAATTTTAAATAACCGACTAAAAATTCTGCCAACAACTGGGCGACTATGCAACTTAAATCTATCTAATAGATACCGAACCTTTATTTGAAATAAAGATACAAAAAATCCACCGCGTTGATCAATTACTAAAACTTCAAAACCTCTACTTTCAAAAATTTCACCAATACCAAATTTAGTATAGCGATAATAATCATGGGGTTCCTCATGTAATTCATTCCACTGTGGTACAGTTAATAGACAAACGCCACCGGATTTTAAAACTCGGTGTATTTCATCAGCTGCTTTAAATGGATTTTTTAAATGTTCGAAAACCTGAGTAGATACCACCGAATCAAATGAAGCATCTGCCAGTGGAATATTATCGGCACTACCAATCACATCTAAATTATCATCGTCACCAATATCCATTTTTATATATTCACTCGATTTAAAAAACTGCTCATAACGACTAAAGCCACCAGCTCCCACATCCAAAGTTTTACCGCCAATATAATGGCCGAATTCTTTAATTTGTTTTTTAAGCAAATACCTATCTGGTTGAAAAATATACATAGCTATTTTTTAGTTAATAACTCTTGATAATACTTAATACAATTTTTTGTCACGACCTGCCAATCAAAATTGTTTTGTACGTATTTCAGAGAATTAGCTGACAGCCTATTTCTCAAAGATTCATCACAAAATAACCTTTCCATGGCTAGCACAACTGACTTTTTATTATATGGTCGACAAGTTAAAGCAATTCCAGATTTATCAAAATATCTAGTATCACCATACTCACTAATAATCAATGGTTTGCCAGAAGCCATGGCCTCTAAAACATTTGGCTGAAGTGGTCCCGGCTCAGCAATTAAAGCCAAAGAAATATAAACTTGGCACTTAGTGTAATATTCGGCTATTTGTTGTGGTGTCACTGAATCAATAAATTTAATTGAACCAGTCTTAGTTCTTTGTTTTAATTCTTTCAAAATTTCTGAGTTAGAATTACCTATTAACCAAAGTTCTGTCTTGTTTTTATATTTGCTGGAAAATTCATTATATGCATCAATCAAATAATGAGTACCTTTTCTATATGATAAAGCACCGGTGGTTAAAAAAATAAACTTGTCATCCGCCTTATTAATAGACTTCGGAGAAAATTCATTTGTATTAACGCCTATTGGCACATAGTATAGTGGTGATTTAATGCCATGATTATTTCTAATATAATCAAACATAGATTGCGAGCGACAAAAAAAGGCATCCGCTCCATGTGGGTATTCCTGATTAATTTTAAATAGCCAGTAAAATAAACGTGAAAATCTCAAAAAAACTTTTTCAAAAAAATTAAATGTTGGAGCCTCTTTCTTTCTTCTATCTCTAGCTAAATCGTGTTTAACTCTACGATCTTCATAATTCCAAGTTCTTTCAGCGCTCTCAATAAATTTAGCCCCAAATTTAAATTTAGAAAAAGGACAAGGTGTTTGTACTGGCACCATGTGAATTATTTTAATACGATGCCATAAAATAATTGGAATCGAGAAAAAAAATGATTTCAAAACATCTTGACTAACTGGCTCTAGGGCGTAGCTACTAAACGGTACTTTATATATTTTTAAGTTGGGATGCTGGGGCAAATTATCAGTATCAATGCTATTTGCCACTACATATACTTTAATCCCTTGCCGAGCTAATTCCTGAGAATAATTCCAAATTATTCTAACGCCGCCTGAGATTGGCTTATCGGAATAGATTTGAGTAAGAAGTAATACTTTCATAATAACTACCAAAAATAATCTTTAAATACACAAAATATTAAATTAATTCACTACTAGAAATTAACAACTTAAACTATTTAACCTGTTCACTTTCAATTTTACCATCCGGTCGATTAGAATCATCTTCAATTCTAATTACATCATCAACTTCAGGAGTAGATACTTCTTGCAAAATCACATCAGTAATGGCAATAACTCGATGCTTCTTTGGTGGTGTAACATTAAAGAAATCGTTTTCTTTCATAAGAAATTTTTCCACTACTCCATCATCATTTTCTAACCAAATTTCTGCCTCACCAGATATAATATAATTAGTCTCCACTTTATAATTGTGGTACTGAAAACTAGTCCGAGTCCCAGCATTTAAATAGATTCGCTTATAGCAATACCTATCTGTTAAAGCCATCCACATTTCCTTACCCCATGGCTTTTTAACTTCTCTAAAAAATTTATTCTCGTGTTTTTGCATAATGATTTATTATTTCTGTTAAATTATTAATTATAGTCTCTACTATATCTTCTTGTTTATTTAATTGTTCAATTAAGCGCTGATAGGTTGACGAGGCAAAATGATAATGTCCAGCAATAGCTATACACAAAAATTTATTTTCTGGTGTATTCGTATTCAACCATTTAGACCATTTTTTACCATTATATACTTCATTAGCATAGTCAGTAAAATCAATGCCATAAATCAAGCACTTATTTAAAACTGTCATCGTCTGCACCACTCCAAGCTGAGGCGCTATATTCATAGCCCCAACTATACCGATTCTTTTATTAATCTCATCTTCAGACAAATAATCAGCGTTGTGCTCTTTTAATTTGATATTTCTATTTTGTAAAATCTTAGACGCATCAGTAATAAACTCTTGATTAAAATTACCAACCTGATTAACCTCTTTAATTAATGTTCCAGTCTGAACCACAAAAAAATCTGGCTGACAAAATTCTGTAAAATAATCAACCTCCTTCTCAATTTCGTCTAAATTATTAATGCTATAATTTATACCCAAATTTTCATCAGTACCCACTTCCAATTTTATCTTTGGATTTAATTTTTTACAATATTCAATGACTTTTTTTGATTCACTTAATTGATGATCTTTATCACCTTTTATGTGACAAAAATCAATATGAATTAAATCAAAATTATTTTTAATGTCAGCATCAATAGTCTTATAGACATCACTTAAGTCGTCATTACCATTAAAACCAGGTCCACAATGATCTCGACAAACCAAAACCTCAGCCTGAGGATATAATTCTTTCATCTTAGAAATATAAGCAGCGTACTGATCTGTGGTCCAATTATTAACATAGCCACCACTATGATCAATTTGATTTTTTGATGCAATCAACATTAATCGTCGCCGATTATAATTTGAATAGCGATATACTGCTTCAATGGATTCTGAACTCATTGGCCCAAACCCTAATTCTATTTGATTATCATTCATGATATTTAATAATTTACTTTAACAATTTATGTAACATATTTTTACCCAAAAAATATAACATCACATCAAACGGATCATGATGTAATGGTGACATATTAAAAAATATTAAAGCTGTCATAATTTTAATTTTTTTCAAATCAAAATTATTTTTAATCAAAAACTTTTCATATTCCTCTTTAGCCTCTAATAAATCACTCTTAATATAAAAATTATAATAAACACTTTCACCACTTCTATCAAAATCAAACATACCATCCTTAATTAACTGATAAGACATAGTTAAACCACCATAAAGCTTAGCTAAATCATAATATAAATCACCTGATGTATTTAAACCACCAAAATCCTGACGCCAATCTAATAGTACAAATTTATTTAAATTACTGATTTTATCACGAGTTACTAGTATATTATCAAACTGTAAATCACCATGAAAATTACATGACACACCACTTTCTATATTAGCCCAATCTATTTTTGATAGTAATTCGCTTAAGCTAGGCACAGCTAAACCATTAATAACATTCTGACCATCTATAATTCCCAACTTATTTTGTGCCAACTCTATTCGCTTCATAGTTTTATCATAATAAAACTTATGACAAGCATCATTAAAAATCTTTTTATCTTCATCGCTCAGCTTATTTTCTTGCCAAATATTTATCCTAGCCCATTCCAAAAAATCATTAACAATCTGAGAATTCATAACATTGTACAATACTTGGCCATCAATTTTGTCATAAGCATAAAAATTTCCTAATGGCTCTAAAACATCAGGACACAAACCCTTTAGCGAGTTTTTAGATCTAAAATATCTATTTTTAACTATTGACTCATCAGCAAAAAATTTGATCACTCTATTTTCTACAAAATATAAAAACTCATCACCTTTAGAAAAATCAAACTTCTCGGCTTGGCCAGAAAAATTCTTATTAACTTTTTGATAACTTTCCATAGTACCAGTATCAAACCAAGTAAAGCCGACCGGTTTCAATTCTTTTGACACTAGGGCTCTAAAACCATTGGAAACTTGAATTTCACCACTAGCAATTTCTTTATTTTTTTCTAAGGAATCAAAAAAATCTTCAAAGTCCTTAACACCAGCTAAACCAATAAAAGCAAACTTATTATCGGTTTTAATTTTATCATCTAATTGATAGACCAAATTATTTTTAATCTTAATTGTACAATAAGGCTCAGTCTCTTTAACTGGTGCTATGCCAAACCAATTATGATCTGGTATTGGAATATCCTCTAAAACGATAGTATCAGCCGCAAAGAAAATAAATGGTGATTGCAAACTATCTTTACACTGCAACAAAGAATAACCTGGTCCAGTACCTGGACCCATATATTTATCAACCTCGACATAAGTAAATTTTCGATTAGGATAAGCCAAAGTTAAATAATTAATAACTGTATCACTTTTATGACCAACAGCCACTATTATCTCAACATTTTCGGAAAACTTTTCTACTATATATGAAATAACGGCCTTAAACTTAACCGGTAAAATTGCCTTATTAACATGATTTGATAATTCTCCCATTCGACTCCCAACTCCTGCAGCCAAAATACATACTTTGTAATTCATAATTTTATTAACTTACTTTTGACTAAATAAATTTATCATATTTTCTTTCATCACTCCTAGTGGAGCTTCAACTCCAGTGTACATCTTAAACTGCTCAGCCGCCTGATATAGGGCCATATTAAAACCAGCAATGACCACCTTGCCCTTATTCTGGGCTAAGGCCATTAATTTAGTAACACTGGGGTATATTACAACATCCATAACAGCCTCAAAATTATCAATAGCACTTTCTAAAATAATCATCTCATCAACATCTGGAGACATGCCAACTGCAGTGGCATTTACTAGCAAGTCAGCAGAAAAATCATTAATCTTATCATAAGGCAATGTAGTCAATTCAAATTCTGTAGCCAAAGTTTCTGCCTTAGATTCATTTCTATTGGCAATAAAAATTTCACCAGCCCCATTTTCTTTTAAGGCCATAATAATCGCTCGAGATACACCTCCGGCTCCAATTATTAAAACTTTTTTACCGGATAAATTATAAGTTTCAGATATAATTTTTTTAGCACCAAAAAAATCAGTATTATAGCCAGTTAACTTTCCATCATTATTAACAATAGTATTGATAGCACCAATTTTTTTAGCAACGTCATCAATCTCATCTAAATATTTCATCACTTCCACTTTATGTGGCATAGATACACCACAGCCTCTAATGCCAAAAGCCCTAATACCATTAACGCCCTTATCTAAATTTTTCAAGGTCACCCCAAATGGCTTATAAATATAATTCAAAGATAGGTGGTCAAAACTAGCATTAAAAATAGTGGCGCCCAAATCACCAGGTCGAGATGCCATAGAAATACAGGCAATTGTATCTTTATCAATTTTCATAGAAATATAATTATTTATTTTTTATTCTGCCAGACGCCAACACTATCCACATTTAAATTAAGTGGGTCAAATGGTTCAAAAAATTTCTCTAGTATATGCAAGCAAGCTTCAGCTACCGCACTATCAGCTCCTCTGGATGGTGTTACGTAATTGGCATGTTGTTTGGTTGTGATAAAAGCATTTGCTGGGGCAATACCATACATCACGCCATTAAAAATAGATGCATCAAAAATTCCATCACCCATATAAATTGTTTCTTCTGGATTAAATCGATCAGTTATCCATTTTAGTCTATCAAAAGTACTTACCAAATCAATAGGAAATTTCATGTCATCAATCCTTTTTTTGGTAATATCAAAACCTCTTTTATCACCACTAACCATATGAATGGTTAAATATTTTTTCAATAAACACAGAGCATCATTATCATCGGGTCCAAAAATCTTAGCCACCTTGCCATCAATAGTATAGTGGTAAGTGCCATCAGTCAAAACTCCATCCACATCCAAAATTAAGTTTTTAGGAATTTTTTTAATTATAATATCATCACTCATAATATATATTACATTTTTTTTAATCCAGATGGAATTACCAAAATAAACTCACAATCACCATCCACTGCCAATAATTCACACTTAATATTCGAATAAACTGTCATAGTCTGACCACTTAATAACTCATTAATATTATTACCAATAGTAACTTTTAATTTACCAGAATTATTAATAATAGTCATCCTTGGAACTACATCTATTCTCTGAATATCTTGATAATAAATTTCCGAGAAAACCTGGTTTTCCCTTAATTTATAACGCGTAATTATATAAAAATGATTATCCGACAATATTTCTTCCATCCCCCAATCGTACTCCTTTTTAAGTCCTGAGTCAACACTTATGCTGTCAACAATTGGATATAAACCACGCTTAATTAATTGACTACCGTCAAGTGTCAAATCATCATCTATGCAGACAAATAATTCCATTTTAGTTAAACCCATATTAATCGGCAAAACATCCAATCTGTAAGCTGATTTTTCAAATTCAAATGGTCGATCTTTGAGGTTTTTAATTAGTTTACCACCTAACACTGTATTAATAGAATCAAACAACTTTCCGTGATTAAACTTAACACCCAGCCGAGACAAGATAATCATCACTCTAAAAATGTTAGTAGTTACCCAACGTGGAAACTTATAACCATTTTCTAATTCTAAAATCTTCATTAAAAAATTTTTATTAAATATACCAAGTAAAGATATTAGATGTCCCTGATAACCATCATTTAATCTTTTTTGCCAATTATTTTTATCTAATTCAACTGTATCAATATACGTTCCCGCCTTTAAACTATCCAATTCAAATGGCTTTCTACTTTCACCATTCATCCACCACGAATACATCAAATAATCTACATTATTATTTTTCATTTCAGCTACTAATTCAGAATATACCCCTTGAGAAACAATATTAATATGATCCTCTAGCCACAATAAAACATAATCATACTTTGCAGACTTTAGTATTTCCAGTGAATTAGTATACCAGCCACGTTTTTCATCTAATAGATCAAATCTAATCATTTTTTCTTTTAATCTATCAGCTAAAAAGTCCAAGGCCTCATCTCGATATTTCCCTCTAATATTAATCAACCAATTATCAGAAATATTTTCAAATGAATTAAATGAGTCCTTAAGATGTTGTAATCTTACAGGACTATTTATCATCATATTGGCAAAAATTGTTAACATAAAATTTATTTAAAAATCACTTTTTTTACTTAAACCAACATTTCTAATTAACAAGCCAAACATAAATATCATATTAAAAATTGTCAAAAAAACCAAAGACGCTATTACTGAAATCAAAGCACTAAAATGTAAATATTGAATCATAATCCAAAAAGTTAATAATTGAACAACGATAGTAGAAACATTAATGACAATTGAATATTTCATTTTTCTGATTGTCTTCATAATTGACCCTAGTCCAATATTAAAACCACTAAGTATTACCACTATTGATAGAAAATAAATAGCTGGCACACTACCCATAAAATCTGCACCATAAAAAGTCTCCACTAAAAATTTAGCCGGAATTAAAAATATTAAAACCAAAGACATATTAATAAAACCAGAGAATAAAGTGCTCCGCCAAAAGTCTCGTCTTAAAACATTAAGACCATAAGCTTTAGACTGTGGTAATTGAACCGACAGTAATCTAGAAACTGGACCTAAGAGTATCATTGGCAAGGATATATAGCCATAAGCCACCTTATAGTAACTCACCTGCTCAATAGAACCATAATAACCCAGTAACATTAGTGGCAAAATTCCAAATAAACTACCGATATTTTTATCCAAAGAAATAGCTATCCCAAATCTAAAAAATTTCTTAATAATTTTATAGTTAATCCCAAACAATAATTCTTTGATTGATGGCATTAAACTATTATTTTTAAATAAAATTTTATAAGCTACCACTGAGAATATCAAGAAAATAATAGCCACAATTAATTTACCATATACTACTCCCCACAGGCCGTAGCCCAAAAATACAAGTAAGACAGAAATACCAACATGTAAAAATTTATTAATAGCATCGAGAACAGAGAGATATTTTACATTTCTCACAATTTGTAAAATTACTGTAAAAAATAAATAAATTATCTGAAGTATGCTCATCAGCAAAACAACTCTAGCAAAATTTCCTATTTGCGGATTATGGTAAAGTATTTCTGTTAACCTAGGAGCAAAGAAAAATACACCAACATTAACAATTAATGTTGATATAGTGGTAATAAAAAAGAAATACTTAATCACCTCTTGAAACTTATTAATATCACCCTTGGCATAAGCTTCTGGGGCAATTGTTAAAGCCACACCCTGCTCACCCCAATTAGTAAACAAATTAACTAAACTAATGAAAGTAAATATCAAAGCATATTGACCGTAAAGTTCAACTCCTAAAAATCTAGCCAAAGCCACAGAACCCAAGAAAAATATACTACTAGAAAAAACACTACCAACCTGTAAAACCATGGCATCTTTGATGAATTTCTTAGAGAATAAGTTTTTTAATCTAACTAACATTTATTTTATAGTTAACACTATTTTATTAAGTATATCATACATCGTTGTTTTATCGTCCAATAATAGCCAATATTTTTTTAACAATTTTATTAATATAATTCAATAATATGAATCTCTTACTAGTATAAATATAGTGGTACTCTTCGACCACTAATGGATTAAAACTTAGTTTAAAATTATTTATACCCCGTTTAGACTCATCATCAAAATTAACCGACCCTAAATCAAAATGAGTATAATTATTCAAAATTCCATATTTACAAATTTCATATATCAATCTTTTGGAGGCGTAACCTATTATCTTATATTCATCCTTATTATCAATTTCCAAACGCTTAGAAAAAATAGTATGGGCTTTCAACGATGGCTTGGTATCATAACACAAAATAGAAGAAATAATTTCATTATTATAATAAGCATTAAAAATTAACATCTTATTAAGTGTTGATTTTGAAAATGGCGTTCTACCATTAGCTAATTCAAAATTACAATAAGCTAAATAAGTTTTATCAAAATTTGAATCCATCATTTTAAAATATAAATTATCAATTTTAAAAGTTCTCCTGATATGCTTACGACAAGTATCTGAAAAGGCGGCCAATAACTTATCGATGTCGTCACCCAAAACAATTCTAGCACTCTGCTTTTTCTTTAATTTAAAATTGTTATCATGATCCAAAAAATTATAACTAACAATATTAATATGATCGTATTTTTTTCTTTGAGTCATTACGCTAATAGCTTCAGCATCATCCAAAGACACTTCAACTAAACTTAAAAATGCTTTTTTCTTTTTTAAAATCATATTTATTGATTATTAGACTTTGCCACATACATTATATGCTTAGATAATAAACTAAGTAATAATTTATTTTTAATACTAGATACAGATCCAACGCCTACGCAATCAATTAAAACTAGACCATGCTTATTTAAATCTTTTTCCTCAGACCAAATATTACCATAATAAGTAACAATATCTCCTAAATCATGTTTTTCATTTCTATAATAACTAAAAATTCTTAAAGTTAATAGACTATTTAAAAATGTTAATATCGATATCTTAGTTCTAGGAATATTTAAAGCATTATGAGATGAATAAACAAATAACCCGCCATTTTTTAACACCCTATTAATCTCTTCTAAAACTTGCAAGCGAAGTTTTCTAGGATGAACATAGTCAATACCATTAAAAGAAAATAACACAGCATCAAAATAATTGTCTTCAAAATCTAAACTAGTAGCATCGCCAATTCTAAAATCTAGATTGGGATATTTTTGTTTGGCTAGATCAATTAGATTGTCAGAAATATCCACACCAATAACCCTACAACCCATATCACTTAAAATCTTACTAGTTCTGCCAGCACCACAACCCAAATCTAAAATCTTCATATTTGAAGTAAAATATTTTTCAATTACTACTTTTTCATAACCCTTAAGATAAGGCTTGTCATGTTCTTTTAGATAAGCCTTTGACGAAAAAATATTTTTGTTATCGGTATTTACATTAGAATTATAATTAGAATTAGTATTAAAAATAAAATATTTATAAATAATAAATTTTACCAAAAAAATAACAATAGTAGATATAGTAATTGATAGTAAATAATATAAGAAAAACTTATCAGTTAAAATAACTACCAATCCAGCATCCAAAGAATTAAATATAAAAATTGATACTACATATTTTATAATCCTAATAACGTTAAAATCACTAACCTTAAAAATAAAAAATGAATTAATAACAAAATTTATAAAAATAACCACTCCCAAAGAAAATAGATAAGCATAAAAATACCAAAGGTCAAAAAAATTAATCACTGTATAAGTTAAAATAATTTTTATTCCGTAGCTAATGAATCCACCAATAATATATTTTGCAAATGTATTATTCATTTATTTTTGTCTCTTGATTATTACTTCAGATATAATAGCCATAATAAATATCTGTACTGCAAATAAGATTAATAACAAAGCCAACGTACCTATATAACCATTAACCACAAAATCTTTGACTAGTTTTGCCAGACCTGCTAGCAAAAACAACAATGCCAAAGGACTAAGCATCTTAAGTGGCTTAAAGTAAACAACCAATTTAAGAATCAAAGCTATGAAGTCAAAAAAATTACGAGGCTTTATACCTGATCTTCCGACTCTAGAATAATACGGGATATCTACATACTTCACAAAATAATCGTTAGCAAAGCAAGCCAAAGTAATAGTGCTAGTAAAAGAAAATCTCGACGGATACAAATGCCAAAATTCTAAAGCAACACTTTTCTTAAATATTCTCATGCCGGAATTTAAATCTGGAATTTTTTTACCAGCCAAAAAACTAGCCAGCTTTTTCAAAAACCACTTGGCTGGCTTACGACCAAAATGATCCTTATCATGTTGACGATTACCTACCACCATATCATAATCACCGGCTGGCTTTATAATTTTATCAATATCAGAAATGGGATAAGTTCCATCGGCGTCAATAATCATAATCCAATTACCACTACTACTAGCGATACCTCGTTTTAATGAAGCACCGTAGCCAATATTATACGGGTTATTTAAAACTTTAACGTAATCCACTTGGGATAATATTTCTTTAGTGGTATCTGTAGAACCGTCGTTAATGACAATTATTTCGAAATTAATATTCAAAGACTTTAATTTTTCATAACACTCACGCAGAGTTTTAGAAATCACCTTATCTTCATTATGAACTGGAATTAGAAAACTTAATTTATCATTTTGATTTAACATATAAAATTATTTTGTTTATTAACTGATCCATTGGTAAATATAAAACTATTATCAAAATAGGAATAACCGGTAAAAAATATCTAGGATTTCTAAATGTTGGTTCCAAAAATAAAATAAAAAGTAAATTTAAAATCACATAACCAAATAAAAATAATCCAACTTTTTTATTTAATTTAATTAGATAATAAAACCCAACAACTGCCAATACTAAAATAATTATAATTGGCGCTAACAAAATGGCTCCATAATCCAAAGGATAAGTGACTATTCTAAAAATATAAGAAAAACTAAAAATTGGAATATCCGATCCAGAACCACCATTTAATTTATAGGAAGTAGAAAAAATTGAATCTTGACTTATAAAATTAAAATATAATTGTAAAAAAAGAGGCAATAGACTAAAGATAAAAAAATATTTTAATAACTTTATTTTCCTAAACAATAAAAAGGCCAAGAAAAATATCGGTAAAATTATTAAATTTTGTAATCTCGCTATAACCGACCAAGAAGACATTAAGCCAACTATTGAAGCTATAAAAATAGAGTTCACCTTATTCCTAATTATCAAAATAAAGCACAATAAAGAAGCCAATATCAAAACTATAGACAAAGGATCGGAT
This sequence comes from Candidatus Buchananbacteria bacterium CG10_big_fil_rev_8_21_14_0_10_33_19, assembly GCA_002773855.1. GTDB lineage: Bacteria > Patescibacteriota > Patescibacteriia > 2-01-FULL-39-33 > 2-01-FULL-39-33 > 2-01-FULL-39-33. The sequence goes on along the minus strand of PEZY01000012.1, from coordinate 187,042 downwards.
CCAAAATGCCAAAACATTAACTGTCTAAAACGACTTTCTACAAAAGGACTAATAATATTATTACCTCTAACAAATATTTTAAATAAAAAATAAAATAAATAAGGATAAATATTAAAAATCACTGCCACTATATACGCCTTTAATTTTGAACCAAGAATCTCTTTAGCTAAAAAATAAATTAATACCAAAGCAACTGAGTAAAGAACAACGCCATTAACAAAAGATACCAATGGGAAAGCGTCAATAAAATTAACCGAATAACTAAACCAAATAAACGGAATTAAAAATAAAGGAAATCCGATAGGCCTAGCCCGAGAGATAACATCTCCATCAATAATTTCTTTAGCTGATTTAAAATAATTTATTTCATCACCGCCATAAAGTGTCCACCAATCACCAACCAAAGATGCATTAGCTGGGAAGCCAAACAACCCAAGCCAGAAAAAAGCAAACCTAGACAATGCTAGAACTAAAAGCAAATAAAACCAAGGTGATCTTATGGCCTGTTTAATAACAAATGCAATCCATGGCAAAAAATAATAATATGGTGATAGCTTGGCTAAAAATTTATTAATTGAATCGTTATTATAAACTTGAATTCTTGGCAAGTCATAACGCAAACTATTTTGCTTCACCACTCCAGGTCGACCACCAAATGCTAAAAGTACACCACATTTTTCTAATAAACTAGCTACATTATTTTTTTTATTTTTGGGATAGGCTACATACTTCAAAGTTTCAATATCACCCACTATTTTTAATAATTTATCTCGGTTAGTGTAATACTCATTTTTAATTTCATCACTATCCATATCAGATAAAATCTTATGAGAAAAGAAATGATTAGCCACCTCCAAGTTATTACCAGATAAGTCTCCTAACTGATCTTCGGACATCATTTTTTTAACCCTATCTATATCATTAGTACAAAAATCAGCGGTAGAATCAATATATTTTCCAGCGATAAAAAAAACCGCTCCAAAACCATATTGTTTTAATAACGGTCGAGCGATTTCATAATTATCCAAAAAGCCGTCATCAAAAGTAATCATTACTCTTTTAGTAGGAAATATATTTTTATCAAAACAACTCTTCAACTCAGCCAGACTAATTGATTTATAACCTGCTTTTTTTAATTGTATTAATTGCTGCTCAAATTTTTCTGGACTGACAGACATTTTACTATTATCATCACTTATTGAGTGATATAACAAAACTGGAATATTGTGTTTAGGCAATATTCCATCTAACCAAAACAGAAAACGAAAATATATTTTTTTTATATGATTAGCCACTATTATTTTATAAATAATTACGGTTAAACAATTAGTTTTAAAACCTTTCTACAAACTAATACTCAATATCATTTTTAGCAGCTACAATATTAACACTTTTTACACCATTCATTTTACTTAAGCGTTCCACAAAAATACTAACACTGTCTTCTTTAATAAATTTAATATTAAAACTATAATCTAATAATCTACCATTATCATGAGAGACTACATTTAATAGATTATCGTATTTCAAAAAATCATCAAATATCTCTCTCATCCTGTTATTAGAAAATTCTTCATGATTAGCAGAGAAGTTAAGCAAGTAGTCATATTTTCTAATTGAACCGAAATTAAATTTAGACATTAAATAAATAAAGATACTAGACAACAAAGCAACAATTATAGCAATTAAATAATTATTAGTACCAACAGCTAAACCAATTGAAACTACTAGTAATATAAATGATAAATCCTTAGTATCCTTAATTGCAGTTCTAAATCTAATCAAAGAAAAAGCGCCGAAAGCGCCGAAAGCAATAGCCAAACTATTGCCAATAACCATCATAATAACCGCAATTAACATACCAATTAAAACCAAGGTAAAAGTGAATGATTGTGAATACGACAAGCCTTTGTGAGTGTTTCTATATACTATAGCTATAATCAAAGACAGAACAAAGGCCAAGACAATATTAAATACAATTGTTGATACAGTAAGTGTGGTCACTATTTTTGGCAGTTCTATTAAATTTTCTAACATTTTTTTATCTTAATGAATAATTATTATCGTCTAAGTTTGGTAAACACATTCTTAAGGAATTACAATATTTAGAATAAGCTATGCGATCAAGTTGATATGATTGAATAATCCCGTGAAACCATGATGGTAAAATATTATTATATTTTAACTCTAAAACAACGCCATCAAAGTAAACATCCTTTAAACTAGAGGTGCCATCTTTAATATCACTTGATAACTTAGTTTTAATATCATAATCAAAGGTCACTCTAAAACGATCATCGTGCTTGCCAACCAATGCTTTACGTTTATAGGAGATATAAAGTTTGGGTTTTAGGAAATTAGTATTTTTAAATAAAAATAAACTATCTAAAAATTTATCATTATTATTGCCGTAATTAGACATTAAAGCTGAATCCAAATTTTCATTTACACAATCTGACATTTTCAACTTAACTCGATCTTTGGTTACTAAAACATTATTCTTTTGTTTTATCTCCAAAAAAACTGGCGTCTCTGGTAATAAGTCATGGCCATAAAATCTAAACCTAAGTTTTTTTCTATTGGACACCCCAGCTTCCTTATCCCAAAAACAATCAAAATTATAAGTATCAAAGTACAAACTATTAACCTCGTAATAATCCCTGCCAGTATTTTGGATATAGCTATCCCAGTTCATGTAATTCAAAAGTGTTGGAATTAACTTATCTGCCGTATTCTTAGGTAGATAATATTTAAATTCAAACCTTTGAAAATGTAGTTTTGGTTTAACCATATTACTTATTTAGACCAACAGGCACCTGTTCAACATTGATATTCAATTTATCACTTAAAATATCCGTATTACCACTATTAATAAAGGAAATATTAACATTTTTAGGGTTATTTGTAAAGTTTTCCTCTCTTTCATTAATAAACTCCGGATCACCGATAAAATTACCATTTTCAACAGAATAATCAGCGATATTACTATTAAATACTTCTATTTTCGATAATTCATCAAAATTAATATTTAAATCATTTTTATAAAATATAGAATTATAAACAACTAGCATACCGCCGCCGAATATTCCCTTTTTCTGGTAAGCATTAACAGCGGTGCCATTATTAATAAGCACATTATTAATAGTCCAGACCTGCGATAAATCTTTAGACTCGATACCAATATTATTAGCAATTATTTCATTATTATAAATAATTACATTATTTGATTTTTCACCAATACTAATTCCCTTATCACCAGAATTTTTAATTTTATTACCCTCTATTAAAACCGATGAGCCACTCAAATCCATAGAATCATTACCAGTATTCAAAAATACATTATTCTTAATCTGGCCATCAGAAATAAAATCAAGATCAATTGAATCAGCTGAATTATTATAGAAAACAGAATTATGAATTAAAACTTTAGCATGTTTAACATTTATTGCATCATCAGCTTGTGCCTTAGAAAATTCTGAATTATTAATTTCCACATCAGACCTATAAACCGATAACATACCGCTATAATAAACACCATTAACTAAAGCATCCTGACCATTGCTAAATTTAACATGATCAAAAACACTTTTTTCCTGGGCCTCAGATATACCTACAGACCCCCAAGCATCATAACCAGAAAAAACTATAGGACTATCAACCGTACCAGAAGCTAAAATTGGACCATAGGTTATTAATGATACTCCTTTAGATAAATTAATCGTCACCCCTGGATTAATAATTAATTTTTTACCAACTGGAATGATAACGTCGGTATTCAAATTATAACTACCTCTATAAAGTTCAACGGTGTTGTTATCTATTTTTCTAAAGATGGGAAATTTTGCTACAAACTCATCAATAGAAATATTCTTTTGTGATAAATATTTATAGGCATCTAAACTAATGTACTGAATTCTATCATCAACCTTTTTATCAGTGATGGCATTATCTACTTGAATTTTAATTTTTTCTACTTTACCTGAACCGCTAGACTGAATAAAAAATCTGTAAGTTTTTGGAAAATATTCAAAACTAATATTATCATTAGCTAATTTTTTGGCCGCTGACAGAATAATATTTCTATCAGATAATATTAAGTGATATTTTTTATTAAGATCATAACTGGAAGTTCCTGCTAGTACATCCGTGATATCAAATTCATTATTATGATTGGAATCAAAATATATTTTATAAGCAACGTTCTCTGGTGAATAGATCCTCACTTTATCCAAAACAATCTCTGGTAGCATATCAGCTGTCACATCAAAATAAGTTGGATTATCATCAGACATATAAACACTAATAGAGGCTCTAGTATTTTTTAAAATATTTCTAACTTTATAAAAATTATCTTCAATGTCTTGTCTGATTTTTTTATTTTCATTAAAAAACCACTTAGTACTATAAACTTTCAAATGATCTTGAGCCAAAGCTACTTTAATATTATTAAATGAATCATCATAGTATTTTAAATCATCTTTTAAATTATCCTCATTACCAACGTAATTCCAAAGAATTTTGTTTCTTTGATAAGAAAATTTGTCAGACATAAAAATACGATTATACAAACTAGAGCTATTTATTTCTAAGCTAGTACTAGGCTCAGTAAAGCCAACATCCCACGGCACAAAAACCAATTTCCCTGTCTCTCTATCAGTAAATAATCTAATATTTCTATAAAGATTATGAGGACTAGACATTAACATATGTACGGCCTGCCAATTTAAAAACTGATTCATATCAACAACATTAGAAATTTTTTCCTCAAAATCGGTAGAGTAATCATTTATCAAATCAAAAACATAATTTAATGGTGCATAATTTTTATAATTATAAAATGGATTATCAGCTTTCTTGTCATAATAAGATAACATTTCGAATGAATCACTATAACGATCACTTCTATTCCAATCTTCATAAAAAGCGAACATATCTGTTTGGTCTATTAATTCATGCTTGGCCAAATAACTTTCATCCCAAGGCTCAACCTGAAAATAAACCCCATTGTTTCTACCATTAACTACTAAAGTAGTGTAAGAACTAAACAGTGGATACAACCCCAGTTTATTGGCTCGATATTGATTCATATATTCAGCCACAATTCCCCTGTCCTCTGGAATAATTAATTTAATACTAGTTAAACCATTAAATAAATTTTCATCATCAAATTTTATGTCCCATGATTTTTTAGCATTAGACCAATGATTACCAACATAGCCACGATAGTTAACTTTTACTTTATACTCACGACCATCAAAATAAAATTTCGCTGGTACCGGCTTGCGATATTCATCGGTTAAACGGCTTTGTCTATCATCTTGATATGGCTCTGGCAAATTATCGTTTAAAAACTTAAAATCATTGGGATTAATTTCTAATCTATATTTTGGTAAGTTATTCTTTTTAAAAGCATAGCCAAGATACATAATATCTGACATTTTTCGCATTGATCTATACGGTGCCAATATAGCTCTGCCAATTGGCGTTCTAATTAAACCTGTTTTACCATCTGTTAGATATACTTTTCCCACATAAACTGCCAAGAATAAAAATAACAAAAATAATATTATTGTGCTGTACAATAATATTGTTCGCCTTATTTTTATAAATCTTTTTATTTTTCTGATCAATTTACTAGTGTCCATTAACTTATAAAATCAATTATTAATTTTGCTCGATTATTCCAAGTATAATTTTTAACATCCAAATAAGCCTGGTTAGAAAGTTTGGCAGCTAAATCACTATTACTTATTAATATATTTATCTTATTAGCTAAATCAGCGTTATCATCTGGTCGACAAAAAATACAATTATTCTCATTTAGAACTTCTTTAATAGTCGGCAAATTAGAGGCCACAATTGGCCTTTTCGATGCCATGTATTCAAACATTTTAAGTGGTGACATATAATAAGCATAGTGCTTAGTGTATGGAAAAGGCATCAACAATACATCAAAAGATTTTTGATACACTGCCAATGTTTTTTGATCAACTTTTTTAACCCAGATCACTCTATTTTCTATGTTCAAACTCTTGGCTATGTTTTTATAAAATTCGATATCAATATCACTACCACCTATAGCCACTAATAGAATATTGTCTGGTAATTTTTTTAAGGCTTTTAATATGTCGCTAATCCCCTTATCCATGTCCTTGGTTTTAAAACTGCCAGTATAGCCTAGTAAAATTTTATTAGCAGGTAACTTTAAAGACTGACGAGCCTCTTGTTTATCTATATCAATATCAAATATAGACAAGTCTACTGCATCCGGAGACACTAGAACCTTATTACCATTTATGCCTAATTTAGTCAATTGTTTTTTAATCTCAGAAGTTAAAACTATAACCTTGTAACAGCGATTCAAATATTTTCTGTACTTGTTTAAATTATTAGGCAAGGCATGAGCTTCCCAGACTACTCGCTTAAAAAATATTTGTAAAAATGGTAATAAATACTCATCTCGAGTATAAACAGTATAGTCTCCTCTATTTATAAACAGAAAATACCAACTCAAAAAAAACATAAATATTATAGACTGAACCTTAATATATATACCAGCTGGAAATTTTAATAATAATACCGGATCAATAGTTAATATTTTTTTAAGTTTAAAATTTTTCTTGATTTCATAAAAATCAAACGGATTAACATTTTTAAAATCATTATTCTTTCTGCTCGGCACCACCAAAATAGTATCCACTCCTTGCAGACTAAAAGCTTCACCCATAGTCATTATTTGGTGACCATGAGCTTTTTCGGTGGGTATTCTAATATTAGCAATGTAGAGCAATTTCATGATTTATTTTTGTTTCCAACTTGGTGGTAAATTTTTAGTTATTTCAATATTATTAAAATAATCTGATTTTTTAGATCCAGCTATCATCGCCCAATTAGACATTCTTTTTATTCCCTCTTTTAAATCAATTTCTTCTTGATAATTTAATATATCTTTAACCTTTTGATGTGAAGAATAAGCATGCTTTACCTCATTACGAACTGGTAAATAATTTATATCGGTGGACTTACCCATAGATTCAAATACTAACCTAGCCAATTCGTTAACTGTAATTGCTGAATCCGCCCCCACATTAAACACCTCACCGTAAGCCCGCTTATTTAGAACTGAACTAGCAATAGTTTTAGCCACGCCCTGAATATAAGTGAAGGCTCGACTCTGTTCACCATTACCAAAAATTGTAATTGGCTGATCTTGCATAATTTGATTCATAAAAATGCCCACTACATTACGATACTTATCACCCAAATTTTGCCTTTCACCAAACACATTATGTGGCCGAAAAATAATATAATCCAATCCAAACATTTCATGACTAACTTGCAATTCCATTTCCACAGCATATTTAGCAATCCCATAAGAATCCTCTGGCTTAGGCACTGTTTCCTCGTGCATGGGCAATTGACCAGCACCGTAAACTGCAATCGAAGATGTAAACACAAAACACCTAACATTATAATTAACAGCGGCATTAATTAAATTAACACTGCCAATTAAATTATTATTGTGATTAAAATTTTTAATAAAATGACTCAAGCCCTCGGCTGCATAGGCTGCTAAATGGTAAACATAATCAAAATTAAAAACCTTAAACAAAGAATTAACTAATTCTATATCATTAATACTGCCATTAACAAAAATAGCATTATCATTAACATTCTCTAAAAAACCACCACTTAGATCATCCAAAACCACAACTTGATAATTTAAAGCCACTAATTCATCAACGACATGTGATCCAATAAAACCAGCTCCTCCAGTTACTAGTACATTTATTTTTTCCTTCATATTTTATTGTTTAATAATATCAATTAATTTTTTACCCAAGACTTCTGAACTAAATTCTTTGGTAAATAGACTATAACCATTTTCTGCTATTTTATCCAGTAAATCATGATTATTTTTTAATTCCAATATCTTAGCGGCTAAATCATTGCTATCAGCTATATTACACAATAAGATATTATCATAATTATCAAATTTTTCTAAAATAGCATCACTACTAGCAGTCAACACTGGCTTCTTCATAGCAATACACTCATATAACTTATTAGGAATAACCCGCTTGGCCTTATCAGTATCACCAAATATCCCCAAACACATGTCTGATTTAGAAATATATTCAGCCACCTCTTCAATTGGCACAAATTTTGTTAAATTAATATTATTTATTTTTAAATCAGTAATATATTTTTCCATCTCTTTAAATTGTTGACCACTACCAATTAAATTAAATACTATATTTTCATTTTTTAAAATATTAGCCGCATCAATAATATATTTAATGCCTTGAAGCGGAATGTAAGTGCCATGAAAATGAATAACAAATTTATCTTCTTTATTATTTTTTTCTCTAGGATAAAATATTGTCTCATCAGCACCAATAAAAATCCGATGAAACTTTGATTTATTTATATTAAATGTTTTAACAAAGTATTTAATATGTTCATTAGTATCTAACAATATTTTATTAGCTAGCAGGCAAGACAACCAATCAATAAACCAAAAATACAAGGCCTTTAAGCTATTTGGCGAATGTATTTTACGATCAAAAACCATAGAATCATAAAACGATAAAAAAGCATCAAATACAATTGGCTTACTGGTAACAAACCTAGCCAAAATCATTGACAACTGACCAGGGAAACCCACCACCATCACATCATACTGATTTCTAATTTTATTATGTTGGACAATTAAATCCCAAAACTTAGCCAAGCCTTTTTTATTGCTATGGCATTCAATTACTTCAACCTGATTTTTTCTTAAACCATTAATCAAAATTTTATTACGACTGTAATTCTGATTGTATAATCCAAAATAACAAACTACCATATGTTAAAACTGTTTAATTATTTTTTTAGCTAATTTTTCTAACTCATAATCAGCTATAACTATCTGTCGAAATTTATTTCTAACTTCTAATTTGTCATTGTCTGACATAGCCATTATCAATTTTATTTTTAAGGCCAGTCCACTAGGATCATCTTTATTTATCATAAAACGACTACTAATTATATCTTCAAAAGCTTCATTAGATGTTAAAACCAAACAACCACTACTCATAGCCTCCAACATTACCTTATCAACACTACCCGTACCACTCATATTAATAAATAAATCAGCCGCTTGATAATAAGGCGGCATATTTTTATTGGCTACCCAACCTATGAATTCCACTTGATCCTCTAACGCCATAGTTGATGTCATTTTTTTTAAGCTAGTCAAATAACTTTTTTGAGATTCTAAAATAACATCACCAATAATCTTTAATCTGATATTTTTATTTTTTAAAATGTCTAAGGCTTTAATTATGGATTCATAATCCTTAGTAGGTGATATCCGGCCAACCGAAATAATATTAAATACTTCTGAGTTACCAGCTCTTGCTACCGACTTAAATAAATCAACATCTATACCATGCCCAATTATTTCTAACTTTTTGGAAAACCAAGGATTCCTAAAACTCAAATTTGAAGCCGTTACGATTTTGTCAGCTAAGATTTCTAACAACCTTCGGCGCCAAGTAATTGATTTATGAGTATACCAACTAACCACTTTTTTTCTAAATATTTTGGCCAGTGGGGCAGTGATAATCGTATACTCCGGATTCATATGACAAAACACACCATTAACTTTTGGTAAAATATTTACCAGATATTTTTGCAGTAATAAAACTTTTGTAAATTTATTACCAGTTAAAGAAATTAATTCTACGTTACTTGGTAGATTACTGTTATCACTTTTTTGCCAAGTAATCACATATAGCTTATCTAAATTATTAGCAATACTTCTCACCCAATTATAAGCAAACCCAGCCAAGGCATCATTATCATCAACTTTTCTAGTGATCATTAATAGTTTCATTTTTTGCCAAATTTAATTTTAAATATAGTGATAAAAAATTTTACAATTTCTTTTTTGGACAATTTAGAATTACCTAGTTGTCGATCATGAAAAACTATTGGCACTTCTTTAACTGTAAATTTATTTTTTTCTACTAAATAAATTAATTCTTCCAAAAAAGAATAGCCATTACTTTTAATACTATCTAAATTTACTTTATTAAAAACTTTTACATCATAAGCCCTAAAGCCACTGGTTAAATCTTTAGTCTTAATACCCAAAATTACTTGCGATGACAACATAGCTCCAGCACTACAAAATTTACGCCACAAGCCCCAACCCACTACCTTACCGCCAGCTACCCTTCTAGAGCCAATAACCACATCACTGCCATTATCCATAGCTGTCACCAGCTCGGGAATTTTTTTAGGATCATGAGAAAAATCAGCATCCATAGAAATAATAATCTCAGACCCTTTTTCCATAGCCAATTTAAAACCCGCAATATGGGCACTGCCATAGCCTAATTTACCAGACCGTTGAATTAAATATAAATTAGTAAATTCTGATTGCAGTCTCTTAACTATATCACTAGTACCATCTGGTGAATTATCATCAATTATAATAATTGATAAATTGTCATAACCTACACCAAAAATATCTTGAATTAATTTTTCAATATTTTCTTTTTCATTATAAGTGGCTATGGAGATAAATATCTTTTTACTCATATATTATTTTTTATAATATCTTGCCAAAGTTTAATAATTTTTTCAGTGTTATGACCATATTTTTTTACAACCATTTCCCTACCAGTCTCGCCCATAGCCTTAGCCTTATCACTATTTTCTAATAAATAAATAATTTTCTCGGCCAAACCATTGGCGTCACCAATTGGCACCAGATAACCATTTTTTTGATCAACTATAATCTCTTTAGCGCCAGTGGTAGAGGTTGATACCACCGGCTTACCAGCGGCACTAGCCTCTATTAACACTTTACCAAAACTTTCAGAAGTGGAAGACAACATGACTACATTAGCCTGATTATAATATTTAATTAATGAATCATGATCCTTGCGCCCCAACTTAATAATATTGATATCCAAACCAGCTTGACCTAAAGCGGCTTTAGCCTTATCTAATTCTTGATCAGCCCCAGACTGATAAAACATCACTCTTTTTTTCTTATCAGTATTTAAATCAGTATTTATTATATTCCAGCTTTTTAGTAAAGTATCATAATCCTTAACTTTATCATCTCGACCAACATGCAAAACCATCAAGGCCCCTTCTGAACTCACTGTCTGACTAGAATCTAAAATTTTTTTAATATCTACTGGTGTTGATATCACCCTAGCTTTTTTAGCATAAGAACCTAACTTTAATTTTTGACCATCACTCATCACTCTAATAGCATCAGCAAAGGGAACAGTAAATTTTGATATTAACAAAAATATAAAATTAATTGGATTTTCCTTAAGCCAATTTTTGTTCTGCCAAAAATCACCATGAAAATTAATTTGTAATTTAACATGATAAAATATTTTTAAAAATAATCCGGCCAAAGCTGGTACAAAAGGATCCTGACAAACAACGATATTAATTTTATGTTGCTTATTTATTTTTCTAAATATTTTAATAACATCAAATACAAAAAATATTTTAAATAGCGAATTAGTAGCATAGCCTGTAACATTATCCGATATTTTAAGGCCAAGTAAATTATCTCTACTACTAGAATAAGTGATGATATCTAAGTTATCTACGTGTTCGCCATAAGCTCGATGTCTAGCTATAGCATCTCCTAATTTTTTACCGCCAGCTAAACCTCTGTCAGTGCCAATATTTAATACATTTATTTGATTAATAATAGAGTTAAACACCTCAATATGCTCACTCATCACCTTTGACCAATCATAAGACAAATCGCCGATAGACAAATTATCTAAAAAGTTTTTATAATTTTCACCATTCAATAAATATTCAATTTGTTTTTCAATACTATCAACACTTAATGGATCAGCTAAAACAAACTTACTTTTTAAATCATCAGACAAGCCAACCTCTTTAGTTAAAATAACTGGTTTGTGCAAACTCAGAGCTTCAATAGCTACGTTAGGATTGAATTCAGAAATACTTGGCAAAATAAACAAATAAGATTTGGCAATTCTCTGCCATAACTGTGCCTGATTCATTTTATCAACAATAGCAATTCGCTGATCGCTAGCGGCTAATTTTTGTAAATCATTATATTGTGGACCAGCACCAATAATTACTAATTTTTTATCAGTTTTTATTTTTTTAAAAGCTTCGATCAATCTTTCTAAATTTTTAAGCGGTATAAAACGACCAGCATAAATAATTTCATCGCCAATTACTGAATCATTTACATCAATTTTATTATTAATAGTAAACGGATTTTGAATCACACTAATTTTATTAATACTAATATTAAAATAATCAGCATACCACTTCTGTGGCCAGGGTGTATTAAAAATTAATTTATCACTTTTATTTATAACATAGTGATATAATTTTAAATAAAGTTTTTCTAACAAACTTTTTGGCTGCTGGTAATACTGACTAATTGGCACTTCGGTCTTACCAGTATTTACCATCTTCTCCCACAAGAAATCACCACCAATACGAACAACTAAATAATTACTTGATCTTTTGGCCAAGGCTGCTGGTAAGCCTGATGACACCAAATCTTGAGCATAAATAATCACTGCGTCCTTGGCCTGATTTCTAATAGTTAAATAATAATTAAGATGTCTAAATATATTTCGTTTAATATAATAAATATTATTATTTACCACTTCGGTTTTATTACCATAGGCCACAATTACTAATTCATAATCAGCTGGTAAATTTTTTTTGAAGTTATCGACAAAGGTAGACTGACCAGAAATTTCTGGTAAATAAGTGCCCGATGCAATAACTATTTTTTTGTCATTAATTTTATTTTTTTTCATATTAGAAAAAGTATATAAAGACATAATTAACAAGAGTGGCATAATTGGCAAACGATATTTTGGCGAAACAAACGGTCCAGAAGACAAAAAGAAATAAGCAATTAAAACACCAAACATGGTAAACAAAACAAAAGTTTTTTTATTACTCTTATACGACATCAACCAGCCAAAAGCTACCAGAATATAAAGAATGGTTAAAATTAAATATCTAAGTAACAAATTAAAATTCAATAAAATTGATTTTATAACCACTAGCAATTTACCAGACTGTAGGCTGTCGGTTATATTTACTCGACCCTCTAAATCTAAGCTAAACGGCAAAATATTAGAATGACCCTTGTGATAAATTTCTTGCAAATCACCGGCTAACATCGATCTTAGAGTACCAATTAAATGATGCATGGTATAAGCTATCGGCTGATTTAAAATTCTATCTACAGCCAAGCTAACATACTCCTTTTGATATTTAATATTTTTAACTGGCTGTCTTTCACCTAAATCAACTGGCAAGACTTCATTATTTTTTTCAAAACCAACAGTATAATACAAATATAGATTGGTCGATTTAATAGCACTAATATCTACTGTGCCAAAAACTTGATAATTTCTATACAACCAGGGCGATATAATCAAACCAAAAATAAAAATAAATAAAAATAAATTTAGAAAAACTTTTTTATTTTTTATAATTTTTAAAGCCACAAAAATCACCAAGATGACCGCGATATAAATACCAACTGGCTTAGCCAAAGTCATTAATCCTAACAGCAGAGCTGACAACAATAAATTCTTAGAAGTATTATTAATATAATAAAGACAAAAATGATAAATCACTAGCAAGAACAAAAAAATCATCAGCATATCGGGCTCGGTAATACTAGTGAAGTAAATCATTAGTGGCTGCAAAGCCACTAATAATCCCGCCACCAAGCTAAGCTTGTTACTTAAAAATAATTTTGCCAAATAATAAGCTTCTACCGGTATCGCCGACAAAATAATTACTAATAATAACATTGCTAGCCAAACACTGCTAAATCCTAAAAAATGAATAAACGGCAAAAAATACAATGGCAAAAGTGGTGTACGCAAACTATCTGGTTCAAACGGTTCATTTATGAATCTAGAATACACTCCGTGTTCAGAAATATTACTGGCAATAATCACATAATGCTGAGTATCATTACCATCTAAAACTTCAGTATTATTGGCCAAATAAAAACTACCGGTGCCATAATTATCAATTAGAAGCCCAAAGGTTAGTAGTCGCAAAAACAAAGACAACAAAAAAATTATTATTATTACTTTATGTTTTTTGACTAAACCTTTAATCATATTTATTTCATTAAATCATTAGCCAAAGCAAAACCATCGGCTATAACGTCATCCATATTAGAATAACTAAACTTACCAATACGCCCCACTAATTTTAACTTATCATTTTTCTCTAGTGATTCTACAACTGGTCTCAAATTATCAATATAACCCAAATCATAAACTGGATAAGTGAAAGGAATTTTCAATACAAAAGTTTCTTCTACCTCATCAACACTAGAAATAATTTTTGACCTCACTAGTCCTTCTTTAGCTTTAGCAATTAAATCTGCATCATTATCCTCTGTCCATATTTTCTCACTACTAGTACAAGATATATCCAAACATAAGCTAGTTTTGTCTTTTGGTGCCATATCTTCGCTCCAATTCTTAAATTCGACTGCTCGATTAAAAATAATTTCTTCTGATGGTTGTGGAAAGTATAACCAAGAATCATCACTAATTTTTGGACGATTAATTATTACATTTATAAAAATAGTATTCAGGTATGTTAACTTTGACAATCTAGCCTTGACTTCTTCTGGTACAGCTGGAGTAACTAAATTTGATAAAATATAAACTGAAATTGTCGACACTACTTTGTCGGCTTCAATTTTTTGACTGTTGCCATATTTATTAAATTCCACTACTGCTTTGTCACCAGACAAATCAATTTTGGTAATTTCTGCTTCAGTGTAAATTTTGCCGCCCATGTTTCTAATTTCATCTGCAAAACGATTGGCAATAGAGCCAACGCCACCAGTCTTGGGATAATAGAAGCTATCCGCATCTGGATAAGGATTATCGGCACCCAACTCATTAGCATATTTCTTGGTAATCAAATCCGCAATAATGGTTTTTAAATTAAAACTAGCTGGTGAACGAGCTTCACCCCACTCTGACGAAATTTGTCCGGGATCAATGCGCCAATGCTTAGTAGCATAAGGCTCGCAATTTGTTTTATATAAAGTATAACCAAAGCTAGCGATAAACCAATCCTTAAAAGAAACAATTTTAGTCGGTTTTATTTTCTCTTTAATTAAAGTATAAATATAATCCAAGACCGCTCTAATAGCCAACAACTTAGGCATGTGCAACATCAAATCTAATAATTCAAATGGATAATTAAGCCACTTGTTCCACATCAATATTCGAGATCTTTTTGAGCGAACAGTAAAATTACCTTCCATTATTTGTTTCATTTCCTCAATCAAATCTTTTTTACTTGCCGAAAAGCGATGAGCTGAAAAATCAAAATAATAATCCTTATACTTAATAGTTCTAGCTAGTCCGCCCACTTCCTTGGCCTTTTCTAAAATAGTCACATCAGCCCCTTGCTGTAATAACTTATAAGCCGTAGATAGTCCGGCGAGGCCAGCACCAATGACAATAAACTTTTTTTTATTTTTTGATTCACTGTTGTCCATATTATTAATATCGTTTTTTAAAATAACATCAGAAAAATGTTCATTAATATATTCTGGCAATATTTCTCGCCAATTACGCATTAAATTTAAACCCCGTAAATCCAACATTAAATTATCCAACATTTCCGAACGTGGCCGAGTCACTGGATAACGCTTAGCAAAATAATCAGAGTGGACACTATGAACAGTAATATCTGGGCGATTTAAAATTTTCACAATTTCTTTGGCCACATCATATCGACTAGCTGAACCACGAGACACCATATGATACAAACCATAGTGCTCGGTCTTAATTAGAGCTGCTAAATTTTTACAAAAATCTTTGGTATAGGTGGAGGTGCCAAATTTATCATCAACCGCATGCAACTCTTTGGCACCGTCTCTAATTTGTTTGATAATTTGACCAACAAATTTTTTGTCTTTAGCTCCACCACCCACCATCCAACCAGGACGACACACAAAATACTCATGCAACATTTCTTTAACAATTTTTTCACCTTCTAATTTTGTTTTGCCATAAATCGACAAAGGAATTGCTTCATCAAATTCATTATAAAAACTTTCTTTTTTACCATCAAAAATTCCCGCCGTACAAATATAAACCATTTTAATACCCAACTTTTTACAAATCAAAGCCACATTTTGAGTACCAATGGTGTTGGTACTATAAGCATACTCTGGATCGTTTTCGCAAATTTCTAAATCTGTCTCAGCTGCCAAATGAAATATAAAATCTGGTTGTAATCTACTGGCCCAAGCCAAAACCTGATCGTATTCTCGAACATCTAATAGTTCAATCCCCTCAACTGGATTTTTATCTGTCGGATAAACATCGTACCCCTCCTCTCTTAAGACTGGAATCATCGAGCTCCCCAACATTCCACCAGAGCCAGTAATTAGAATTTTCATAACTTAACTTATTAATTTATCTATAATTTTTTTAATATCAATATATATTCTATTCCAAGAATATCTATCTTCTACTAATCTTTTAGCATTTTCTACAACTTGCTCTACCTCTGCCTTATTTTCTTCAGCTAAAATATAATTTATTTTTTTGGCAATGCTTTTGGGATTTTTTACTTCACAAAAATAACCGGTTTTTTTATCTTCCAAAAAATCAGGGATACCACCAACTTTAGTCCCGACTACTGGTACACCGACTGACATCGCTTCCAAAAAGGCATTGCCTAATCCTTCGGTTAAAGATGGACGTACAAAAACAGTTGTGTCTCTTAAAGCATTATAAACTTGACGATTATCAATTTTTCCCCAAAAATCTATCTTGTCAGTTAGATTTAATCTATTTCTCAAACTCTCTAAGCTATTTTTTAATTTTCCATCACCAATTATTATTAATTTGCCATTAACATCAGTCATAGCCTTAATTAAATCTGCTACGCCATTTTTTTTCACCAATCTAGAGACAGTGATTATTTGTTTTAATTTTGAATTATAGTTTTGCGTTTTAATTTCTACGTTTTGGACTTTAACTCCATTGGGCACCACCACAATATCACCCTTAGCCCCCAATCTCACTGCTCTATTCTTTAAAAAATTAGATATCGCCTGAATCTTGTCCGCTCGGCGATAAATAGATTTATAAATTGGTCTAATAAAAAAAGTTCTAAGCCAAATATCCCATTCACTATCACCTTCTTGTAAACTTAATAAATATTTTACTTTTGGAAATTTCTTTTTAAATCGCATCGCTGCCCAGCCAGCCTGATTAGCCATCATCGCCCAGATCATATCATAACTATTTTTAGCCTGAAGTTTTTTAGAATAACGATAAGCCAAACAAGGAAATAAATATTTACCCAACTTACCATTACCAATTCTATGCACATTAATATTGCCAATTTTTTCTGTGGCCTTTTGACGACCATCTAAATTAGCGGTCACCATATCAAACTCAAAATCACCACCCAAGCGATCAGTAATTTCTTTGATAGCCACTTCAGCCCCACCTACAAAAGGATGATAGGCTAAAGAGAAAATTAAAATTTTTGGTTTTTGGCCCAGGCCACCATCTCTGGCTACGCCATTCACCTTGTTATTTTCCATAAACCGTTATTACGTAACATGTTACGTAACAATTATTTTTTAATTATATCCTCGCCATAAACCCCAGACAGTAAATCCAAATCTTTATGACTAGACAACAACAATTCAATATTTTTGGCTTGTAAACTTTTTAAAACTTGCTGGCCAGCTTCATCGCCAACTAATTTTTTATACATCTCATCAAAAGCGGCCATGTCTTTGATAAAACAATGTCCACCGGCTCCCCGACCACTTTTGTGAACTGGATCAATATGCATATTACCAATCCAAGGATCAGCACTCATAATAGTATGAATGGTTTCCCAAGAACAATCATTCTTCTGAGCCAAGTCATAAGCTAAATTCATAAAAATAACTTTAGTGTAAAAAAAGCAATTCCTAATATATTTAAACAGTTCCGCTTCTTTGGCGGAAATAATTTTAGACAATGGTGCTAATGGCAAAGTATCTAAAACTTCTTGAGCCTTTGTCCTATAGTCATCATTATCAATTGGGATACCCACCAAATTTCTACCCGGATTAGCTACATCATAAGCGGCTGTTCGCTCGGTTAAAAATTCTGGTGAATGCATGACAAAAACATTAGGAAAGTCTTTTTGAATAGTTTCTGTAGTACCTGGTAAAATAGTAGATTTAATTACCGCCACTTTGCCATCACCAATTAGTTTAATAGCTTCATGTACAATACTGCTATCAAAACCCTTAGGAGTTGATGGTGTGGGCACAGCGATATAAACAATGTCACAATCTTTAATTTTTTCTTTATTGTTAAGATAGGGCTCTTCTAGGGCGTAACGAATTACTTCGTAACCACGGTTCTCAAAATTATCAGCATAATTTTTACCAATCCACCCCTGACCAATAAAACCAATCTTGATATTGTCCATATAATATTTTAATTACTTCTTAAAAAATTAATTGTTTTTTCCAAACCACTATTAAAATCTACATCCACTTGATAATCTAACACTTTTTTAGCTAAAGATATATCGGCTAAACTATGCTTTACATCACCAGTTCTAAAATCTTCAAATTGTGGTTCAATATTTGTACCTAAAATTTTATTTATTTTTTTAACTAATTCAATTAAAGAAATAGATTCGCCCAAAGCAATATTAATTGATTGACCCACTGCCTCTTTAGCTGTCGCAGCGGCAATAACCGCACTGACATTATTATCAACATAAGTAAAATCACGAGAAGTTTGGCCATCACCATAAATTACTGGTCGCTCGCCTTTTAGCATTAATTTAATAAACTTTGGTATTACAGCTGAGTATGGCGAATCTGGATTTTGATTTGGTCCAAACACATTAAAAAATATAGTCGCCACTGTTTCCAAGCCGTAAATTTTATAAAAAATTCGACAATATTCTTCACCAGTAAATTTTTGCAAGGCATAAGGTGACAAAGGCTTAGTTGGTAAACTTTCCGATTTAATATCTGTTGTCGAATTACCATATCTAGAAGAGGAAGCGGCATAAACCACTCGCTTAACACCGCTATCTCTGGCAGCAATTAAAACGTTTAAAGTACCATCAATATTAGCCGCATTAGTCTCTAGTGGCTTCTCTACTGATTTTGGCACTGATGGCATGGCCGCCATATGAAGTACATAATCCATACCTATAAACTCTTTTTTAAGTAAATTTAAATCTAATATTGAACCTTCAACGAATTTTATCCGATCAATTACTAGCTGAAGATTTTTAATATTACCACTAGATAAATCATCAATTACTACCACTTCATGGCCAATATCTATCAATTTAACCACCAAATTACTGCCGATAAAGCCAGCGCCACCAGTTACTAAAAACTTCATTGTCTACTTGATTAATACTTAAATATACCTTAATATTATTATATATTTAGGCTAAAAAGTCAATTATGAAAAAGCAGAAAATTTTATATGTCATTACCCAAACCGAATGGGGTGGTGCTCAAAAATACCTCTACGATCTAGTAACTAGTCCTGGGGCTTTAAATTACGAGATTAGTGTAGCGGTTGGCAAAAACCATGATGAGACTCTAATTAATAAGTTAGAATCTAAAGGCATTAAAACAATTAAATTAAAATATATGGTTAGGCCAATATCTCCGATTAATGATATTTTGGCTGTTTGGGAATTACGCCGATTATTTAAAACCACAAAGCCTGATATTATCCATACCAGTAGCAGTAAGCCCAGTATTCAAGGTTCTTATGCTTTCAGATTAAGTGGTCTTAAAAAAAGTAAACTAATTCACACGGTTCATGGCTGGGCTTTTAATGAAAATATTTCTCTTCTTTATAAAAAAATTTATCATTTAACTGAGAAGTTAACCGCCAAATACAAAGATACTATTATATTTTTATCAAACTATGACAAACAATCAGCTAAAGACCATAACATAAAAATTAAAAATTCAGTGGTTATTTATAATGGTTTAGATATCAGTAATCTAAATTTTCTAGATTCTGATGAAGCTAGAGTAAAATTAAATCTACCAACTGACAAAATTATTATTGGTACCGTAGCTAATTTTTATCAAACCAAGGGCTTAGAATATTTTATTCGCGCTGTTGGTGAATTAAAAAATAGTGATATTCTTGGAGTTGTGATTGGCGATGGCAACCTCAGACCAGATTTAGAAGAATTAATTACCAAACTAGATTTAAAAAATAATTTTTTACTACTTGGTAAACATGATCAAGCTTCACAATATTTAAAAGCTTTGGATATCTATGTATCAACCTCCACTAAAGAAGGCCTGCCTTATTCTATTTTAGAAGCGATGACTGCTAACCTGCCAATTATCGCTACTAATGTTGGTGGCGTGCCAGAAATGATAAATAATAAAAACGGCATTTTAATAGAACCTAAAAACTATAAAGACTTGGCCGATAAAATAAAATATTTAATTGATCATAAAACTGAAAGTTTAGAGCTAGCCAATCAAGCTAAAAATTATGTCACAGCAAAATTCTCTAAAGCCAAAATGCTGAAACAAACTTTTTTACAATACAAATAGAAAACTTTAATCGTCATTGCGAGAATATCCCTTATTTTATTTAGAATAAACTCCACAATCTCATGTGATATAAACATGGGATTGCTTCATTCGCTCCGCTACTTCGCAATGACATCAAAAAAATCTCCGGAGATATCTCCGGAGATTTTTTTTGTACTAATTTACTTTTTAATTTTTAAACTTTTATAAATAAATAAACCTAATTGGGCCAACAGCCAAGAAATAACCATTGTCCCAAAATCTATTATTAAGCCTTCCCAAGAACCCAAAAATATATCAAACAATAACAGAGAACCTAAAAAAATTGCAATCAATTTATACTTATTTTTAGTAATAAATAAAGTTAAAGCTAATGTCATAAAAAAAGCATAACTCATAAAAAAACCTTCAAAATATTCTGGATGGGACAGACCAAGAAATCCACTTGTAACTGGACCAAAATATTTATCATATAAACTACCAAATAACGGTGTAAATAAAATAATTAAAATAAAAGCAAAAGCTATGAAACTAAAATTTTTTAATTTATGAGACATAATTTTATAAATTATTTTTAATATTAATTAAGGCTGATGTAATTATACCATAAGCTTGTTGATTTATTCTTTTCTTCTCTAACATATTAGCCAAAAATTTATTTAACTGATCAAACTGCTGATTATTCTTAAAACCATTTTTAAGCTGAGATACTAAGGCATTTTTACTACCAAAATGATTAAGCCAACCCTTTTGATATATAGTATCTATTTCCTCTAATAATTCTTCTAGGGTATTAATTTGCGGAGTTAAACTGGATATTGAATTAGCCAATAAATTAATATTGTAGCTATCTACACCGCCTGGCGTCACAAAACCAGAATAATCACTATCAATTGCCTGATTATCATCGATTAAACTCACACTCAATTTATACTCTCCCGTACCAGTACCTTGTAAATCTACATTGTACTTTCCCTCTAAAGGATCAGGGATAACCACAAACTCCGGACCACTCTCAAAGCCACTATAAAAAGCCCCATCAATTTCATTCACTGAGCTATTATTAGTAAAATCTTTACCTACTCTTTTACCATCAGGTGCAACCACTACAAAATCTGCTGGTGAAAATATTCTAATCAGCAAATATTTAGAGAATATATTTTTTCGCACTTCGACTGTCGGTTCATTACCAGTTAACTCTTTGATTACTACTTTCTGCGCATCAGTTACTACTTGATTATGTGAACTATTGATAATCACATCAGAAAAATTATAAAACTTGCTATTACTAGTATATGGCACAGTACCGTCGCCTGGGCCGTATTCAATACCATGATCGCCAAACGCACTATAAAAACCATCAGGGTAGCCATACTGCCACTGACCATCAATAAAATCCTTAGATATTACTTTTAAATAATTTACAGTTGCCTCACCACTATTAGCAATAATATTGGTAATATCAATATTATTTAGTTTATCTAGCTGACTAGGATTATTCAACAATTCCAGAAACAAATTATGAGGATAGTTATGACTATAATCCCTAATCTGCCAATTGTCATCTAGAGACTTATCCTTTAAATAATTAAAGACTGGCAAAACCTCTTCTACCGATTTCATAGGCAATTCTCGAACATAATCATAGACACTGCCATAGCCATTAAACTCTGCCTCCACCTTAAAAATTCTTTGTTGTAATTGTTCATTTTTCTTAAAACCAACTTCACCACCCTCCCAAGTTAAATAAGATACAACAGATCCTCTATGGGGCGTAGACAAAAATATTAATTGATCAATATCATTTTCATAATCACCCATTTCCACATAAGCTCGAGCCACCAATCCTCCCATCGAATGAGCTACAATATCAACTTTATCACAATCACAAACAGCTTTAACCTCATCTATTTTATTTTTGAATTCCATGGCACTATAAACATTTGATAGTCGCCAGTTGTAGGTAAATGCAAACAAATTCACTCCCTCCTCATAACCAGCCAACTTTAGAGCTTCCCACAAATTATCATAAGTATTAAGTATCGGATCCAATTGCCAACCACCGCCTAAATCCCAACTCCCCAAAATTCCCGGCACAATAATCACTGGGTCTAATTTGTAATCTTCTGGCACATAATCATAATTAATATAATTTTTAGGATGAGTATTATTAATAGAATCAAAATAACGACTAGCAAATTTCACATAGCTATAATCTAATTTCAATTTGTCATCAGGATTATCTTTAAAATGCCAATTTAAGTACAAATTATCTTCGGTTAAACCACTACTAGCAATGTCACCATCAATAATATAACTATCATACCTCTGACCAGCTTCCCACAAAAAGAAAATACTATTTCCCGCTTGATAATTATTTAAATCATCTAAATTTTCAACAAAGTAAGCACCATGACCACCGCCACCTCCAGATTGAAAAAAATAACTAGCGGTTAAATATGTAAAATAATATGGATAATGAGCTATACGATCACCATAATGATAAAAAACCGTATAAAAATCTCTGGTCGGGGTAAAAGAAAAGCGAAAATGCTCACCATCAAACCAAAAACTACTATCAGCTATATAGTCACCACTAATATTTTGAAAATTGTAACCACTCAATGCCGGGCTAGTGGTGGTAGCATAAATGGCTTGAACTGGATTTGTATACATAAAAAATCCTGACAATACAAAAATTGTCAGAATTAAATATTTAATCAAATCACTCTTAAGATAATTCATAAGTAGTAATTAAAAATAATTAAGTACGTAAGCTAATTAACAAAATAATTATTTAAACTCTCCATTTTTTACTCGTTTTATAAAATCATTCACTTGTTCTTTATATTCCTCACCAAACTCCAATAATTTTTGAGCTTCTAGTATAGCCTCTTGATCTCTGCCCAACCCAGCCAAAGCTAAGGCTGATTGAATATGAAACTCGGGATTATTAGGATCAATTTCTATTAACTTATCAGCAAAAAATTTTACGATATCATAATTTTTAGCAGTAGCAGCAGTATTAAGCAACTGACTAAGTGTTGGCACTGGATTAAGACCAGCATAAACCATTTCATCTAACTTATCCAAATCACTCCACAGCTCTTTAATTCTATCGTTATTAGAACCACTGTAAATTAAAATCATCGATAACTGCCTATAGCTTTCTAAATTATTAAGATTTAAACTTAGAGCCTTTTCAAACTTCTCAATCGCTAACTTATAATATTCTTTGGCCACATCTTCTTGTCCTTGATCACGATAATAATTAGCCACATAAAAATCACCATACCCAGATTCATAATAAATATGCTGTCTATTTGGTGACAAGACACTTATTTTCTTAAATAAATCAACATTACTATTATAATATTTTATTTGTTTAGTCGAATTAAACATAAAATTATTAAACCTAATCAAAACTAAATTATTCATAGTTCGATTAGGATTTTCCACTACCTGTTTATTTAATTCGATCTCTAGTAAATTAACAAAATCTACTATCACAGCCTGATCTTTAAAACCAGATTCTAATAACCTATTAAAAAAGTTAAATAACTGCAAACGATATTCCTGATTACCAGCTGTGGAACTGGACAAAACATCTTTAATTAAATCTAATCTTTGATCAGCCGAAAATTTAGGTGAATCCAAGGCCTTAGCTAAATCCATATTAGCCTGGAGCGGTTTTAAATTAAAAAAATAAATAGCTGGCATAATAAAGACTACCGCCAAGACTACTAACACCTTCTTAACAATTGGTTTATTAATCACCTCCCACTTGATACTTGGATTAAACAAAGATACAAAAGCTAAAGTTAAAAACAAAGGTATATAAATTACCAGTGATTCAAAAATAAATAAATTTTGTAAAAAATAAGCCATCATCACCAAACTAAATATAATCAAAATTAAATATTTATCTTTAATTGAATCTTTTTCTTTAGTTAAAAAATATTTCCAAAAATAAAAATATGGCACAAATAAAAATGACAAGTACAATGCCAAGCCAATAATACCGCCAGTTAATAATCTATCAAAAATAATATTATGAGCCCGATCAAACCACGCCACTGAAGTGGCTTTACGATAAATATTAGGATTAAAATATTTGTTAAATGGCTGATAAAAATTTTCTTGTCCCCAGCCCAGTATTGGCCTTTCTTTAAAGCCAGACCAAGCCGACTGCCAAGTCCACAAACGAGTTTCAACAGTATTAGATTTAAACGAAAAATCAGTAACTCTAGACAGCAATGGATCTTCCGACACAAAAGCCTGATTCTTATTAGCGAATAAAAATACAATGCCCAATAATAACACGACTAAAAAGCCAATTAAAATATTTTTAACTAACTTGTTTTGTTTAAAATAATAAAAAATTAAATACATCAGAAAAACAAACGAAGACAAAACCAAAGCCACAATACCACCTCTAGTTTGGGTATTAATGATCACAAAAATAAATAAAGGAACAATTGAGGCATAATAATATTTTAAATATACATTTTTGCGATAAACAAATAATAACAGAGCCCAAAAAACACCAAAAATTAAATAACCAGCCATATAACCAGCATTACCAATTGTTCCAGCCAACCGTTCGCCACCACTGGAAGCCATTAACCAAGGCAATTCTAAAAATTGACCCAAGGCAACTAGAGCTACTACTGTACTAGCGGCCACAAAGATATCAAAAACTATTAACCAATCCTTCAGCTGACGAAAAAAACTAGAAGCTATGACTAAGAAAGCAAACAAATGAATATACAAAAGCAGACCTTCGCTTCTTTCATTATTACTCCAAAAACTGTGATAAAAATTATCACCCAAAAACGAAGACACAAAACTAGCTATTAAATACAAAAAAAATAAAATGGTCGCCGAAGTAATCTTAATTTTGTAATTGCTATCCTTAAAAGATAAAATTAAAAAAGCTACCAACATTATCTCTACCGAAATATTAAAAGCCAAAGTTTTGGTGACAATAAACGGAAAAAATAAACTAGTATTAACATAAAGTGATGAAAATAAAATCACACTAAAGCCAGACCAAACTATTAATTTACACCAATTTTCTATTTTCTTAAACCAATCCATAAATTATTATTAATTCTTAAATAGTTATAACTTATAATTAAAATTTAACATAGTAAACTTTAAAGGTTGTTTTACCCTGACTACTAACAATATCAACTGGTTTAATGTCTACCTTATTTAATTGATCAGCAAAATTTACCACTGCAGTTCTAACCGGTAAATTTATCTTGACCGAATCCACCGCCTCATCAGCTGACACAAAAATAAAATAAAAACCAGCAAAACCATCGTTTTGCAACTCGTCCAATTTATGGCCAGATTGCATATAAACCGATAATGGCACTAGTGGCAGGCTATAATAAAATTGATATTTTTGGAAATACCAAGAATAAGAAAACCAATCCATAGTATCATCAAAAAAAACTACTTTTTTATTGGAAAAATCAGACTGCAACTGTGTTAAATCACTTGGTCTGACTAATTTTGGCAAAGTGGTAAAAATATTTTGATTTAAATATTTTTCTAATTGATTAAAGCCGCGATCATAAAAACGATAATTAGAAAACATTAGTGGCTGATTACCAATCGGCTTGGATAATATATTAGTATTAATGTTATACATCATCTCCCAACCAAATACTAAAACTAAGACTATAAAAAATATTTTTAAATAAAGTTCTTTTTGATTTTTTAAATAATTATAAACATCAAATATCAAAGTCACTAAACAAAAAAACAAAAGTGGCAATGCTATAGCAAAAAATCTCGGACCAAAACCTAAAAATAAAAATAAAACTAGTAACATTAAAATATTAAGTCCAAATATTTTTTCTAAATAATTACTTTGTTTTTTTATTATCTTTACTAGCAAATAAAACAACGAAATAATTATTAAAATAGTTAGTGGCAAAGACGTAGTGCCATATAAAGTATCCCAAAGAGTCAGCGCGCTTTGAATTGGATTAAAAGTTAAGCTCCGGCCAGATACCGATTGAAAGTCCGCTGGATGCATACCTACCATTGATGATAAGGCGGCATCAAAATGACCACGAGTCAAATAAACATTAGTATTATAAATAATCACTGGCGATAAAACCACCAAAAAAATAGCCATTGAAATCCAAAACTCTGATTTTTTAAAAGTGTCTCTTTGCCAAATCAGTAAATATAAAACAATAGCCGGAATCAAGAAAACCGCGGTGTATTTACACAAAATCGCTAAGGCCATAGCCGCCCCAAAATACCATAAATTTTTCTTATTTTGACCAGAAATATATCTAGTAAAAAATAATAAACTCAGTAAAATAAAAAAAACTTCTACTCCTTCTAAATAACCTATTCGACTAATCCAAGTAGCGTATGAAGATATGGTTAATAAAAACACCGCCCATAAAGCTGTGTTTTCATTTTTATATTTTTTAAACAATAAATAAAATAATACCAACACTCCCACCCCAGCCAAGGCAAATGGTAATCGTGCGGCCAAAGTAGTTGGTCCAAAAAGTGTAAAGAAAACTTTTTGAATAGCAAACACCAGTGGTGGTGCATCATGAAAAGATAAATTAGCCCAAGCTGGAATATGACCAAACCATTGAACTGGGGTGGTCTGACCACCACCCAAAAAATCAAACCAACCTAAGGCTCGAAACGAATAAAGCGCATCATCCGTCGATAAATCATTAACCGTTAAATTA
>PEZY01000012.1:137729-159626 GCA_002773855.1 Candidatus Buchananbacteria bacterium CG10_big_fil_rev_8_21_14_0_10_33_19 | reverse complement strand
AAAAGACATACGCAAATTTTATCAATGATTTAACGCTGAGCTTGAAAATCTTTTAATTTCTTAGCCATTACCTCATTACTAGGATCTATTTCTAAAGCTTTCATAGCATACTCAATCGCTTTGTCCATATTGTCTTCTTTATCAAAAAAATTAACCAAATAACTATAAAAAGTAGCTGCATTCTCTGGTGAATCCATAACTCCAGCCAGCATCAATGATTCTATTTCACCTTTTTTTTCTGGAAATTTAGCACTATAAACATCTGCTAACCACCGATAGTAATCCGAACGATAAGGAGATTTTTCAATAGCTAATTTAAAATATTCCACCGATTTTTCAAAATCTTGAAAATCACCCAAATACATCTCCCCTAATTCACCATAAGCAGCGCCAAAATCTGGGAACTTTTCAATTGCCTTAAAATAGACTTTCTCTGCTAAGTCATACTCATGTAATGACCTGTAAATTGAAGCTTTTTTTAAATAAATTTCATAATCAGTTGGATCTTCTGATATCTTAACATCTATCTCATCAATTAATTTTACTAACTTATCAACCTTTTCAGCATCATAGCCAATTTCAGCATATTTATCATAATCAATCTCAGTCAATTCACGACCAGTATCACTATCACTTTTTTTACTTAATAAAAACCAAAACGAAATACCGATAATTACAAGGATTAAAACCCCTATACTTACTATAACTGTTATCTTTTTTTGTTTATTCATATGTTAGTTTCATTACTATAATAGTCTAATAATACCAGAAAAATTTGCCAAAATCAATACCGTCCCACATTACTGTGGGACGGTATTGTAAACGGGTTTAACCGTTATCAACTCTTGTTAAGTATTCAGAAACTATTATTCTGGGATACTAACAGGTGTTGTTGTTGAAGATAGACCTTCGATCAAGTAACCATTATACCATTGAGAGGTAGAGGTAGCTGTAGCAGCAGTACTTGAATACAAGTCTGACCATACAAAGTTACCTTGTTGACCTGATACGAATGAACTAGCTGGGTTACCACTAACACCATTAACGGTAGTAGTAGTTGTATCACCCAATAGAACAACCTCTAAGCTTTCACCAGCTGTACCGTCCAAACCTGTAATAGTTCGTCCGATAAATCTGAATTGAGCACTTTGTCCAGAAGCAATTCTTAATTCTTTGCTAGTTTCAGTTGTACTATCTGGATTCCACAAAGCGAAAGTAAATCTACGATCGTTAGTAGTAGCAGAAATAGTACCTGCACTATCAACAGCAATCTTCTTAAAGCTTGCCCAGTCACTTCTCTTAGCCTCTAAACCACCAGATGTAACATCAATATCACCACTTGAAGTAGAAACATTGAATGATAATCTGTAAAGCGCAATAGTTTCAGCAGTTGGGTTGTTTACAGTGAAGTCATATAATGCTGCACCACCAGCCAATTTAGCAGCTGGAGTGTTGATAGTTACTGTTGGATATGCCTTATGAAGGATCATAGCAGAACTAGTACCACTATTAAATGTTTCAGTAATAGTTGTACCAGATTGAGCACCCTTTGAAGTAATACCATCAGTACCACCAATACCTAAAGAAAGACTAGCATTAGATAGACCTGTTTCATCAACACTAGCGTTGTCTACGTTAGACAATGTAGCCTTAATGATCAAATCAAGACCAGATGAAGTCTTAGGTACTTGTAGAGCACCTTGAGCTAGATAGAAAGCCTCACAAATCGCATTGATTGGTTGGTTATCAATAATCTTAGCCATGGTGTCAGATCGGTAAACACTAACTGTAGTGATATCATCCTTGTCACCTGTTGCAGTACCAGTAACAGCACCAGCACCTACACAGATTGATAGGTTAGTGACATCAATAGCCTCATTAGTTGCCTTCAAGTTGATTCGACCAAACTCATAAGTTTGACCTTCAGCAACAATCTTAGAAGATGGAGCACCGTCAGCATTTTCAACTGTCAATGTACCAACAGAACTAATAGTTATATCAGCACCGTCAGTAGCGTTATAAGCACTACCAGATGGAGTGATTGTATTACCTGTTGAATTACCTTCAGCAGTAACAGGAACAACAGTTCCATCACTTCTTAGGACAAATTCATTAACATGTCCACCACCTGCACTATTGTTAGCAACGTCTGCCCAAACCTCAAGGTTTAGAGAAGAGTTTTTAGCAATAATGATTGGAGTACTAAATGTAAATGTAGTTGTTCCAGTAAAGCCATCACCACTATAATCTGTATCAATTACAGTATTACTATTGTCAGCGTTGATCAATCTAATATTAGTTAAATCAGCTGAAGTGGTACCAGCTTGGTTAGCAATAATGATAGATGTCAATTTTACATCTTCACCAGAACCAGTGGTATTTAATCTCCAAGAAGCAAATTTATAATCCTTGGTTCCGATTACCACAGTACCATCTGTAGGTAAGGCATTAGCAGTAACTGTTAACTTAGCACTCTTAAATGTTTGAGTGTAAGCATTAACAGCTGTAGTTGGACTTGCAGTAACTGTATCACCAGTTGAAGCGCCACTAGCAGTAACAGTACTACCAGTGATACTAAAATTGAAAGTTTCGTTTGAAGCAAAACCACCAGTACTTACAACGTCAGCCACTACTTTAATAATGTTATCACCAACTGGTAATTGAACATTAGAAGTAAAAGCTACGCTACCACTAGATGGAGAGCTTGGTCCCCACAAAGTTTTTCCATTTGAATCTACTAATTTAACATCATCAAATGTATCACTACCAGCGGTAGTTGAACTAACAGCTAGAGTTAAAGCAGAAATATCAATTGCTTCACCCTTAACAGAGAATTGGAAAGCGCCCAATTCTTGACTGTCACCATAAGATACATCCTGAGCTGGAATAACATTATTTGAACTAATAGTCAAAGTACCAGCAGAAATAGTGTATTGGTCATTAGATAAGATTGGAGATGAACCACTAGCACCTGTACCTGTAACAGCTACAGCTCGGTTGTAACCGAATGAGCTACCAGCAGATACGATATCAGAATTTCGATAAATATCCATCTTAATTGTTCTTGTAGATCCGCCAATAACGTCGGCTCTCAATACAAGTTGTTTGCTCTTACCTTTTTCAATATATACAGGACTATTGGTAAAATCAGCTGTAATATATTTACCATCAACAGTGAAGGTAGCATTTACTACAGTTGAATTGTCAACCAACAATTTGTATTTTTCTAGGTCTGATGTAAGTGAAGCAGTACCACTTTGGTAGAACTTAATTTGTTTAACATTTTGACCTTCTACTGAATCAGCAGAAAATTTATAAGCAGCAATAATATAATCCTCAGTTCCAACTTTCAAAGAAGTTGAAGTAGAGTTCATATAACTACCTCTTTGTACTGTAGCTTGACCAATAGTTAACGCAGTTACAGTTTGGCCATTACCAACGATTGGTAAATTAGCATTCAAAGTTGAACCGCCTTCTAAGGTGATATCAACAACAGCTAACATAGGTACTGTACCAGCACCAGTTGCAGCCATATTACCAGCTACCAAAATTTTCTTAGTAGTACCGGCTTTAACAGTGATGTTATTACCGAATATTACTCTTGAACTAGCGTTTAAACTTTGGTTAACACCAATTTGAACATTGGTATCAGCATCAATTAAAGCGATAGTAGAAAATACTGAATCAGCAGCAGGGCCTTGTCTTTCAACAGTAATAGAATCTACAACTGCATCAGAACTACCAGCTGTTAAAGCAACAGTGGTAAATGGTACACGAACAGCACTATAAATTGCTAAGCCAGCAGCTGGAGTATTAGATGCCAAAGCAGCTGACAATGGACCACTGGTTGTTGGTGGTGTAGTAGTAGAAGAACTACCAGCAACAGTTGTTAAAGCAGCTTCTTCGCTAGTAATAGAATCACCAGCGTCGTAAGACATTGAGGTAGCCACAGTAACTACTGAGCTAGCCATAAAGCCGTTAGCAATGAAAGCATCGCTAGATACCATTCTCTTCATACCATCTTGGATGTAGTAGATATCTTCGCTACCTGTGTACTTAATTAAAGAACCATCAGGTAATGCATCACCGCTAGCTAAAGCAGCGCCTTTTGAATAATCGGTTTCAAAACCATTTTGAATAGTGATAAGTTTTTTAGTTGCATAGTCAGCGCCAAAAAGTTCTTTAGCAACAGCGTCGCTAACTTCTCTTAAGACATTGCCTGTAGACACAACATAAACCTTAGGACTATTTTGGAATTTGATTAATTTGGTGCCTGGTCTAACAGTAGCATGAGTGCCAGATGTTAGAGCATCAAAATCTTCTTGGGAAAGCACTTTTAGTGTCATTGAATCGTTGCCCATTTTAAGAGCTGACCAACTACCACTGTACCATGTCCAAAAAGTTACTGCGTTAACAAACAAATTTCGTTTGCCACTTGCATCGATGTAATAAACTGCACTATCAGTTGAGGTCTTGATCAAATCACCAGCCATTGGTGTGTAAGCAGCTGAAGCTGGAACAACAGCGGCTAATCCTAGAGACCATACGATAGTAGCAACTACTACAGCGTAAGTTACTAATTTTCTCATAAAAGAATTAAATTTATATTTATTAAAATGTTCACTTTAAAAATTGGGATGGAAACAAAAGTTAGAATCAATTTGATTACAAAAAGATTTCCTAAACTCAATCCGGCTAATGGCACTGTCATCTAGAACAGTTCAACCTTTACCGATTAGCAGATAGAGAACTCAAGCTCCATTTCTGCCCCAGTCTTTAAAAGAACATCCGAAATTGGTATATCCGTGCATGGAACTACCGCTCAATACGCTTTCAACTCAGAAACTGTACTTAGCGGTGGCCCCGTGCCAGATAACTCAATTGTTAATTTTAAATAGCCTCGCCAGCCATCATTGAATTACCATCATTAATCTGTAATATCGACATTTTTGAAAATGATTTTATATATTCTATACCATAACTACTTAATTGTACTAATAGTACTAGTTGGACTAGAATTTTTTATATCAATTGACTCACTAACTATTACTCTGACATTTTCTTCTACAGTGCTAACTATCTTATTGGTTTCAGTAATTTTATCCAAAGCTGAAGAAAAATCCTTTTGATCTAATAAATCTTTAGCTTCTTCAATAGCCACTTGGGCTTCTTGCGGTTGATTTTTGATAGTTGTTAGTGTTGGTGTAGTTGATGAAGTGTTAGTTATCGACACAGTAGAATTCAAAATCGCGGTAGTGGTTGTACTGACTTTGGCAATGACTTTATTCGCACCATCAATATTAATCTCAGCGTCCTTTATCCTATCAGCCACCCTAGCTGCTAAATCAGTATCATCTATATTAGACTGACCACTTTCATACTTCTTAATAATGACGTTCAAAGCGCTAGTGCCAGTTTCTTCGGTAGTGACAATAGCCTGCTTTAAATCACCTTCCAACTCTTTTTTATCATTTTCATTTAAACTACTGTGCGTTTCGACTAAACTTTGCTTAATCACCATAGTTTTAGTATCAATTTCTTTGGCTGCTTCGATTACTTTATTTTTGTCAGCTGTCATAGATGAGGCACTTATTTCATTGAGATGATCTTTGACAGTAGCCACATCTTTAACTATTTGTTGAGCAGTCTGCTTAACCACTGCATTCTTATTATTGTCATCACTAGTAGTTTTAACTAATTGTTGTAATTCATCAGCTCGGTTAGACACAAAAGTCATTTGTAATTTTACTTTTTCCTCTTCTTCGAAGGTAAAAGCCAATTGGACTCTTTCTTTAGCGGTTTTGATTGGATACAGAGTATCACCCGGTAAACTAGCATTAGCTACACTCAAGGTTGCTGAATAACCAAGCATCAGAAAAACCAAAGCAAAAGTGGCTATAGCTGGCTTTAAAAAATTTTGTCTAAATAAATTATTAAAATACTGACCATAATAAAAACCATCTCCCAGTTCTTTGACTGTAGACTCATTTTGACTATTAGGTTGAATTTGACTCATCATCACATCACGATTGGACGCAATCCAAGCGGAATCTGGCTTACCACCAGAATTCAAATCTTTAATCTGATTTAATTTTTCGATTAGATCATTATTGGTCATGGACATTTTCTTTTAAAGCTTTTATGGCTCGATACAATAATACTCTGACTGAACCATTAGACTTATTAAGTACTTCAGCTATCTCGGAATGAGACAACTCGTCTAAATATTTTAAAATAATAACTTCTTTATACTCGTCTTTTAAATTTTCTATCCCCTTCAAAACATCACTCAATTCTGAATCCATAATCTGTTGTCGCAGTAGATCCTTTTGATCGTCGGCAATATTGTTATGATCTTCAGATATAGGATCTTCAATTTTAGAATTCTGTCTATAAAAATCAATTACCATGTTTCTGGCGATCATATAGGTCAAGGCGTTGAGATTTTTAATATCTCTACCTTCCCTAATATACTGCCATAATTTTAAGAATACTTCAGAAGTAATATCTTGAGCATCAGCAACAGAATTTATCTTAAAAAAAATAAAACGATATATACGGGTTACATATAAATCATAAAACTGTCCGAAAGCATCTTTATCTTGATTTTTGACTTTTAAAAAGAGAATCTTTTGATTCAAGGGACTCTTCATTTATTATGACGAGAAAATTAGTAATTTGTTACAGTTGTTTCCAGCCAGCTATAACAATTGATTTAGAATTAGTAAACAGTGTGAATTATAATAGAAATAAAAAATGCTGTCAACAATATTTTGAACAAGTTAATAGATTTATAATTGACATATTATAAAAAATATGGTAATTACCTACTATCACAATCATCAAGATTGTTCCATTCAAATACACTCCACAATTCTAATGAATAAAACGTGATTAACTAGGCACGAAGCAATATAATCCACCAATAACACCAATTGACATCTAGTAGTCAAAATGCTAAGATTTGTCTAGACATGTCTAGACAAATCTCTACTTATCCACACTAATTTTAATGCCAATATGGCTCAAAACCAGCCAATTAGAATTACCCCATCCCAAGCTGCTAACCTGTTTGGGGTAAGTGAAAAAACGGTCAGACGAGCCATTAAAGATGGCGATCTCTTGTATATTGTGGTTCGAGGTGTGTATAAAATTAACTTCGATAGTCTCCTTAAATGGTCTCAGACCAAGGTAAAGGTTAAAAATAAATTCAATAAAGACGGTATTGGCCAATACTTAGACACTGAACCACAAACCAATAAATGGAAGATCAAAAACAAACTTTACTCCCCTAATCCTAAATTTGCTGAAAATATCGCTAAAGATGACGAAAATCAGAATGAATTAGAGAAAAAATAATCAAACTAACTAATGGTTTTATTGCTTGACAATTATCATTTTATGTACTAAAACTAAGGCATCCAGCACATTTAACCTAAAATAGAAAGGTAAAAGATGGCTACCTTGGCACAGGCAAAAATCATAAAAGCTATTATCAAGCAGTATTTTATAATTAATGAGAACCCTAATTTTGAAGGAGTTGGTATCAACGGCAACAAGAAAAAAGGCTATGGAGTGAAGGTTAATTTCCATAAACCTCCGGCTAAAATCCCACCGTTTATCAACACCAATGCAGTACCAATTACCGTAGAGATTACCGGTTCTATCAAGAAACATAAAAAAATCAAAAAATAATAAACTCCGGAATTCCTCCCCAAATACCAAAAATGGGGAGTTTTTTATATATTTTAAGTAATTATTTAAACATTATTAAACACTTGATTTTTATTCAAAAATAGTATATAATTCATTTGTAAATTGAAATTCCCCCGAGAGGGGGTTTTAAAATACTTTTATTTTGCTAAATTTAAACAAAATGAGTCAAATTAACAAGCTAGTCCAATACATTAGGGACTCTAAAAACGAAGTTAAAAAAGTCACTTGGCCAACCAAGAAGGAAGTTAAACAACATACTATTCTAGTAATAGTAATTTCTTTAGCTGTTGCCTTTTTTCTAGGCTTAGCTGATTTCATTTTAACTAAAGTAATAGAACAGATTATTTAACCAAAAATATGGCCAAACAAACATTAAATCTGGGCAGACGTTGGTATGTCCTACACACTTATTCTGGCCTTGAGGAGGCGGTGGAACATAATCTAAAGCAACGTATTGAATCCATGGACATGGAAGATAAAATCTTCAGTGTTTTAATCCCCAAGGAAAAGAAAATTAAAATCAAAAACGGCAAAAGAAAAGTTGTCGAGGATAAAATATACCCAGGTTACGTTTTAGTAGAAATGGTAGTAACTGATGAATCCTGGTATGTAGTTCGAAACACTCCTCATGTTACCGGCTTCGTTGGTTCTGGTACTACCCCAACCCCAGTTTCTGATGATGAAATCAAATCACTACAAAAGAGAATGGGCGTTGATGAACCAGAATACCAAATCGATGTTGCCAAAAATGATCCAGTGAAAATTTCTGACGGACCATTTAAGGGTATGGAAGGAAAAGTGTTTAGTATAGATGAGACTAGAGGCAAAGTTAAAGTAATGATCTCAATGTTTGGCCGAGAAACTCCAGTTGAACTAGATTTTTTACAAATTCAAAAATCATAAATATAAATAATAGTAGAAAGTTTATAAAGTCAAAAAGTTTATAAAGTATCAAACTTTATTCGCTTCTAACTTTAAGCTTTATAAACCTTATGAATTTGATCGTTGTCTGTAATAAATAAATGAAAACGACGATACCTGGGCAAATTCTAATGAGTAGTGTCGGCTCCGCCGACATATTTATCCTCATGCTGGCCTTCATCCCTCTGGGGTTTAAGTCAGATGGATTTGGCCAGCAACATTATAAACTTTAAACTAAAATTATATGGCAAAAAAAATAAAAACAATAATTAAATTACAAATTCCTGGTGGATCAGCCAATCCAGCGCCACCAGTTGGTCCAGCTTTAGGTCAACATGGCTTGAACATTGCAGAATTCTGTCAAAAGTTTAATGACGCGACGGCTGATAAGCGTGGCGACATTATTCCGGTGGAAATCTCTGTTTACGATGATAGATCATATGACTTCGTCTTAAAAACCCCACCAGCTGGCGAACTTATCAAGAAAGCCTTAGGTCTTAAGAAGGGTTCTGGTAAATCTCTAAAAGAAAAAGTAGGTAAAATTACTCAAGCTCAATTAGAAGAAATTGCTACCATTAAAATGCCAGACTTAAACACTAGGGATGTTAAAATGGCAGCTAGAATTATTGCTGGCACTGCCAAACAAATGGGCGTGGAAATCGAGGGCGAAAAATAAATTAATTAAGGCGGGAGAGTCTAAATGGTTCGCTAAAACCGCATAAATATACTAATATGAAAAAAGTAACACACTCAACTTCTAAAAGATTTAAAGAAGTATTAAAGAAAATTGACCCCAAACAAACCTACAAGATAGACGAAGCTATGGAATTAGCCAAAGCTACTTCTACCGTTAAGTTTGACGCTGGTGTTGAGGTTCATGTAAACCTAGGCATCAATCCAAAAAAGAGTGACCAACAAATCAGAAGCTCTGTTTCATTACCTAATGGTACTGGTAAAACAGTTAAAGTCGCTGTGATTTCTGATGATAGTGAACAATTAAAAATTGCTAAGGAAGCTGGCGCTGATGTTGTTGGTGAAGCTGATTTAATTGAAGAGATTAAAAAAGGTAAAGTGGAATTTGACGTTTTAGTAACTACTCCATCAACTATGAGAATCCTAGCTCCAGTAGCTAAAATTCTTGGACCAAAAGGTTTAATGCCTAATCCAAAAGACGGCACAGTTACGCAAAATATTGCTGAAGCTGTGGGCAACCTTAAAAAAGGTAAAGTTGGTTTTAAAAATGATGACTCTGGAAACTTACACGTAATGATTGGTAAAGTTTCATTTGATAAGGCTAAATTAGTAGAAAACTTTTCAGCCTTAATGGATAGCATTATAAAAGCTAAGCCATCAGGAGCTAAAGGTAATTACATCAAAAGCATAAGTTTATCAACAACTATGGGGCCTGGTATAAAAATTGATTTAGCCAAATAATAATTGTCTTCAAAAACAGGGGTTTATCCCCTGTTTTTTGTAACTAAGAATTTATATGCTAAAATATAATATATAAAATATATGCCCAAAAAAATAAAAGACAAAATAATTATTGGCTTAGTTGGTGAAATGGTCAGCGGTAAAGACACTGTAGCTGATTATTTGGCCAAAAAATATAAATCCAAAACTATTAGCTTCTCCCAACCTCTTAGGGATATTTTAGATAGATTGTATTTACCACAAACCAGAATCAATATGGCGACACTTGGTACTCTACTTAGGGCTAAATTTGGCCAAGATTTATTAGCTAAAACAATTATTGAGGGAATAAAAGATAGTAAAAATAAAATTATCTGCCTACCAAATATTCGTTTGGAGTCTGACATGACCGAGCTTAAAAAATTTAAAAATTTTATTCTAATCAGTATTGAAACTGATCAAAAAATTAGATACCAAAGAATCACCAAAAGACTGCAAAACAAAGACGACAAAAATAAAACCTGGGCCCAATTCCTTAAAGATTCTAAACTAGCCACTGAAACCAAAATAAAAAAAATTTCCCAAAAAGCTCAATACTCAATCAACAATAACACTAATTACCCCGATCTCTACTCTCAAGTAGACAGTATAATGAAAGAAATATTAAAAAACACTAAAGTCTAGTGTTTTTTTGACATTAAACAGTTATTCTGTTAATTTTACATAACAAAATAGCACCTTAACAACTTGGAGACGCACGATGAACAATAAAATAATCCTCGGACTAATCGGTGAAATAGCTAGCGGCAAAAGTGCCTTAGCTGATTTTTTAACTGATGAATTTCAATCTAAAACAGCCAGTTTTTCTGAGCCACTTAGAAGAATACTTGATCTACTAGGACTACCTCAAAGTCGGGAGAATATGGTTTGGTTAGGAGTTAATTTAAGGGAACATTTTGGTCAAGATATCTTAGCCAAATACACCTTTAGAACTATCACACACAGTTTTGCTCCAATTATTTGCCTACCCAATATTAGACTAGAAGGTGATATTTCTCTACTTAAAACATTACCTCATTTTTACTTAATTAGGATTGATGCTGAACCTGAAATTAGATATAAGCGACTAACTCAAAGAACCGAAAATTCTGATGATAGTACTAAAACTTGGGAGGAATTTTTAGCAGATAGTACTCTATCCACAGAAATAGGTATTAGAGATTTAGCCAAACAGGCTCATTTTTCTATAGACAACAATACTTGTAAAGCCAACTTATTTAAACAAATTAGAAGCATAATCAAAGAAATTAAAGGAGCTTAAAATGTCTGGTCTACTGATTACTTTTGAGGGTATAGAATGTTCTGGTAAAGGTAAGCAGGCCACTAAACTTCTCGCCTTTCTGAAGGCGATAAATCGTGAGGCTATTATACTACGAGAGCCAGGCGGTACTGTCTATGGTGAAATCCTACGAACTGTTATCAAGCACCCGCAATTAGCGACTAAGGCTATTAACGAAGTTTTTAATGGCCACGAAGATTTTCCGCAACCAATTGATATAGCTAATGGTTTTGCTCGGTCACCATATTGTGAATTATTTATGTTTTTGGCTAATCGTGCCGAATTCATTGATAAAAGAGTCAAACCAGCTTTAGCCAGTGGTCAAATTGTTATTACTGATAGATTGCACTATAGCACTAGAGCCTACCAAGGTGGTGGCCGGTTTCACAGTGAGCCAGAAATGATTAAAACTATTAATCACTTAAACGCCATAGCTCTTCAGGGCATATTACCAGATTTAGTAATTTTATTAGATATTAGTATTGAGGAGATGATCAAACGTCGCACTCAAGAATCAGACAAAGATGCCTTTTTTGAAAAAACTTGTGACCAAGATTTCTTTAATCGTACGAGAAATGAATATCTAAAAATAGCTGAGGAAGAAGCAAGCCGATTTAGAATTATCGATGGCACTAGAAGTATTTTAGATATTCATCATACAATTATTTCCAGTGTAGCGAAAATAGTCAACCAAACTTAGGAGATAATCATGAATAAGAGGTTACTGGAAATTGCCAAGGAATTTATCTTTTCTGACTTGGAATATAGCTTTGATCCCGTCGAAGATAGAATAATTTCTAGATTTTTCACTAATACCAATGGGCGAATTTTCTTTATTCACAGTCTACCGGAAAATATGATTTCTTCTCTGCTGGCTATGTATTCTAGAATGAAGAATGAACGCGGATTACGCGGCATGTTCGTCGACAGTTTTTTACCTCAAGCGCTGGGCTCACTAACTTTAGAATGTCAAAACGAATTTAATGGTGATCCGGCAAAATTTGTAAAAGAAAGAAATATCTGTAGTTTAGAAGAATTTATTACTTATTCTGAAGAATGTTTTAATGCTTTTAAGGAATTTTCTTTACTTGGAGTGGATCCACTATATTTGGCATCACTAACTGCTTCCAAAAAAATGGACGACTTTCTGAAAAAGTGGCTAGATCAATATGGCCACAATTCTATCGCCAGAACAGCTGGACTCCATATTTGCTTTGAACAAATTTCTATTTTGGCTGCCAAATCTATTGAGTGGTGTCGACCGGGAGCAGCCTATATTGAACTCTCCACCAGATATGTAGACATGGGCGGCACTGCTGTCTATCCGATTGAAAATGAACTAGCGTTTTATGGTATTGACCCCGGAATTATCAAGCACAATAACGATGTTCTTTATGATTTCTATCGAATGTGGCAAGGTGAAAATTTCACCGGTCCATTTCCCACTTTTTTACGAGACACTTATACACCGCAAATTCCAGATGCCACAGCAGCCCAAATTAATATGGGCGTTATTGGTGAAACTTGCGATGTTTTGGGAAATTTTTTACCATCATCGACACTCACATCGGTAGGCATAACTATCAGTGGCGAATCATTTACTACTCTCATTAAGCATCTTTTATTAGATGGTACGCCTGAAAACCAAGCTATTGTTGAGATGGTTACCACTGAAGCCAAAAAAATTGGGGCTGATCAGTTTTTGCGTCACACTGAAATTACTGATTTTGATGTAATGAATTGGGGTTATCTGTCAAAGCATGATGGATTAAAATTTGTATTTCCAAGATGCATGGACGCGGAAAGAATTCTATTTAATTTAATGAGCCGCACGGAACACTTTCATAATTGTCATAATTTTTCCTCAATTGTTGAAATAATTTCAGACACTAATAGATCTACTTATGACAAATTGCCCAGAGAATTTGAAAGCATTATTATGTCATTCTCCGGCTTGATGAGCTTTCGTGGCTGGCGAGATCTTCAACGTATGGGTTTCTGTGCTCACAAAAGATCCCGGTTAAATCCACACTATGGCTTTTACAAATATGATAAGCCAGCTCCAGATGGTCTTGAGCCAGTTTTTAATAAAGCCTGGAATATTAACAATTCTGTTTTTGAGCTACTTATGGCCAATGAAGTTCCAATTCCCTTGGCTGAATATCATATGGCCTTGGGCAACAAGGTGGCTTATTGGATGTCTGGTAACTTGCGTCAATTAGAATTTTGTAACTGGCAAAGAACTAAACCATCGGTCAACCATGAAGTTCGCCAGATTTTCCTATTTTTTGAGAATGCTTTAAGAGATTCCTACCCTTGGTGGCATAAATTGTCGAGAGCCGACGTCACACCGACCTACATCTTTGCCCGTGGCACTGCTGTACCTTTATCATAATTAATACCACCCGCTACCAAAAATTTGGTAGCGGTTTTTTATTTGATTTTATCCATTTTTTTAGGTAAAATAGGGTTAATAAACGATGATTAAATTATGGCTAAATATATCCCAGTTATCGGCATGGAGATCCACGCTGAACTAAAAACCCAGACCAAAATGTTCTGTACTTGCCAAAATGGCTATGAATTACAGAAAGAACCCAATCAAAACATCTGCCCAATTTGCATGTCTCATCCTGGTATGTTGCCAACTATTAACAAACAAGCAATCAAGTGGACTATTCTAGTTGGCTTGGCTTTAAATTGTAAAATTGCCAAACAAACTAAATTTGATCGAAAAAACTACTTTTATCCCGATCTACCAAAAGGCTACCAAATATCACAATATGATCAACCATTAACTTACAGTGGTAAACTAGAAATAAATGGTAAAGAAGTTGGCATTACCAGAGTTCATTTAGAAGAAGACACTGGTAAATTAGCTCATGGCGCCAATAGTAGTTTAGTGGACTTAAGTCGAGCCGGTACACCTCTAATTGAATTGGTTACTGATCCAGTCATAGAATCAGCTAGTGAAGCCAAAGACTTTTGCCAGATGTATCAACAAATTTTAAGATATCTAGAAATTTCTGACGCGGATATGGAAAAAGGTCAAATGCGCTGTGAAGCCAATATTTCTATGCAAGAAGCTGGCAAATTTGTGATTGATGGCAGTGAAGTTAAACCGCTACTAGACTATAATCTAAATCCTAAATCAGAATTAAAAAATATCAACTCTTTTAAGGCTATGGAGAGAGCGGTCGAATATGAAATAAAAAGGCAAACCAAAGCCCTAGAAAACAATGAACCATTAGTTCAAGAGACTAGGGGCTGGGATGATGATAAGCAAAAAACCTTTTCTCAAAGAGTCAAAGAAACAGCCGCCGATTACCGATACTTTCCAGAACCAGACTTACCACCACTAAATATCAGCGATGAATTAATTACTGAATTAACAGGCACTTTACCAGAATTACCTCATCAAAAATTAAAAAGATTTGTTTCTCAATTTAATTTAAAATTAGAAGATGCTAAAATTTTAATTAGTGACAAGGATTTGGCTAGTTTTACCGAACAAGTGATATCAGAATTAATTGGCTGGTTGATTTCCCTGCCAGAAACCGATGGTACTGAAGAGGAAATTTGGGCCAGAGAAGGTAAAAAATTATCTAAAATAATTAGCAACTGGTTAATTAGTCGATTATTCAAACACTTAAACGACGAAAAAACCGCCATCAAAGATTCCAAAATTACGCCAGAAAATTTTGCCGAATTTATTACTTTAATTTACCACAGCAAAATCAATAATCTAACCGCTCAAAAAGTTTTAGAACAAATGTTTAAAACTGGTGACAGTCCAATGGAAATAGTTAGTCAAGGTGGCCTAGAACAGGTAGACGATCAAGATAAACTAGAAAAAATAATCGAAGTAATTATAAGTAACAACGAAAAAGTAGTTGCCGATTATAGGGCTGGCAAAGAAGTGGCTCTGAAATTTTTAATGGGTCAAACCATGAAAGAAACCAAAGGCCAAGCTAACCCCCAAACTATTGAGGATATTTTAAAGAAAAAACTATCCTAAAACATATCAAAAACCATTACCTTACAAAATTCATATAAATGTTTAAATGGTGACATTAAAATTTAAAAGACCATGTTAAAATGATGGATATCGACTGAGTGATTAATATGTTAGAAGAAAAGCAATCAAATAAAAAAAATAAACACAGAAAAATCACTTTTATAATATTTCTTGGATTATTACTGGTGGCAACATTACTAATAACTATTTTTTTATATAGTCAAAAATATAAAATTTTAATCTACAATAATAGCA
Source organism: Candidatus Buchananbacteria bacterium CG10_big_fil_rev_8_21_14_0_10_33_19 (assembly GCA_002773855.1). Lineage (GTDB taxonomy): Bacteria > Patescibacteriota > Patescibacteriia > 2-01-FULL-39-33 > 2-01-FULL-39-33 > 2-01-FULL-39-33. Next base: position 143,964 of record PEZY01000012.1, on the reverse strand, counting down.
TCATACAGATATATAGAGATGATTATGGTGTGCCACACATCGAATCAACCACTGATCGTGGACTGTTATTTGGTAATGGTTACGCCATTGCTCAAGATCGTCTTTTTCAATTAGAAAAAAATAAGCGCGACGCCAAAGGTCAGATATCAGAAATATATGGACAAGATTATATTGATTACGATAAATCTACTGCTCAGTATAATTATCTTAAAACTGAAACAACACCACAATTTCAACAACTTAGCGACGAAAACCAGGCTTATTTCATAGCCTACCGAGATGGTATTAATGCCTACATCGATGAGGTTTTACATAATAAGACACGTCTAATGCCTAAAGAGTTTTTCGACTTAGACATTGAACCAGAAAAATGGGAAATTGAAGACAGCATAGCTATTGCTCAAATGACCATCAGAAAATATGGTGAAAATGGCGGAGATGAAATAAATAATCTAGCCAAACTAGCTGCCTTAAATTATGATATTAATTTATTCAATAAATTAAATCCTGAGATCAATAATGAGGCTATTGTAACTATCCCAAATACTGATATAAAAGACAACCCAATCAGACAAACAATCAAAAATCCTAGCAATAATTACCAAGAAATTAATCCTGATTCACTAATAGAATCAGCAAATCAGGAGAAAAAAATTTTAAGCCAAGTTAGAAAAAATCTCCAATTAATTACCAAGTTAGGTAGTTTTATGGCTATTATCTCTCCTGACAAATCTAAAACTGGCAACGCCTTATTTTTATCCGGACCACAAATGGGTGATAAAAAGTCTCAAATGGTGGCCGAAGTCAAGTTAAAATCACCTAATTTTTCTGTAGCTGGCATAGAAATCCCTGGAATTCCTGGAGTAATTATCGGCATAAACCAAAATATTGCTTGGGCCATTACATCTGGTACTTGGTCTGACAATCTAGATACTTATATTGAAACTATTAATCCAGAAAATCAGTACCAATATTGGTTTAATAACCAGTGGCAAGACATGATCATTAAAAAACAAGCCATTAAAGTCAAAGATGGTGATACTATTGATTACACAACTTATAAAACAATTCATGGACCAGTAGTAAATTGGGATCTTAAAAATAATAAAGCCTACACCTACAAAAGATCTTTAGAAAATAATGAACTAAACAGCATGGCCTCTATTTTAGATATTAATAAGTCCACTAATTTAGACGAATTTCAAAACGCTCTTAAAGATTTTGCGGGTTCTTTGAACTTTGGATATGCTGATAAAAATGGTAACATTGGATATTTTCATGTAGGTAAATACCCTATCAGAAACTGGGATCCTAGATTTCCCGCCATAGGTGACGGGAGCAATGAATGGCAAGGATTCATAAAATATGACAACCTTCCAAAAACTATAAATCCCCAGCAAAATTTTATTGTTAACTGGAATAGTAAACCAACAGAAAATTGGCCAGGCAAAGGTGAGTATACTTGGATAGACACCCATGATGTAGAAAAAATAATCAACCCTATTGAAACAGTTGAAAAAATTGATATTAATGATATTATTAATATTATTAAAGGCACAGGAGAACGGGGCACTTATGAACAAATTGTTGAATTATCTAATCCCATTCAGGGCCTAAACATCTTACCACCTGGTCAAAGTGGTTTTATAAATAATAACGAAGAAAGTAGTATAAATTTCTATAATCAGAAAGACATGTATTATAGCTTCAAATATAAACCATTTAATCTTTGGCAATAAAATTACCATAAATAAAACTGAATTATATTATGCCTCTATTTAGACAATCTCAAATTCAAAAACATACACCTAAGACTATAAATTTACCAAATTTATACAAAAATTTATTAAATGTTAATGATCTAAGCGCGACTGATAAAATAAATATCATGAAAGCCTTGGAAAAATCCGGCTATGATTATACAACATCATCCAAAATATTAGGTGGTAAGGATTTAAACATATCTAAAGTCAAAGAATTAGCCGGTCATTTATCTAAGGCTGGTTTAAAAGGCTTTACTCAAAACGATACCAATAGAATAGTTGATAAGTATGTTCGAAAAGAAGCAATTAAAAAAAAGAATATCGCTGGCCGACGTCGAGAATTTATGATGGAGGGTCTACAAGAAGACATTTACAAATCAAAAACACCGCGATTACAAAATTCTAAAATAACGCCACCTAAGACTAGCGGTGGTGTAAAACTGGGGTTTTAATTTATTTAACAAATAACTAAAAAATTATGCCAAGTTTAGAAGGTCGTGGTTACTGCCAAGCCGAAAAAGAATGGGGTAATGAGTTTGATAACGAAAAAAATTATGAAGAAAAATGGAAAGATGCTGAAGCCAAATTACAAAAATTTTTAGCTGATTACAACGCTAACACTTCAATGATCCCAACAGAAGACTATAATAGTTATTTAGAAGAGGCTAAATTTTATCAAGAAGTGTCCAAAATGCATCCAGGTGATGTCAATAAAAAACTACAACTAGCAGCCGACATGATAATCCAAGAAGCCCCCCTAGAATCTGCCGCTTAATTACCTAATAAATAAAAATCCGATCATTAATCGGATTTTTTATTTTAAAAATTTTTTTAATATTCTATGAGCTTCGGTTAAACTTGGCACCCAAATAATATCATTATTTCTCTTAAACCAAGTTAATTGCCTTTTAGCAAAATGATGAATAGCGTTTTTTAACTGCAACATCATTTCATTATGGGTAATTTGACCATTTAAATACCGAGCGACATAACGATATTCTAAACCAAAATCATCCAAGCGTTGCCAACTAACTCCACTTGTCCTTAAATTTTTAATTTCATCAATCATTCCCTCATCCAACCTCTGGTCTAATCGACTATCTATTTTTTTATAAATTTCCTCTAATTTAAATTTAACCCCAATAAACAAAATGTCATATTTTACATCACCTAAAGGATTTTTCTTCTTAGATTCACCAGTTTCTAAAAATATTTCTAAAGCTCGTTGAACTCGTCTTCTATTTTTTTGGTCAATCTTTTCAAAAACATCTGGATCTTTACTCTTCAATTCTTTTAATAACCTCTCTAAGCTCCATTTGTCTAATTTTTTTCGAATCGCCTCTTGTTTTTTTGGCGTGACTTCATTGAATTGATAATTTTTAGTAACCGCATCAATATATAAGCCAGTACCACCTACTAAAAATGGCACCTTACCTCTAGTTAATATACTATCTATAGCTTGATAGGCTAATTTTTGGTATTTTGCCACGTTAAAATCAGTTGCTGGCTCAACTACATCAATTAAGTGATATGACACCTTAGAACCGTTAATATTGTAATCAGCTAAATCTTTGCCAGTGCCAATATCCATACCCGTATACACTTGCCTAGAATCAGCTGAAACTATCTCGCCATTATATTTATAAGCTAAAACTGTAGCAATCTTTGTTTTGCCACAAGCAGTCGGACCTAAAATAACCACCAATTTATTCTTTTTCATAATTTACCATGTTAAATTAGATTCTAAACAATTCCTACACACCAAACTTAAAAAATAATAAAAATTATTCAACAGGGTATACTAATTCACCAAATAAAGCCCAGCTTCCCACTTCCACAATCTTCACTTGTACAAACTGACCAATAACATTATTATCACTAGCAAATGTAACAGTTTTAAAGGTATTAGTTTTACCAAATTGTTGGCCCTGTTTATGACCCTCCACTAAAACATCTACAATTTGATTTAAATAATTTTGATTATTAGCCAAGGCCGAAACTGCTAAAAATTTGGTTAATATTTTTTCTCGTCGATCCTTTTCAGTTTTAACAATATCATCTGCTAAAATTTTAGAAGCTGCTGTACCAATACGATTAGAATATTTACTAATATAAATCATATCATAACTCACCCTTTCCACCAATTTAACTGTATTATTAAATTGTGCTTCGGTTTCAGTAGGAAAACCAACAATAATATCTGTTGAAACCATTAGGTTAGGTATAGTCAATCTAGCTTTGTCTATAATCTTTAAATAATGCTCTACATTATGTCGGCGGTTCATTTTTTTCAAAATATCATCATCACCAGACTGAACAGCAAAATGTAAATATGGAGTAATATGCTGGCCATTAGCCATCACTTCAATTAAATCATCAGAAAAATCCTGGGGATTACTACTTAAAAACCTAATCCAAAAATCACCTTCGATTTTATCTATCGCTGACAATAATTTTGGAAAACCATAATCACCACTATGATACGAATTCACATTTTGGCCAAGCAAAGTTATTTCTTTGTAACCAGCTTTAATTAATTCCTTACACTCATTTATTAATTCATTAGCATCTTTATATGTTTCCTGGCCACGAGTATATGGCACTACACAAAAAGTACAATAGTTATTACAACCGGTCATAATGATTACGTAAGCCTGAAAACTAGAATTATGTTTAGGTGCCACACTAAAATAATCGCCAACACTAACCGATTTATCAACGCCTAACTTTTCAGGAATTTGATTAATGTCTTTAATATCCACGGCTAAATCAAAAATTTCACCTAGTGGCTTTTTATCTTTATCTAAAACACAACCAGTTAAAATAGTAAATAGCTGACCTGTCTTTCGTCTTTTTTGCCAATTATGTGCTTTACCATAAACTCGATCAATCGCCGATTGTTTAATAGAGCAAGCTACAACCACGATCAAATCAGCTTCAGCTTCACTATTTACGCTCTGGTAGCCTAAATTAGCTAAAATTGTTTCAATTTTCTCGGCATCAGACCTGTTCATCTGACAACCAAGCACTAATATGAAATATTTTTTGACCATAAATTAAGTTTAAAAACTATAGCTGATTTTAACAAAAAAGCCACTCTTTTTCAAGGGTGGCTTAATTAAGTCAAAATGATTTACCGATCCATGCTATCATCAGCATCATCACTAGAATCATCATGAGAATCTTCTGTTTCATTCATTTCTTCTGGCTCATCACTATTATCTCTCATTTTTTGCTCACGTTCCGTTTTTCTTTCCTCCAGTCTCATTTTAATTAAAGGCAATTCTTTAATTACGCCGTCTGGTAAATCACCATTATCTTTCAATTCGTTTAAAATTTCAATATAATGTGATTCATCACCCCTGGATTTTTCTAACATTTTTTCAATACGTTCCGACTGAACGGGTTGTAATTCCTCTATATCACCCCTTAATCGCTTTAAAGCGTTTTCTTGAGCTCGTAAAATTGCCGGTCTAGCCTGCTCTGGTACTCTATCTTCTAAAGCTTTTAGAACCTCTAAATTTTTAAATTCTTTTAAATCACCATCTTCTATTTTAGAGATTGCCTTTTCCAACCTAGCTTGTAATTCCTCGTTATCAGTCTTAGCTAGAGCTTCACTTAAAGCACTAAGAGCTTTATCTTTCACTGCTGAAATTTCTTCTGGTTTGGCTGATGATTCTTGTATTTTTTCTAAAATTAAACGATGTTTAATTTGATGCTCAGCAAACTTATCCAAAAATTTCTCCGCTTTGTCAGAATGAATATCGGTTAATTTCTCAATTCTATCCCTAATACTATCGATTCGCTTTTCATACTGGGCAATAACCTTGTCAGCGTCATTTATTTTACCGTTCTCAATTAATTCTTGCATTTCAATCAATCTTTCACTGGCCCTAGTTAAATTATTTTCTGCTTTAGTAATAGGATTAAAAGTAAAAGTATCTATTACACCTTCCCAAAACTTCTTCAAACCATACCAAGGACTATCTGGCAAAACCTTTGGATTATTAATCCCCAAATCATCGGCATTAACATTTATCACTATTTCATCTGTTGAGGTAGCTTCTTCATCGTGAGCCAAAGCTATATTAACTGCCAATGAAAAGCTAAATAACAAAGCGATGATCGAAAATACATACATCTTTTGTCGCATAAGTTTATTTATTAGTAAGTTATTTAAAATAATTTAAATTTAAAAATATAACATTGTCATAAAAAAACCAATCATTGCTCCGGCTATAACAATTAAACCAGTCATACCAGCTATTTTAACTGGCCTAGATTTATTATTCATAATAATTAATCAATTATTTAATAATCACATTAATCTTTGATTCTTGTTTTGGAAAACTTTTAGTCCAATAAGGTGAGGCTAATATTTCCACATCAGAAATTACATCTTGACTGGACATTAACAACTCTTTTATACTATCTATTTTTTGACCAGATAGATGTTTTTTGGTCAAAAGAGC
>PEZY01000012.1:0-137684 GCA_002773855.1 Candidatus Buchananbacteria bacterium CG10_big_fil_rev_8_21_14_0_10_33_19 | reverse complement strand
CCAAAACACTACCATTCAAGTCGTCATCCACAATGGTAGATTCTACATCACTAACATTAACGTCACCAACAGATAAACCAGAGAGATTTAAATTATTAACCTTTTTAATTATTAAATTAGCTAATTGCTCATCACTAGTTAATTTTAAGTATTTTACTTCTAATTCCATTTCTAAATCAAAATTATCCACTTCATCACCAATTTTATTTTTAGACTTAAAGCTTTTAATTTCTGTTAGCAATCCAATGCTACCTGACAAGTTATTTTCTTTTTTAACTTCTTCAGTCAAACGTTGGCTTAACTTTTCCTTAGCCCGAGCAATATCACTATCGGCCAAGACCTTAATATCATGAGGGTCATTATTTAAAGTTTTTTCTACCACTCCATAAATTTTATCTTGTAAGGCCGGGTTTAGTTTAATGATTACCAAATCGCCAGGATCAATATCTTTAAACTCTGCTGGATCTTTAGCTACTACTGAAACATTAATACTACTACCAGCTTTAACAATCACATTCTCAGCAGTCCTAACTATTACACCATTATCAGCTTGTAACTGTGTAGTTTTAACTAAAGCCTGATCTTGTCTACTGTCATTAATTAATTTAACTTGACCAACTATTTCCGAGGCCACGGCCTGAGTACTTAATACTTCTGAAGTTAAACTACCAGCTTTAACATAAGTCTCAATCTTACCAGCTACTACATCTTTTTCTGATAATTCATCGGCTGTGGGGTTTTCTTTAACCTCCAAATTAAAACTTAGGCTAACCTTTTGAGGATTTGGTGTAATAATTACTGTAGCTTTACTGGATAAGAATAAAAAAATAGCTACCAGCAAAATAGCCACAAAAATTACAAAAGTAATAGAAATATTACGATAAAGATTTAATTTAGGCATATTTTATATAATCGAATAGTTTTAACATTTATTATTATAACACATTTAACTAGTTCTTAACAACACTATTTTGGCCGACGATGTTTTCAATATTCATAACGAGTTCATCATTGGAACTAACTTTGAAACTAGTTTTGACTTTCTGCTTTAAGCCAGAATTTCTAGAAATTAACAACTCAACAGAATGATTACCGGGATGTTTAAAAAATAACTCTCGTAGTAATTTTGATACCTGATAGTCAATAGGCTCATTAATATTAACCACTAAATTCATAATATTGCTGACTGGAGCGGTTAAAACTGGAACCGGCTTACTGCCATCACCCTTTTTAAAGCGTCCCCAAAAACCAGCACCCCTAGCACCACTAGCTGGTGGTACTAAGATTTGAGAAAATACTTCAGATATATTGTCAGTATTTAAAACCGCTACTTTTTCACACAAAACCTTAACTTCATCGTCCTTGTCAGACACCTTGCCTAAAATAGCCACAATAGAATCAGTTTGCCAAATATGAGGATTTTCCTCTAAGGTTCTAGGGAAAACCAAAACCTCAGTGTTACCCGTGTTATCTTCTATAGTAGCAAATAACATTTGATCACCCTTTTTGGTCATTATTTTTTTAATGATAGAGATTACACCAGCCACTTTAACATATTTTTTACTATCGCCGATCTTTAAATCTGAACATTTAGTGACTAAACCATCTAATTTAGCCGACAATTCTTGCATTGGATGATCTGACACATAAATACCCAAATATTCCTTCTCCCAAGTTAATTTTTGTTTTTTATCTAATACTGATGTATTATCCAATCTTAACCCGGATAAACTAACCTGAGGCGTTAAATCAAACAAACTATCCTGACCACTCAAACTGTTTTGATTAGACTCTTTAACAAATAATAAAATACGATCCATATTATAAAGCAAACGATTTCTTTCATCCAAACTATCTAGAACACCAGCTTTCACCATAGCTTCTAGTGATCTTTTATTTAAATCTTTATTTTTAATACGAGTCAAAAAATCTTCCAAATTCTTAAACTTACCATTTTCCCTTCTTTCATTAATAATTACCTTAACAATATTCTCTCCCAAACCCTTAACAGCAAACAAACCAAATCTAATTCGAGGACTACCAGCTTTTAAGCTTTCAGCCACCACGGTAAAAGTTGAAAAACTTTCATTAACATCTGGTGACATTACTTCAATACCCAACTGACGACATTCTTCTACCTCAATCGCAATCCGATCAGCATTGCCCTGATCAGATGTCAGTAGAGCGGCCATATACTCCGCTGGATAATTAGCCTTTAGATAAGCTGTCTGGTAAGCGATCATCGCATAACAAGCCGCATGTGACCGATTAAAACCATAAGCGGCAAACGGCAAAATAAACTCCCAAATATTTTTGGCTACTTGTTCATCAATACCGTTTTTAACCATACCACTGACAATCTTTACCTCTTGTTCATCAAGTAAGGCCTTAATTTTTTTACCCACCGCTTTACGTAAAATATCCGCCTCACCATAACTAAAACCCGCCAAATCTCTAGCAATTTGCAACAATTGTTCCTGATAAACGGCCACGCCATAAGTCTTTTCTAAAATTGGCTGGAGTTTAGGATGTAAATAAACTGGCTTCTTACGACCATGTTTACCGTCAATATAATGAGGAATGTATTCCATTGGCCCCGGACGATACAAAGCCACCATGGCGATAATATCTTCTAAATCGGTAGGTAAAAGCTGTTTTAAATATCGTTTCATGCCAGAAGATTCTAATTGGAACACGCCAGTAGTTCTACCTTCCTGAAAAAGTTTAAACACCTTCTCGTCGTCCAATGGTATTTGTTCTATATCAATTTTAAGACCATGGATTTTATTAATAATTTCCAAAGCTTGTTCGATAATTGTTAAGTTAGACAAACCTAAAAAATCCATTTTAAGCAACCCCAAGTCTTCTACTGAATGACCTTCGTATTGCACCACTATTGAAGTATCACCACCGCTACCAAACTGCCGAGGACTATAATTATCTAAAGACTCGGGTGTAATCACCACCCCACAAGCATGAGTTGAAGCATGTCTCACCACCCCTTCTAACCTCAATGCGGCTGTCAAAAGTTTTTTACCATCTTCTTCATTTAAAACCTCTTTTAATTCTGGCACTGTTTCAATAGCATCGTTTAATTTGGTAAACATCGGAATTAATTTGGCTACCCGATCACAATAATTATAAGGCAAGGCCATAGTCCGCCCAACATCACGAATAGCCGCTCGAGCCGCCATAGTTCCAAAAGTAATAATTTGAGCCACTTTATCGCGCCCATATTTCTCGGCTACGTAATTTAAGACGTCATCACGTCGAGAATCAGCAAAATCAGTATCAATATCAGGCATCGAAATACGTTCGGGATTCAAAAACCGCTCAAACACTAGTTCATACTTAATAGGATCAATATTGGTAATACCAATTAAATACGACACTAAACTCCCAGCCGCACTACCACGACCAGGTCCCACCACAATACCATTATCCTTGGCCCAATTAATAAAATCGGCTACGATTAAAAAATAACCAGCATAACCAGTTTTGGCAATAATACCCAGCTCATAATCCATTCTTTCCATTACCACGTTATCAAACTGACCATTAAACCTCTTTTGCAAGCCGATTTCACACCAATCCCTCAAATATTCATCCTCATTTTTTTTCTCTGGTAACGGAAAATTAGGCAGAACAATATGACCTAAACTCATTTCAAAGTTACACATCTTAGCAATTTTAAGCGTGTTTTCTATAGCCTCAGGATGATCGGCAAAGTTTTGTTTCATTTCTTGTGGTGATAAAAAAGAAAAATCTTCACCCACCATCGACATTCTGTCTTTGTCAGATATCACCTTCTTCATTTGAATACAAAGCAAAATATCCTGGACTTGATCATCATCTTTTTCTAAATAATGAACATCGTTAGTGGCTACAATTGGCGCTCCGGTTTCCTTACTAAGTTCGTAAATCTTTTCGTTAACAATCAATTGTTTACGAATACTGGGGTTATGTTGAACCTCTAAATAAAAGCTATCAGAGCCAAATAACTTCTGATAACGATCAATCATATCTTTGGCCAAATCAATATTTTCATTAACAATATGATTAGCTAATTCACCGCCCAAACAAGCCGTGGTACAAATCAAACCAGCCGAATATTTTTGCAATAATTCCCAATCAATTCTCGGCTTATAATAAAACCCTTTTAAATTAGCGATGGTTGTTAATTTGACTAAATTTCTATAACCCTCTTCGTTTTTAGCTAATAAGATCAAATGGTAAGGGCGAACATCTATACCAGACCTTTTATTCTGATGACCATTTCTGGCAACATAAGCCTCCAAGCCAATAATCGGCTTAATACCAGCTTTAGTAGCCGCTTTATAAAATTCTACTGCTCCATACATCACACCGTGATCAGTTAATGCCAAGGCTGGCATATCAAAACTAACAGCCTTAGCTACTAAGTCGTTAATTTTCCCTAAACCATCAAGCATGGAATAGTGGGAATGAGTATGTAGGTGGACAAAAGACATATACAAAAATTAAAAAATCAAAACAAAAAATTAAAAATATTTCAGACAAAGTTTAAGCTAAAAAACAGCAAACCCCTTATTGAAAAGAGGTCTATTTTAAAGAATTATACTACTTATTATAGAACATATGCCGTTTAAACTCAAATCAAAAAAGCTAGTTAAATAACTAGCTTTTCTACTATTTTTTAGATTATTTTAAAGTAATTTCAAACCTTAATTCGTCGCTACCACGTTGGATTAAAAATTCTGGCTTATCACCAATTTTATAAGAATTTAACAGCTCCGATAAACTTTGACTATAGTTAATTTCCACGTCATCAATTTTTTTAATCACATCACCAGTTAATATTTGAGAATAAACTGGACTGGTTTTTTGCGGAGCACTGTAAACCAAAGCCCCCTTGTCACCATACTCAATTAAACCATCAATATGAGCTAAATCAAAATATTTAATGCCCAATACCGATCGATTAATAGCCTTTCCTTGTAAAACAGTGTTAATCATACCCTTAAAATAATTAACTGGGACTATTTTACTACCAGAAATAATACCTACTAGTTCACCTTTTAAATTTACCAAAACTGAACCATCGATTTCATTAGTTAAGTCAATATTTAAAATAATTTCTTTATTCAGTTCGTCTGAAGACAAAATCAAATCAGAAGCCACTTTAGGTTGATAACCAATTTTTTCGACATTAACCAAAACAATACCATTATTTTTAGAAACTATGGCTAAAGTCTGACCAACTCTTAAATCATGAGAATTACCGATTTTAGAAACAGTTAAATTATTAGCATTGGTTTTACCAAAGACAATGCCAGTGATTTTATCTTCAATAAAGCTAGAAACTTCATATTTTTTGGACTGATAACCAATCACCTCATAATTGCCATTTAAAGTTGGGATGGGTTTTCTAGCAGACATAATCCATCCATCGGCTGTGATTACCACTCCGTTAGCCAAAATTTCAGCTGGCAAATAAACTTGATTAATTGGATTAGAAGATTTTTTAGCAGTATAAATATTAATCAGAGTTGGTAACACATTATTTTCTACTTGCTGAACCTGAATATCTTGTTCTACTACCACACTGCGAGGCTGATCGATAACTATTTGATTATTCCAACCAGTATCACTGATATTAATTTGTCCAAAAAGTGGTATACGATTACCACCCAAAGCAATAAATACATAGCCTAAAACACCAGACACAAACCCCACAATAATAGTTAAACCAATAATTAATAATAATTCAGTCCTGATTGTTTTCATTTTTTTAAATCTAATTTATTAAAGTCCCCATTGTGAAGTTATAGCAATGATAAATATGGAAATCAAAGTAAAGATGATATACTGCCAAATTACCATTTTATTTAAAGCTTTTTTGGTACTAATAGCTAGTATGGAACTTAAAACATAATAAACAATGGCAATAATAACTGCTGACACATAAAAACTAACTGGTAAGAATAAAACTGCTACCAAGACCTCGATAATCATTATCGATAATAAAAACGAATAGAGCAAGTTTTTTTGCCAACTAACTCCATTAATTTTAAACCGACTAAAAACTAATAAAAAACTAGCAATAAACACACCAAAATAAACCAGTCCAATAGAAAAGTTAATAAATATATGAATATTAATCAGGAAAGCTACTAAAAAGAAAAGTGTGATCAAATTAATATAAGCTACAATATTTTTTAAATTTAAAACTACAACTTTTTTAGTGTCATAAAAATAATGAAAAATTGATTCTAAATATAAAAAATACAATAATGACCAAATTACTAAAAATAAATTAATAAATGTCTGACTACCTAAAATTAACACATAAAAGAAACCAGTTATCACAAAAATAAACGAATGAATCAGAAAAACAAAAACTTCTTTATTTTTAGTTTTTGAATAGATAAATAAAAAGTACCAAAAATTTATAAATAGTGCTGTTGTCACCAACCAAGGCACATTATTATAAAAAACAAACATCAATTTCAAAAAAATAAAATAAACAATTGGAAAAACGAAAGGAAATATTCTAATTAAAATAAATATCATTGATCAACTAAAAATTAGCTATTATATCGCGCAGCTTGTACACATTAGGCAACACTAAATCTAAATCTTTAACATTAATGCCTTTTTCAATTTCCGATAAAGCTACAACTGCATTTAGATGAATCTGCTTAAACTCACTTGGCACTTTTAAAGCCAACAAATTATTCTTAATAGTTACCGTACTAGATAATATGTCACTATTCATCCAATCACTATCTGTATCTAAAATTAAATAATCATCAAACTCGGACAGAAAAGCTGTTTTATATTCATTGGTTAATTTAATTTGATCAGCTGTATCTATCGCTCCCGCCACTTGATGGTTAGTATTTTGACCATAATAATTACCCAAAGAAATTATAATACTAGAAATAACTACAAAAACAATTACAAAAGCGGTAATGACTTGTGGTGATGGAGTTCTGTCTGTTAACGTTGTCATTATTTTAAAATTTATTTCTAGTCATACCTTCAAAGGCTCGTAAAACCTCTAGTGGTAAAGCGAAAACAACGGTATTGGACTGATCTGAAGATAAATCATTAATAGATTGCAAGGTTCTTAGATGTAGGGCACCAGGCGAACCAGCCAACACGCCAGCCGCTTTGGCCATATTTTCAGCCGCCGCTACTTCACCTTCAGCTTTAATAATAACCGCTCGTTTTTCACGCTCCGCCTCTGCTTGTTTAGCAATAGTTCGTTTCATTTCCTCTGGCAATTGGACATCTTTTAATTCCACATTGATTACCTTAATACCCCAGGGATCAGAAGCCTCATCAACGATTTTTTGAATTCTAGAAGAAATTTGATCACGATTACTCAATAATTCATCCAAGCTCACCTCACCACTAGCATTGCGCATAGTGGTTTGCGCTAATTGAGAAATAGCGTAGGTAAAATTTTCCACTTCGATAATTGCTTTAGCCGCATCACTAACTTTATAATAAATAACCGCATTAATTCTGACGGAAATATTATCCTTGGTAATAGCCTCTTGATCTGGCACATCTACCGCTTTAACTCGAATATCCACTTTTTGCATAGTTTGAATAATCGGCCAGATAATACGCCAACCTGGCATCATCACGCTATTAAATTTACCAAATTGAAATCTAATACCTCTTTCGTATTCATTAATCTGTCTTAAACTAATAACTATTAAGAATACAATAATCCCAATTACATAATACATAATATTATTTTAGATAATTACTAAATAAAAAATTTACCCAACATCATAATAATCAAAATAGCCATCAAAGAGAAGCCAGATGACAACAATATAATTAAAGCTTCTTTATATTTCTTTTCAATAGCAAAATAAAGCGGCAAACCCAACATAATAACCCCAGAAACAGTGGCACTAAAAACAAAAACAGTTAAAAATGAAACTATACCCACAATAACCCCAGATGGAGTATCTGGAAATAATGATTGAGCTAATAACATAAAAGTGGCCACCAAAACTATATAAACTACTTCAACTAATCCAGCGATAGCCCCAAATTTAAATAACTCAGTAGTAGAAACCGACTGACTATGACCCAATTGCTTAAAAAGTTTTTTTAATAACATAGATTTTTTTAAATTAAATTTAAATTATAAATTAAAAGAGCCTTTTTCTATAGCCATTTCTTGCCACTCATCACTATCTAGATCAAGCTTATAAACTTTCAAATAATGAGTAAAGTCACTATTTGAATAAACATATTCAACCGCTGTATGTGAACCAATCCGCCTAGAGCCATGAGTATTTCGATTTAAAATAACTGGCTTAGTGTAATATTCTAATTTCATTTGACCAAGTGGACCACTAAACAAGACAATTTCTTTTTTGCCGACTTCGGGATCTGGTAATTCCATTGCACTAATTTCTACATTAGAAAAAGTATCCAAGATATGTCCTTTAGTTTGTTCCCATTTATCTGGTAGCATAAGTCTATAATTGGTAACTATTGAATTAATTATACAATATTTATGACTAATAAATCAACTGCGTGTAACATATAGCACACCACGCATAACACCTTATATATTTGTGCTACGTCTAGAAAATTCACAACCACAATAATCTTGCCGATAAAAATCAAAGTCCTTAGCAAAAGCTGTGGCTTTTTTATAACCATCTTTTTTCTTCCAATCCTCAGCAATAAAATCAACACCAATTTTCTTGGCAATAGCCCGACCGAGATTGTTTAAAACCTGAGATTTTTTATAGGGACTAATTGCCAAACTCGAAGCAAAAAAATCATAATCATGAGCTTTGGCATATTTGGCCGCACTCTCTAATCGAAAATGATAACACAAAATACACCGCCGACCTCTTTCTGGTTCGTGCTCTAAACCCTTGACTAACTCTAGCCATTTATTATGATCATAATCAATTTCAATAAATTTAACTCCATAATCAGTAAAAAATTTCTGCGCTTCATTTTTTCTAATCTGATATTCACTGGCCGGATAAATATTAGGGTTATTATAATAAACTGCTACCTCAAAATTTTTCACCAATTCCGACACCAAATAACCACTACAAGGCGCACAACAACTATGAAATAATAATTTTGGTTTTAGACTATTAGTCATAAATTTAATATTAACCAAATTGTAAACCATTAAAAAGTTATTTTCAAAGTTAGCTCAATGTGAGCAACTAAACCGTAAACTCCAACAAAAAAATGGAGGAAGAAGGAATGGCAACCACGAAGAATGCTCCCCGAGTCGTCCGCGTCATCAGCATGAGTGGCCCGAACAAGGCCGAGGTCATCGCCAATATCGCCGGTCGGAAGTGCACCAAGCACATTTACCGCATTAATGGCAGATGGTCGTACTGTTCCAGTACGCTCTGGGAGCAAAACGAGGATGGTGATGGCAATGCCTTCAAAATCCCCCGGCGGAGCTTCCGTCAAATCGAAGTCGGCGGACACTTCCGGTAGGTAACCGCCACAAACACAAACCACGTGAACAATGACGTTCACGGGGCTATTTTTTTATAAAAATTATTTCTTTTTTCTTTGATTACTTTTTCGTTTTCGATACTCTTCTATTTGTTTACTCACATAGGAATCGGCTTCTTGCATAATTTCTTTCAAACTCTTGAATTTCAAGTATTTACCGGCCACCTTATAATTAAACCAAGCAAAGCCATTATGCTCGCCGGATATTTTTACCTCGGCGTCTTTGGGCATTTTAGCTAAATACAAAATAAAATCTTTTTTAATTAATTCTTGCTTGCCACCTCGATCCTCTTTGAAAAAGAAATTAGTTTGTTGCCGCCAGCCTTTAACTGGCTGAATATTAGAAATGCCGGTTTCTTCCATTAATTCTCGCTTAGCGGTTTCTATTTCGGATTCGCCAGTCTCCACTTTACCTTTGGGGAAATTCCAATAAGTCCCCCGATGATACAAAACTAAATATTGAATCTCTTTGTCGCGATTATTGTAACGGAATAAAATTATACCGACTGATTTTTCTCTGATCATATTATTATTTTAAATATTTCTTGCCCCTTAAAGACTCTGGCAAATAGTCTTGATCTTCCTCATAATTAAAATCTGGGCTGTACTTATAATCTTTACCGTAATTTAAATCTTTCATTAATTTGGTCGGCGCATTCCGCAAATGTAGTGGTACTGGTTCATCCATAGTCTCTTTAACATCTTTTTGAACATCCAGATAAGCTCGATAAATCTGGTTGCTTTTAGGACATTTAGCCAAATACACGACTACTTGCGCCAAGACAATATTGCACTCTGGCAGACCCATAAAGTGAGTGGCCTGATATCCAGCCACAGCCTGTTCTAGGGCCCGTGAATTAGCCAAACCCACATCCTCGCTAGCAAAGCGTACCAAGCGCCGAGCCACATACAGTGGATTTTCCCCCGCTTCTAACATTCTGGCTAACCAGTACAAGGCGGCATCGGCATCAGAACCCCGCAGTGATTTGTGTAAAGCCGAAATTATATTGTAATGCTGCTCACCAGATTTATCATAAATATGCGATTTCTGGAGCGCCTCCTTGATAATTTTAGTATCTAATTTTATTATACCATTTTTATTTGACTTAGTCGCTTTTATCGCAAACTCCAAAGCATTAAGCGAGGCCCGAGCATCACCATTACTTAATTTAGCTAAATACAAAAGTGTTTCATCGTCGACTTTAGATTTATAAATACCTAAACCCTGTTCTTTATTTGCCAAAGCCCTGTTTAAAATATTTAATAAATCAGTTTCACTTAATTGATTTAAAACAAAAATCTTAGTTCTAGATAGTAAAGCCGAATTCACTTCAAAGCTCGGGTTCTCTGTCGTCGCGCCAATCAAAGTCACAATGCCATTTTCTACATATGGCAACAGAGCATCTTGTTGCGATTTATTCCAACGATGAATTTCATCAATAAATAAAATAGTTGGCCGATTATTAAACTTACGCTTATCACGGGCGATTAAAATAATCTCTTTTAAATCTTTAACCCCAGAGCTCACCGCCGAAAAAGAGATAAAATCAGCGTTAGTCATGTTAGCAATAATTCTGGCCAAAGTGGTTTTACCAGATCCAGGTGGACCCCAAAATATCAAAGACGGAATATCGTCTTTCTCAATTAACTGACGTAACATTTTACCAGAGCCGATAACCTCATTTTGACCAAAAAAGTGCTCCAAAGTAGTTGGGCGCATTCTTTCGGCCAAAGGCGCTTCTGAGGCCATTTTTTGGTCTAAATTTTGATCAAATAAGTCCATATGGCTTAATTCTACCTTGATACTAAAATAAGCTCAATACACTTGACAATAATACTAAAGTATGCTATAATGGTAATAGTTCGTTTTTAACTGAAATGCGGAAAACTAAGGAGAAATAGCCATGTTTGTAAGCATTGCAAAAAAATGGGGCGTGATGTTTTTTGGCCTTGGTCTTGTGATGTTGGTCACGGGTGATTTCTTGCCCTTTATCAACATTTGGTTCGATCTGATATTGGTCTTGTTGGGTTTAGTGATCGCCACTCTAGGTGTGGCAAAAAACATCACCATTCCCGATCGTATTTCCAAACTCTGTCATAATTTGGCAGTTGGCACCAGAATCACCCTACGTCGTTGGGTCTTCAAGATTGAGGAATCCAATCATCGGTGGGCAAAACAACAGGAGGAAATCAATAATGGATAAATGTAAATTGTGTGGGCTACCAACCGATCACTGTGACTGCGCCTGTCCCAAGACCGGACTGTCCATTCACCAGTGCGACTGTAGCATGCACGGAGACAGGCCATGAAAAGTCTCAGTCGCGACCAACGGCCCGATGGGTTGAATGACAGGCAATACGAGCTCTACCAGTTCCTCGCCTTCAATCTCCAGATTCCCTACTGGCCACAAGAAGTTCGGAATTCCTTTGGTAGCGAAACACTCAGTTTCGACATCACCAGAGGCTATGTTGCCCAGTGGATTCGCGAGACTCCTCTGGCCGATGTCGAAGCCAAAGTTGAAGCCGCTATCTCCCAAGTCTGCGATAAGGCCTGGGAAGATACCGAAACGCCCGAGTGTCCCAATTGTGGATCACTTGGTCGTGTCGCCTCCTCCAGTCTAGGAGGTGAGGGTTGTGAGTGGTACTGTTACAAGTGCTGCCACACCTTCTAACCACCAACCAAGCCGTCCAATCGCACCATGCGATCGGACGGCTTCTTTTTTTATTTTAAAATAGTCTTCTATTACTTTTGTACCGCCAAAAGTAACCAAAAGCTCGCAAACGTAAAAAATCATGGCCAATTTTATACACACTCACTAGAGCCAATTAATCAAAATAGCGACAGAATAATTGTCTCTAGCGCTCGCTTTATATAAAATTGACACAATATTTTTTAATGTTTGCATTTTATTATTATAAATATCTTAATAAGACTGCGACAATTAAAAAATTTAAAAAGAAGATAAAACGAGAGCTCTAGCGTTTGGGCATTGTCTATGCCCAAAATTTTCAATGTTTGAAAAACTTTCGACTATTATAAATAAAAAAGTTTTGAGTTTTGAAAATTAGCGGAGCGAAGTTTTATCTTCGACTATAAATTTTTTACTGTCGCGATTTTTGTGGTACTTTTTCTAAAAAAGTACCAATATGACTTAGAATAAAAAGAATTCCTTCACTACGCTTCGCTACGGTCGAAATGACAATCAAAGGAATCCCATGGCAATAACTAAATATAATAAAATAAAAAAAAGCGCTTTCGCGCCTTTTATTTTATTTACCAAACCGTCTATTCCGATTATGATAATCCTCTATAATTTTATCTAAATCCTCTTCACTAAAAGCTGGCCAATGCGGTTCAATAAAAAATAACTCACTATAAACCACTTGCCAAGTTAAAAAATTAGACAATCGCTGTTCACCAGAAGTTCGCACTAGAATATCCGGATCCGGCTGACCAACTGTCCAAATATTATTAGACACCAAATCTTCAGTTACTTCAATTGAAGATTTTTTTTGATCAATAATTTTTTTAACGGCTTCCACAATTTCTAACCTACCACCATAATTAATCGCCATGTTTAAAATTCCTTTGTTATTATTAGCAGTTTCAGCTTCGGCATTATCAATGGCTTTGACCACTGATTTAGGCAATCTATCACGACTACCAATCACCTTTAATCTAATACCTCGTTTATTGAACTCATATAGTTCTTTGGTTAAAGCATTTTCTAATAGTCTCATTAAATAATCAACTTCCGTCTGACTTCTCTTCCAATTTTCGGTGGAAAAAGCGTAAACCGTAATATGTTTAATGCCACGATCAATACACCAATCACCGACATCTTTCATTTTATCATAACCAGCTTTATGCCCCTCTAAAGAGGGCAGGCCTTGATCTTTAGCCCAACGACGATTGCCATCCATGATAAAAGCTATATGTTTTATTTGTTCCATGTGGTTAATTTAGAGATAAAAACACTAATTAACATAGTAACTTTTTTAGCTCTTTTAGTCAACCAAATTAAACAATATACTAATTTTTAGCTAGACATAATAGAATAACCAGCAATACCAAAAGCCACAGCTACATTTAAAGACTCTTTTTGGCCAGACATTGGAATATGCACTATATCATCAGCCTTTTTTAATAAATTTTTAGACACCCCTTCCACTTCATTACCAACAATTAAAGCTAGTGGAAATTGTGGTTTAAATTTTTTAAGATCAATACTTTGACCAGCTAAAAGCTCTAAAGCGACAATTTTTACCCCCTGTTTCTTTAAAGAATTTATCAGTAAACTGGCACTTTTTTTATATTCCCAAGCCACAAAATTTTCCGCTCCTAATGATACCTTTTGTAAACCGGATTGCAGTGGTGTACCGGTAATACCACATAAATATATTTTAGTCACACCCATAGCATCAGCCGTACGAAAAATAGAACCTACATTATAGAGGCTCCGAATATGATCACAAATTATATACACTTCTTTAATCCTCTTCATCAGTAATTTCTTTAATTGTATAAAGCGGCAAAAGTGCACATTTTCTGCGAGATGGTGACAATTCAATGTTTAACTCTTGAAGCAATTTATCACTGGTCATTTTTTGTGCCTGAGCTAAGGTTTTGCCACGAATCATATCTGTAAAAATCGAGGCTGAAGCCTGAGAAATTACACAGCCATTACCTGACCAAGAAATATCGGTAATTTTTTTCTTGGCGTCTAATTTAACTTTTATTTCAATTTTATCACCACAAAAAGGATTAGCCCCCACAAAAACTTCTGTTGGTGTCTTTATATCAATTTTGTTTGACGGATTATTATAATGCCGTAAAATTGTTTTTTTATAAGTTAATTCCATGTCTTTAAGATAGATTTAAGGGCAGATACTACACTATCAATATCCGCTTTAGTGTTATAAACACCAAAACTAATTCTAGCTGTCGCCGCTACTTTTAATTTGGTGTGCAGTGGCATCGCACAATGATGACCAGCCCGAATAAAAATATTTTGACGATCTAGTAATGTCGCCAAATCATGAGCATGTAATTTACCTATAGAAAAGCTAATCAAACCTAAGCGCTTATTAGCATTGGGACCATAAATTTTTAAACCATTAATTTTTGATAGCTCTTCATAGGCATAAGCAGTCAAAGACTTAGAATGTAAATAAATATTTTTTAGGCCTAATGTATTAATATAATCAATTGTCGCTCCCAAAGCATAGACCTGAGCTAGGGGTTGAGTGCCGGCCTCCAGTAACCAAGGCATTTTTTTAAAAGTGGTAAATTCAAAACCCACTTCAGCAATCATTTCCCCACCCGCCTGATAGGGTCGCATATCAGCAAATAGTTCTGGGTTAACATACAAAACTCCCAACCCAGTTGGTCCCAGCATTTTATGAGAGGAAAAAACCAAAAAATCAGGCTTAATTTTAGACACATTAACCGGCAAATGCCCAACACTTTGAGCCGCATCCACCAAAACAAAAACATTTTTTTTCTTGACTTGAGTAATAATTTTTTCCACCGGATTAACAGTTCCTAAAACATTAGAAATATGCACTAGTGATAAAAATTTTACCCCAGTCAATAATTCATCTAAATTAGCCATATCCAATTCGCCAGTAATTGTCACTGGCCAATATTTAATTTTCAAACCAATTTCTTGAGCTAAGAGTTGCCAAGGTACAATATTGGCATGGTGCTCCATTTCTGTTAACAAAATAGTATCACCAGATTTTAAATTATGACGAGCAAAAGCTGAGACTACTAAATTTATACCTTCAGTGGTGCCTTTAGTAAAAACAATGGATTTATAATTTTTAGCACCAATAAAACTAGCCACTCTTTGACGTGTGGTTTCAAATAATTCGGTCGCTTCTTCGGCTAATTTATAAGCCCCCCGATGAATATTGGCATTATATTTAGTGTACCAATCAGTTTCCGCTTTAATCACTACTTGGGGTTTTTGACTAGTGGCCGCACTATCTAAATAAACCATTTTTTTATAACGACCCGAAAAAATCGGGAAATTGTTTTTGCTCACTAAATTTTTCATAATTTATAACCAATAATCTTCAAAAGTATTTTTTAAACTTTTAGTAATAACATTAAGAGACAAACTTTTTAAAAAGCCGTCAGCGATTAACTTTTCTGCTTTAACCTTAGACAAACCTCTAGACATTAAATAAAATAAAGCGTTTTGATCCATATAACCAATAGTCGCTCCATGTGAAGCCTTGACATCGTTGTTTAAAATTTCTAAATTAGGCTCAGCTTTAATATAGCTATCTTCAGAAGCTAAAATAATATCTTCTTTTAAATACGAATTTGTGTCATAAGCTCGTTTACCAATTTCAATCATCCCGTCTACTTTAGATTGTGATTTGTCCCAACCGATGCCTTTGAATTTAATATCACCAGTAGTTTTTTTACCAATGTGATTATTATGCAATCTAATTAGTGACTTAGAATTATTTAAAAAATTCAAAGAAGCTAAAATATAATTTTCAGAATGATCATTCTTCAAGTATGAAGTCATATTATAATAATAATATTTTTCTGTCATTTTGCCTATAGCATAAACATTATGTTTAGAAAATTTTCCAGGATAAGAATGTAAATTAAAATTATATGAATTTTTACCAGCTACTGATAAATATTCAACTGTCGAATTATCACCAGATATTAAATAAACCGAGCCTGAACTAAAATCTTTAACCGGTAAATGTTGATCGGTAATTGTCACTTGTGAATTCTTACCAATCAAAAAATAAACATTACCCCAAAAATTAAAAATAGGATTTTGGTATGAAATATCTATTTTAGAACCATCTGGTATATTGATCACAATGTCTGATTTGGAAGCTAGTAATTGAATCAATTCAATCTTACTAAGTATTGGATAAATTATAGCCAAAACTTTATTAATTTTTTGATAATCGTTGTCGGTAGCCAACCTAATGTCAACGCCTTGGTATTTTAAATAATCATAATCAGTAAGACCGGCTATAAAATCCGCTAGCCTGATACTCTTTAAGTCATTTTTGGCATTAATTAATTCTGCCCAAGACCAGCCAATAGTTTCTTTATTAAAAGGCGTAGCTTTTTCTAAGGCAGTAATTTCACTTAAGATGTCTTTAAATTTATTTGTCATAGTAAATATATTTATTTAACCAACACTGCCTTCCATCTCCATTTTAATCAGGCGATTTAATTCAACCGCATATTCCAGTGGTAATTCCTTGGCAAATACTTCCAAAAAGCCAGCCACAATCATTCTTTCAGCTTCTTCTCTGGACAGGCCACGAGACATTAAATAGAATAATTGATCTTCACTCACCTTTGATACACTAGCTTCATGTTCAATAACAGAATGTTTATTACCGATATTCATAGTTGGATAAGTATCTGATCGAGATTTTTGATCCAACAACAAGGCATCACAGTTAACTTTGATCTGACAATTATTAGCGTTTTTAGCCACCGATACCAAACCACGATAAGAAGCACAGCCACCATCTTTGGAGATTGATTTGGAAACAATTTTAGATGAGGTGTTACTAGCCAAATGAATAACTTTAGCACCGGTATCCTGATGTTGATTACGACCAGCAAAAGCAATCGATAAAATATCCGCCTTCGCACCTTCACCACGCAAAACCACTGATGGGTATTTCATAGTCGTCTTTGAGCCTAAATTACCATCTACCCATTCTACCAACGCCCCTTCATAAGCGACGGCTCGTTTGGTCACCAAATTATAAACATTGGACGACCAATTTTGAATAGTAGTATAACGTACTTTTGATCTTGGCAAAGCAATCACCTCAACTACTGCCGCATGTAGCGAATCCTTGGAATAAACGGGAGCGGTGCAACCTTCGATATAATGCATGGAAGCATCTTCATCGACAATAATTAAAGTTCTTTCAAACTGGCCCATTGATGGTGCATTAATTCTAAAATAGGCTTGCAGTGGCATATCCACAGTCACGCCTTTTGGCACATAAATAAAAGACCCGCCAGACCACATAGCACTATTTAGTGCCGAAAATTTATTATCATTATAAGAAATAGCACTACCAAAATATTTTTTAACCAAATCTGGGTAAAGTTTTGGCGCCTCGGACATATCACAAAAAACTACACCCAAATCAGTCCACTGCTTTTTTAGACTATGATAAATAACTTCTGATTCATATTGAGCTCCCACACCAGCTAAAAATTTTCGCTCCGCTTGAGGGATGCCTAAGCGATCAAAAGTTTTTTTAATTTTTTTGGGTACATCTTTCCACTTCGTCGAACTTTTTTCACTAGGTTTAAGATAATAACTAATATTGGTAAAATCTATCTTAGTTAAATCAGCACCCCAAGCAGGCAACGGCTTTTCTACAAAAGATTTTAAAGCTTTAGTCCGATAGTCCAACATCCATTTTGGCTCATCCTTCTTGTCAGATATTTCTTTTAAGAGTTTTTGAGATAAACCTTTTTCGGCCTTAAAAATATAATCAATATCATCTCTAAAATCGTATTTTTTATGATCTATTTTAATATTTTGAGTCATAGATAAAAAGGTTTATTATTTAAGCCAACCGTAACCTTGTTTTTCTAGTTTATCAACTAGATCATATTTACCAGATTTAACAATTTTACCATCTAACATAATATGCACTTCATCAGGCTTAATATATTTAAGTAAACGTTTATAATGAGTAATCACTAAAAAGCCAATCTTTGGTGATTTTAAATCAGAAATATTTTTAGCAATTAATTTTAGTGCATCAATATCCAAACCAGAATCAGTTTCATCTAAAATCGCAATTTTAGGAGCCAAAACTTTCATCTGTAATATTTCAGATTTTTTCTTTTCACCACCAGAGAAACCTTCATTAACTGAGCGATCTAAAAAATTACTAGATAATTTTAATGACTTTAGCGATTCATTTAATATTTTATCAAAATCTTTTTTATGTTTTTTGTCACCATAAATACTTTGAAAACAAGTTGAAAGGAAATCATACATATTGACCCCAGGCAATTCGTTAGGATACTGGAAAGATAAAAATAAGCCCATTTTAGCCCGAACATCTGGATCAAGTTTTAAAATATTTTTTCCTTGCCACACCACTTTACCCTTATCAACCTGATAATTGGGGTGACCGGTAATTATCTGGGATAAAGTGGATTTACCAGAACCATTTGGTCCCATCAAAGCAATTATTTTACCCGGTTTAATTTTTAGATCAATGCCTTTTAAAATTTGCTTGTCGCCAATACTGGCGAAAAGATTTTCAACTGACATTTCATTAGATACTGTTTTAGC
This sequence comes from Candidatus Buchananbacteria bacterium CG10_big_fil_rev_8_21_14_0_10_33_19, assembly GCA_002773855.1. Classification (GTDB taxonomy): domain Bacteria; phylum Patescibacteriota; class Patescibacteriia; order 2-01-FULL-39-33; family 2-01-FULL-39-33; genus 2-01-FULL-39-33. The sequence continues at coordinate 118,848 of PEZY01000012.1, read as the reverse complement.
CATACTTTTATTAGGTTATAGGTTGTAGATTGTAGAATTATTTTTTAAAATTTCTACTTATTACCAGCCACTTACTTAAATTATTTATTTTCCAATATTTCAGATAAATATATTTTATCCAAAAAGCCTTCCATTGATTTTTGAATTTTTCCCCAAATATTTTTGGAGATGCAATTATGATCATAATTGCACGATTTGTCGTAATCCTTATCTAAGCAAATTGCTAAACTTGGACTATCATTTATCAGCCAAATTATTTCCTTGAGCGATATTTTTTTAGGATCCTTAATCATAATATAGCCACCGCTACGACCGCGTTGACTTTTAATAATATCAGCCCTTTTAAAGGGCATGATTAATTGTTCTAAATATTTAATAGAAATACCCTCTTCTGAACTAATTTCCGACAAAGAAACTGGTTTTTTGTCGGTATAACTCTGAGCTAATTGAATAATTAATCTCAAACTATTATGCTTTTTAGAGGATATTGTACCAAAAAATGACATAATATCCTACTTATTTACTAGTATTTTAATTATACTATAAATATCTTAGATGTCAAGTAATATGAAAATATTAAATTAAAATAAATAGCCCACTTTTGGCGGGCTATTTTCAATAAATTACCAATTTAATACTGCAATACAGTTTCTACTTTTTTAGTCTTATCATATTGATGGAAAATAATCTTCTCTATATTATGAGTGCCAAATTTTGGTGCTTCCAAGAACCCTTGCATAGCGGCCTCTGCCAACCAACCAGACTCCAGCCAATCAGATAACCATTCATTAACATATTGTGGTTCTTCTTCTTTAATACCACCACCAATTGTTCTTAACCATCTCTGATTAAAAACTTCTTGAGAACCAATCGGCGGAGCTGTAATAATAGGAATACCTAAAGCACAGTAAAAAGATAGCTCACTAGGTTTAGTCCACAAAATATCAGTTTTTCTTAAAATTTTATTAAAGCGACTAAAGAATTTATATTTATTTCGATCAAATAAAACATTAACTCCTTTATTTAAGTATAAACTCAACTCTAATTCCTTCACTTGATCCTTAAAATATTGATTTACCACTAAATGAGTGCCGGCCACTAAATTAAGAATAATTTCGCCACTGATAATTTTCTTTTTTAAACTTTTCATAATTGTCGCCCCTAATTCTCTTTGAGCGCCAGCTCCACCAACGGCAAAAGTAATAGTCAGCGGTCTAACCGATTTTTTAATTAGTTTAGCGCCTAAATGATGACGCAGGGTTTTTTCATATTGAGAAATATAAAATTTATCTGGATCTAGATTAATCAAGCGTTGTCCTAAATCTTTTTTAACAATTTCTAAATTCTTACCAACATTCTCTGTCGGCAATGGAAAACCCGTTAAAAATATTTTATCCTCTTTTACGCCGTAAAGTTTTAACCTATCCACCACCCGTCGATTAGGCGCGAAATAATTAATTCGACTATTTTTAGGGTCTAGTGGCACCCAAGTTCGACTGACATCAGTGTCAGTGGCCACACAATAAATCTCCCCTGGATAGCCATAATGTTCAGCCATAAAAGCCGTCACAAAAAAAGTTGTCACTAGTGGTAAAGGTTTTTCAGATAATCTAGTAATTAAATCTTGTCCCCAACAAGACTCTTCAAACAAACGGTATATCTGTTTTAATTGAATATTAGGTTTTGATAAATCTCGTTTAGGATAAAATTTTGGAATAGCCTGAAATTTATCGTAAATTTCAAAAATCTTATCTCCTAAAAATGGTACTTTTTTAAACCGAGAAATAAATTCATAAATGCCCTTACTATTAACCCAAATGTCTTTATCTTTTTTTGGGATACCTTTATAATTATTAGCCGTAATAATGCCATCTTCAGCTATATCGCTTAATGGGTGAGCAGCTCTTTGATGACCATAGCCCATATCTACAGTAACCACCCATGCCTTATTTGGCATGTTTTTTATTTTTTTAATCGGCATGAGAATTTAGTTTTATATTTACTAATATATTATAACACAAAAAATCCTCCAAATAAACTTTGGAGGATCTTTGAGTTAACTAATGACGAATTATAATAATGCGTCTTTAGCTGCTTTAGCAACTCTAAATTTAACAACAGTTTTAGCAGGAATTTTAATTTCTTCACCAGTAGCTGGGTTTCGACCCATTCTTGCTTTTCTGTCAACTTTTACCAATTTTCCAATACCTGGAATGGTAAACTCACCACTGCCCTTAACTTCTGAATAAGCCATTTCAGTAAGGGTATCCATTAACATGGTAACGTCTTTCTTACTGATATTGGTCTTTTCTGCCAAAGTAGCCAATATTTGAGATTTGGTCATCTTAGCCATAGTACTCTATTAGTTAGTTAATAATTATGGAATTAGTTTTCCACATGTTTAGATTATATACCAATATAATAGGAAAAACAAGGGAAAACGCAAATTTATCATTTTTAAGACTTTTGACAGATTAACATCAAATTTAATATGTCAAGCTACAAACAGAAAACAAAAAACAGCCACTTAGCTGTTTTTTGCGTTACTAATTTTATTTTTGATCTAGATTATCGCATAAACCATCGCCATTACTATCCACGAAACCTGGTCCATTGCCGTTATGCATGCCTCTCTCGCCAAACATACCACGGCCAACGCCTAAGCCCAGTTCCTGACTAATTACTTTAGCGCCATCTAGGTCACCTGATTTCATTAAATTATGCATTTCCACAAATTGATTGAAATTTTCTTCGGTTATCGCTTTAAACATTGGACCATTATCGCCAACCAATGATTTAAAAGTTTGATAATCACCACTCTCTATAGCTGTGTCTACATCCAAACGATGTTGTTCATTATTTCCCTTGTTACCACTACCATTACCGAAGTTTCTAGTAGCACCACTATTTTCTGGTCCAGCCGCATTGACTAGCATATTACCGGCCAGAGCTACTACTGCAAATACTGCCAACCCAGCTCCAAGTTTTTTATAATCCATATTGTTTTTTAAAGTTATTTATTATCTAGGGGCTCCCTTACTTATTACTACGCCCTACGGTAATTTTTATTGCAAATATTTAAAATGACCGATGCATACCCATGGAACCAAAGAGACCTGGAAATTGACCACGAATATCAAATGGTAATATTCTTTCGGCCCTGAATCTATCATCATCAATTTTTTGACCAATAATTTTAATAATTTGACCTTCTTGTAAAAATTCATCTGTCATTATTGGTTCAACTAGCCAACGTTTATTATAAAAATCAATTAAATCAAAATTTGAAGATCGAATAAAAATTACTTTACCAGCTAGCCTACCATCGTCCGGATTAACCCACATTGCTCTTCTGGGACTAGCAAATCTTTCATAAATTGGTATTCTTTCAGCAAATGTTTTATCTATAATATGACCTAGGCCAAGATAATAAAATAAACCACCAAATATTATACTAGCTACAATACTAGACATAATAATAGTTAATATCTTGTAACGATAACCGACACTAGTATGACGAAAATTATAATAAGCCACTAAAAGTAAAATAATAATTGTGGCTACCCAATAAATTGGTACAGCTAACAAAATAAATTGCCACTTATTTGTGGCGATTTGACTACTAACTGCCCAATCATTATTGGCAATCATATAAATAACCACCGCTGTCGACAAACTGCCAAATAAAATAAACAATGAACCAGCCAGCCAGATAGCGTAATTCTTTAACTTAAATTTCCATTTTGATTCTGGTTTTTCGTGTTTAATCACCTCCAGAACCTTTTCAGTGAAATTATTCATACTATTGTAAATTAATATTTTTTCTCTCTAATTCTTTTCTAATCTGTTTTTTAGCTCGACTAATTAATGCCGCTACTGTCCCATTGGGTTTTTTTAAAATATCTGATATTTCACTATATTCTTTTTCTTCTAAAAACCTTAATTCAATTACTTCTTTATATTTATAATCTAAACTACCTATAATCTCCATAATAATTTCTTGATTTTCAATAATATCAATTTCTTTTTCTAAATTAAACTCTGAAGCAATATTTTCTAAAAAATCATTATCACTATCTAGAATAATAGATTGTGGTCTGGATTTAGATTTTCGAAAATTACTAATAACCTGATTATGGGCGATGCGATATAGCCAAGAAGAAAACTTCAAATTTGAATCAAAAGCGTTTAAATTTCTATAAGTTTTAATAAAAACATCCTGAAGCACATCTTCGATGTCATCGTCAGACAGGCCAGAAATACGCTTAATATAACGTGCTATTTTCTTTTGGTATCGATTTATCAAATAAGCAAAAATATTCTGATTTTCTAAAGATAGAATAACCAGTTCTTCATCGGTTTTATTTGAGTAATTTTTATCAAAAACCATATTACAGTTATATAAGTAATACGCTAAAGCAATATTTTTCTTGCATTACCTATAAAACAAAAATACAGGCTAATTAATCTGTGCTTTTAATTATATTATTCTATACAAGATTTAGCCTTAAACAAATCAACGGCGTTTGGCTCTTCGCCAGCTTTAATTTCATTTACCCTATCAATGCCTAATTTATTCACAAAACAAGACTCCATGACTGGGGTAATAGTCGTTGGTAATTTAGCTGGATCAATGCCAATTTTTTCTAAAGTAGCCTCCTGATCTGAAGTTAAAAGCGGATGCTTGTCAGCTGATAATTGATTGCCTGTATTAACATTTTGGTTAACATTTTCACTGGCCGATGTTTTTAAAAACGGTTTTAAGCTAATATAAACATAAATACCACCACCAATCAGTATTGTTAACAATATAATAAGCAAGACTATTAAAGCAATAACTAATTTTTTCATAACTTTATTTTAATAAATTATTAATGTAATTATTTTAAAGCCTTAATGTCATTTAATACTTCTTGGGCATGATCCGCTGGCTTCACTTTATCGTAAACTTTAGCTATCTTTCCCTGTGGATTAATTAAAAAGGAAATTCGTTTAATACCTTTAAAACTTTTACCCATAAACTTCTTCATACCCCAGGCACCATAAGCTTTGATTGTTTCTCTATCAATATCAGCTAAAATTGGAAATGATAATTGATACTTACTGGCAAAATTATTATGACTATCTACAGAATCAGCACTTACTCCCAAAACGACTACGCCATTTTTTTTAAAATCAGCAAAATTATCTCTAATGGTACAAGCCTCTTTAGCACAACCAGGCGTGTTATCCCGTGGATAAAAATATAACAGCAACCATTTACCATTATAATCAGTTAATTTATGAAGTTCACCAGTCTGGTCTGGTAAATTAAAACTTGGCGCTTTTTGTTTTGCCGTTAGTGCCATAAAATTATTCAGTAGTTTTACCATCAAAATGCTCATCGGAGGCCTCGGCTTCGGCCTTAGTTTTAAAAACTACACCATCCTGATGATGAGCTGGTGAATAAATAGTGTATAGCTTCAAATCTTCAGTTTCCGAAGTATTAATTATATTATGATTAGTGCCAGCTGGTACTACGACAGCCGAACCATCAGCTAAATCATGCTCCACGTCATCTAAAATAGCCTTGCCTGTGCCTTGCTCAATTCTTAAAAATTGATCATTATCATTATGAATTTCCATGCCGATTTCTTCGCCTGGCAACAAGCTCATTAAAACTAATTGACTATTTGGTCCAGTGTATAGTACCTCTCGAAAATTATTATTAGCTAAGGTTTTTTCTTCAATATTAGTTACATACCCTTTCATATTGTTTTTTATTATTTATTAATATTTCAAAATTATTTGTTGACTTCTAGTAATTTTCCGTCAATTATTTGAAAATAACGCGAAACACCAATTGAAGGTTGACTGGTCATAGGCTCATTTTCAGCCCGATCAGCATAATTAACCACCGCCATACCATCTTTTAGTTCTGTAGTCTGAGGAGCAATTCTATCACCTAACAGTATAGTATTAGTCCCAAAACAACCACCTGAGGTATTTATTGCTCCTACCGCATAATAAAAAGTGCCACTACCACCATTATCTTGAGTCAAAATAAATATCTCATCATTTGTACCATCATTATTAAAATCAGCAGCAACTTGATTACCAAAATATCTAACCACACTCTTAGTGGCCAATTCTGTGGATAGTACTTTCTCTGCATAACCATTTTCAAGAGCAATATTCTCATTATTAATTATATAAGTACAATTTTTAACATCAAAAGATGTTATTTGGTTAACATTATTCAAACTATTTTGCTTTGACCAGTAAATAAAATAACTAACCACTAAAACTACTATTATGATTAGTATAAATATTTTTTTCTTAGACATATTAATAATTTAATATATTAAACTAGTGTTCAGTTTTTTCTGGACCCTGATTTCGATACTTATTAATAAAAGTTTTTATCTTATCTCTATTAAATTCATCTAAATGCATTAGTTTGCCCCAAGAAGTTACTGATATTAAATAATCATTTTCTGGTCGAGGATTACCAATTACTTTCCAGCTATCATCATTAACTAGATATTTAATTTCGCTTTTTAGCTCTTCACAGTCTCCAGAAAATTTACTACAATCGTAATTAATTATCACATAACCATGTTCCAAACTATGGACCAATTCTCCATCCGGTACTTGCTCATCATAAAACCCTGAATCAGCCGAATTACTAAAATGATTACCAGAAGTGGGTGGATTAGAACTATATTGATAATTAGACAAATCAGCTACATGGTCTCTACCTAGGATTTCTGGCCTTTCGATATTGATGGGGACACCTTGATTATTGATAACAGTATAAACAATAGCCACTACAATAATGATTGAAATAGACCAATATATAAATTTGGTTTTATTTTTTTTATTCATAAATAAGCCAATCAATATTTAATATATTAAGTTATTTTCTAGCATTAAAGACTTTTCGATCGTATATTGATTATACTGAATTCCAATATAAATCCCTACCAAAAGAACCACAAAAAACACTACCACAGCCAAAGCTTTGGAATACCACGTTACTTTGTTCCATTCTATTTTCATTGTTTAATTATAACAAAAAATACCCACAAGGGGTATTTTTTTAATTGCAGGCGATGAGAGAATTATCGCACAAATAGCCAACAAAAACTTGGCTATTTGTTTGTCCGGGGTTGGCGGGCAATACTCCTAATGGTCTTATTGCCCGATCATTCACTTCGTCATGTCGGCTTCCGCCTCATTCCTTGCTCATTTCCAACCCAGTTCGATTCTCTCTGACAATTTAAAAAATACCCACAAGGGGTATTTTTTTAATTGCAGGCGATGAGAGAATCGAACTCCCGCCAACGGTTTTGGAGACCGCTGTTCTACCACTAAACTAATCGCCCATATAACAAGCAAACGGCCAACAAAATTGCCAGCCGTTTAATGCATTATTTAGTTTCCTTATGTAGAGTATGCTTCTTGCAATGCTTGCAATGTTTCTTAAGCTGCAATCTCTCTTTCAAAAGTTTCTTGTTTTTTGAAGAGAAGTAATTAACATGCTTACAGTCAGTACACTCAAATTTTATCATATTGTCCTGGGACATAGCTGTATCTGAATTAATAATTTAAACTTATTGGAGCCACCCTTCGGATTCGAACCGAAGACCTGCTGTTTACAAGACAGCTGCTCTAGCCAGCTGAGCTAGGGTGGCATAATAAATAAAGCCTGTTGGGCTGTGCTATATAGCGAAAGTATATTAACATAAAAATCAGAAAAGCACAAGCCCTAATAAACAGTTGATTTTATTAATATTTTAAAATAACTACAAAATATCACTCTGTGATTCACCGTCTTCTAAATCACCACTATCTATAATATAAACATCTCGAAAACCATCATAACCTACAAATTTAGCCTCACCAGCCACCACTTTTTTAATATCGTGACAAGCTGCACAATCGCCTTCTAGACAATCAAATTTCTTTAGTTGTCTGGCCAATTTAATTTTTCTAGCAATAGTTAACACTTGTAAACGAGCTTCCTCTAAAGAAGGCAATTCTTTTTCTGTACAAGTTTTATTATGTTCTAAATACCAATAACTAGCCCTAGTTGCTTTGCGTTCTTGGCATTTATCTACTAGCAAGTGATAAATTGGTAATTGTAAAGAATTTGGATCCTCTTTAACTTTGCCAGTTTTAAAATCAATAATATGTACGGTATCAGTGTCTGGAAAATATTCCAACCAATCTATTTTACCGCACAAAATAATATTATCCTCTTCTGACAACCAAAATTGAGGTAAGTCTTGTTTAATTTTAATTGCCAAATTAGCTAGTGGACCGGGATTATTATAAACATTATTAAGCATAGCCAAGCCTCTATTTTTATAATAATGTTCATGCTTCTCATTTAAAAAACCGCCCTTGTCGCCAGAAATTTTTTGCCACTCTGATTCAAACATTACTGATAACGGCTTAGAAAACCGATCAGTCTTGTTGATAGCTGACAAAGATTCCAAAACATTATGCACCGCCTGACCCAAGGCCAATGGTGGTGTCATTAATTGAATTTTGTGACCAGTTTTTGGATCTTTATAAACATTTTTCAAAAAATAAGCCTGGGGGCATTTTAAAAAATCACTAATTGATGAGTGTGATACCCAGGTAGCAGTATATTTATCTTGTGCCATATTTAATTAATTATTTAATGAAACCACCTGCCTGAAGCTCCCAATGTTTTTTATAAACACTATCAGCTTTTTTAATCAACTGCTTATGACTACCTTCTTCAACTACAGCACCCTTGATAATTACTACAATTCTATCCATTTTTCTGATAGTAGAAAGACGATGAGCTACTACAATAACAGTTTTATTTTTCATTAAATAATCTAAGGCGTCTTGAATCAACTTCTCGGATTTGGAATCTAAACTTGATGTCGCCTCATCCAAAATAAGGATTGGGGCATTGCGTAAAATAGCTCTAGCAATCGCAATCCGTTGTCTTTCACCGCCAGACAATTTAATACCTCTTTCACCAACATAAGTATCATAACCCTCAGCTGTATCTTGTATAAAATTATGACAATTAGCAGCCTTAGCTGCTTGATAAACCTCATCATCTGTGGCTTCTGGTTTGCCATAGCGGATATTTTCCATCAAAGTGCGATGAAATAGAATGGGATCTTGGGGCACCAATGAAACATTGTGCCATAAACTTTCCTGATTAACTTTAGAAATATCCTGATTATCAATTAAGATTTTTCCACCATCTAAATTATGCATTCTTAAAATCAATTTAACTATCGTAGTTTTACCAGCACCAGATGAACCAATTACCGCTAAACGTTCTCCAGCCTTAATTATTAAATTAAATTTTTTAAAAATAGATCTAGTTTCATTATAATTAAAAATAACATCTTTAAATTCTATTTTACCCTTATTAACCACTAAATTTTTAGCTGTTTTAATATCTTTTACTTCATGATCAGTATTTAAAACTTCAGTCATCTCTTCAGCGTCAGCTAAATTAGAATATATCCTTCTAATAACATTACCAAAATCCCAAAGTCGCATAAAAATATTTAACAAATATGCCTGAATCAAAACAAAATCACCAATAGTAATTACATCTTTAAACCATAATTTAATAGCGATATAGAAAATAACCATTTCTAAAGCTATCATTAAGAAACCCTGAATTGAATCAAAAATATTACTAAACCGCCAAGAGAGACCTCTAATTAATTTTAATTTATCAGCGGCCTGACTATAATTTTCAATTTCTCGAGTATAACCATTAAGCAATTTTACATTAGAATTATTAGTAATAGTATCAGATAAAAGACCGGTGATAGTTGTTTCTGCTTCGCTTCTTTGAATATCATACTTAAGTTTAAAAATAATAAAAATCCAATTAACTGACAAAAAGACAAATACCCAAATAAGTATTCCTAGCCCCATTAATAAATTAATGCGAGACAAAACAAAGAAAATTGCTAGAATATTTATAACCAAGGGAATTAACTGCCAAATAGTTTCATTAACTATTGACTCAAAAGCATTAGTAAACCATTTTACTTTTTTCACCAGCGAGCCACCAAAATTATTATTAAAATAAGAAAAAGAATGTTTGTGCAAATAAGCAAAGCACATTACCGATAAATCTCTAATGACTTTCAATTGAAAATGTGGATTCAAGAAACTAACAAAACGCCAAAAAATCCAGGCCACTAATTCTAACGCCGCAATAATAAACAAAACATTAATCAATTCGGTAACAATTAAAGCTTTATCCTGATCAGATGTTAATAAATTAAAAAATTGCTTAAAATATAAAGGAATTATAATACCAATCAAAGAAGCAACCACAATAGAAGCGATAATAACAAAAACGGAAACTTTATATTTCCAAGCATAGTGCCAATAAATTTTTAGTGTTTTTTTAGTATTATTTTTCATATTTATTATTTTCTATATTTTGTAATAATAATACACTCTATTACTTTAAGCAAAATTATGTTTATTATTGTTAATATTAAGACGGCCTCGTTTAAATCCCATCTCTAGATCAAAATCAACAATAAAAGACAGATGTTATCTGTCTTTTATTTTTGATGTGGGCCGGGAGGGATTCGAACCCCCGAAGGCGAAGCCAAGAGATTTACAGTCTCCCCCAGTTGACCGCTTTGGTACCGACCCATGGAGCCGTTGTCCAGAATTGAACTGGAGACCTCATCCTTACCATGGATGCGCTCTACCAACTGAGCTACAACGGCATAATTTTAAAATAAAAAACTATAAACGACTCAGTTAATAGCCTTATTATACTAACAAATTTATGATAATTTTTCAATAGCTTCTTGCCAATCGGCTAATTTAGCATTTTCTGGATTGATTTTCTTTAAATTATTAAAAGAATCCTTAGCCAATCCCCGATCTTTCATTTTAATACTCATCTCTAATAATTTATCTAAATACTTGGGATTATTAGGATCAACTGATGTAGCCTTCAAATATGCATCCAAAGCTTTGTTATCTTTCTTCATAGCTTCATATACCTGACCCAAATCTTCATAATAAACAGCAATTTTAGAATCGATATCCAGTGTTGATAATACTTCAGCTTCTAATTCATCCATTTTACGACCCCTGATAACTTTTTTATTACCATCACCGACTAATTTTAACTTTAACAAATATTTATAAATCTCTTCAGCTTGATCATAATTTTTCATATAAAAATATAAATCACCTAGCATTTCATAGGCCTTGATATTTTTATTGTCCTTGGCAATAATTTCAATTAAAGATTTTTCTGCTTCAGCTGATTGATCTTCATCAATAAAATTTTCCGCCTCTATAAACAACTCTTCAATGGTTTTTGGCTTAATATTCTCATCCTTATTTTCTTGATATTTTTTTTCTAACTCCAAAACCTTAGTTTTAATTTGTTTTATTTTTCCAGATAACAAACCATTTTTATCAGCCGAATTTCTATTAAATTTAGTTTTTAAGCTACTACTAAATCTTAGGAATTTAGCCTCTAATATCTTTTTTCGTATTTTTTCTTGCTTCTCTTCAGCTAAAGATTCAATATTAAGATTTTTTAAATCCGGTATTTTTTGGAAAAGAGTATAACCTAAAATTATCAGACCTAAAACCAATATTACTAATGAGACTATAAATATAATCATAAAGCTGTAATAATATCTTTGAATTTATTAGTATCCAAACTGGCACCTCCCACTAAAAATCCATCTAGTAATTTAATATCAGAGAAACTGGAAATATTACTGGAATCAATGCCACCACCGTAAATCATCCTGACATTATTTCTTACAATTGTCAATGGATAAATATCTATTAATACTTGATTTATTAGTTCAAAAACTCTTTCTGCTTCATCAGCATCTACAACATCACCAGAGCCAATAGCCCAAACCGGCTCATAAGCCACAATAATCTTCTCACCGACAATCAAATGAACACTATTCAGACACTCTTTCAATTGATGATATAAAACATTATCAGTTAAACCGTCATGTCTTTCATCTTTAGTCTCTCCAATACAAATAATTGGCACCAAATTACTGTCCAAAGCTCTGTCAATCTTTTTATTTACCATATCATTAGTCTCACCCAAATACTGCCGTCTTTCACTATGACCCAAAATTACATAATCACAACCCACTTCTTTTAAAACTGCTGATGAAGATTCTCCGGTGTAAGCACCAAACTCTTCCCAAAACATATTTTGAGCCCCCAACTTGATATTACTTTTTTTTAAAATACTGCCAACATCTGTCAAAGAAATATCTGATGGACACACCACAATATCCTGATCTTTAAAATTTTTTAAAGATTTTTTAAAATCTTTCGCTAAAAAGCTAGACTGCTTAGCAGATAATTTCATCTTCCAATTAGCTATAACAATTGGTTTTTTCATTTTATTGCCAGTTATAATTATTGAACACCCAATAAGATAAGCTCTTAGTATCAGCAAAGCGACTATTAATGGTCGAGCTACCCAAAACCACTACTGATATCTTACGATCACTGCCATCACTGACCTGACTAGTAAAGCAATACCCCGCCATCTCCAAATAACCAGTTTTTCCATTTTCCACTCTGTATTTTTGATCGCCCAAGCCAAATTCTTGATTTAATATTTTATCTGTACTTTTAATATTTCTAGTAACACCATTATTTATAACCGTGATAGTATATGATTCGGTACTTGTAACATTTTTAATATATTTATTAGCAAAAGCTACTTTTGATAAAATAACTATATCAGTCGCTGTTGATTTATTACTATTATCCAACCCAGTTACGTCGGTAAATATTGTACTGTTCATGCCCAGTGATTTAGCTTTTTCGTTCATTTTTTGAACAAACTCATCCAAACTTAAACCAGTAGATCTAGCTAAAGCGACAGTGGCTTCATTAGATGATGAAATAAGTGAGGCATGAAAAACATCATCCACACTAATCACCTCTCCATTAATTAAATATATTATACCACCATCTCGATAATCTGACTCATCTATAGTTATTTGACTATCCCAACCGGGATTGTAATCCAAAAAAACCAAAGCTGTCATTAATTTAGTGATGCTAGCAATTGACCTTACGTCTCTAGATTTTTTTTCATATAGAACCTTGTTGGTTTTATTATCGATAACTAAAACACTTTGAGCCGAAACATCAACACCTAAACTTTCGCTAACATTATCTTTTTGTGGAGCTAAATATTCTAATTTTCTAACTTCGGCTTGTGGTAACCTGTATTCTTGGCGAGTTAAATTATCAAGAGTTATTTGACTACTAGCTTGTGATTTCAAAAATAAGCTAGTTAACATTAAATTTACTAAGAGTTCAAACATGAAAATTAAGATTATTATTCGGTTATTTTTTGTTCAATGATTTCTTCACTGACATTGGCCTCTTTGGCTTCGCCACTGGGACCTGCTAGCAACTTATCCAAATTATTACTACGATTTAATTTTTCAAAATCTGGCAAATCTTCTATTTTAGACAAGCCTAAATATTTTAAAAATTCAAAAGTGATACTATAAAAAACTATCATTTTTTTGGGATCTTCTTTGGCCTCAATCAAACCACGCATTAATAAGTTTCGTAAGATAACACTACAATTAACACCTCTAATTAATTCCAATTCGGCCTTAGAAATTGGTCCACGATAAGCAATAATAGTTAGGGTTTCTAACGATGGTTTGGTTAATTCACCAGTAATCTCACTTTTAATAAACTTTTTTACTGCTTCGCTAGATTCAGAGCTAGTAACGAATTGATGTTTGTCACCAATTCTAATCATTTCAATACCACCAGCCTTAGTCTGGTATTCTTGTTCTATTTCTAAAATCACACTCTTAACCTCATCAGCGGTGGAACTAGTTACTTTAGTCAAATCTCCAATGGATAACGGTTTATGCGAAATAAACAGCAGACTTTCAATGTTATTTTTTAATTGTGTGTTCATTGTTATATCTTGTTATTTATATTTAGGCTTTTTCAATATGAATATCATCAAAAACTCCTGCCTGATTTACGGCAATCTCTCCAGATTTTATTAATTCTAACAAAGCCATAAAACTAACCACCATATCTGTTTTATTATTAGCATCAATTAAAACATCGCGAAAATTAATTTTTTTTAATCTTAAAATTATATCACGAATATTATTCACTTTTTCTTTTAAAGTTACTGTTTGTTGCATGACTTTTTGTGGTAAATTTACCACATAGTCTATGCGTCCCAGAATTTCTGCATAAATACTTGCTAAATTATCAACTACCAAAGATTTAGGCGGTGAAAAGGTCGCTTCCATATTAACCGAAATCTTATCACGACCAAACAAAAATTTGCCACTAGCAATAATTTTTTCAATATTTTTAGAAGCATCTAAGTAATCCTTATACATCTTAAGTTGGGCCTCTAACTGTTCGGCACTATCCTCTTCATCGTCTACTAGCTGTGGCAATAAAGTTTTAGATTTTATTACTAATAATTTAGTAGCTATGACCAAAAAATCAGCTAGCTCAATGGCGCCGATGTCTTGGTGACTATCTATATAGGCCAAATATTGATCGGTAACTTCCGCTAAAGCCACCTGAGAGATATCCATTTCCTTCTTCTCTATTAGTTGCAAAAGCAAATCCAATGGGCCTTGAAATTTTTCTAAATCTATTTTGTAATCCATTTATCTTTTCTTTTTCTTAAACAGTTAAACTTGTAAGATAATACCACATAAAAACAAAAAATACAGCCACTAATACTAGTAATGCCACATAAATTTCTTTTTTTATTTTACCTCTTGTTTTTACGCCGCCGTCATTAAAATATTCATCTAATATTTTTTTTATCGTTCTAACTGAAATAATAGGCACATATTCAAACGTAATTCCACGATAAATATTAATTGCCTCTCCACTAATTTCAATAACCGTTCTTTTTTGTGACATGGATCCTGCATTTAAATAGTAATCATAAATTTCAATGTACTTGCCCTTATATTTACCGCTAATAATATTTTTTTTAAACTCAAAAAGAGCAAACCGCTTATCACTTATTTTATACGATAAGCCTAACAAATTAGCAAATTTTTTCATCCTATATGGCCTTATAAATATTCTATTAATAAACCCAAAGATAACTATGAAAACAAGTATCGAAGCAGATAATAACCAGGTAACGTAGCCAAATAACATAATATTAAAATATTATTTATATTTTCTTCTTTTTAGCCACTTTTTTCTTGACTACTTTTTTAACTGGTTTCTTGTTTACTTTTTTTGCTACTGGCTTTTTCTTAATAGAAACTTTCTTTTTGGAAGCTACTTTATTTTTAACTTTTATCATCTTCTTTTTGGTAGCTTTTGGTATTTTATAACCACCCTTCATCGCAATATCGGCCATTTTAGCCTCTTCCATTTGAATAAAATCCTTCACTTTTATCAAAACACTATCACTTAAACTACCAGTACTAAAAATCGCTTTTTTAGTACCCGTCATAGCTTTATCAACTAGTATTTCTAATTTATGTAATTTACCAAAAGATGATACTGCTCCGGGTTTAATTTTTAAGACCCTGACAATTACTTTTTCATCAGGAATAGATATTTTTTTAGCTTTAAGAGCTTTTTTAATTTTGTTTAAATCCAATCTTTTATCAGCTGGTACGATTACCAAAGCATAAGTATTATCGGCTTTGACAATTAAGTTCTTAGCAATCTCTTTTAGCTCTTTCTTTAGAGTTAAAGCGGCATCATAAGCGGTATAAACAGTCTTATGAGCTATTTCTTCATAATCAATATTCTGTTTATCTAAATAGGTTTTTATTTTTTTAGGAATTGGCATATTGTTTTATTTATTTATATATTTAAAAAAACGGAAGAAATAAAGCCCATTGTAAAAGAGGTAATAATACTTGTAAAATTAAATAGATTATCAAAATCCACACCCAAACACTCAAACCTTTTTTAGGTTTACCACCAGCTTCAGATGAATTACTGCCCTGAAAAATATTTCTAAGCTCTGGGTGTTGATGAATGTAGAGTCTGTAAAAAATAATGGTTAAAATACTAAGAGTGCTATCTACAATAGCCGATGCAGCCAATAACCGATAATAAAAATCACCTAAGATTGCTTTGGCATCTGTTAAATAAACTATAGGTTGTAGCATTAAAACGACAATAGCAATAAACAAATAATTAACAAAAACAATAATATTTATATATTTTTCAATATTTAAAGCCTTAGACAATATATCTAAATGCAAAGCCGCAAAGCCTAAGATAAATAATGTTTGATATAAATGACCAGTCGTATCTAAAGAAATTATCTCCCAAATACTAAATAACGATGCGACAAAACTGATTATTATAATGATAAATATTGTATTAATAAAGAATGACAACCTATCAAATGTATCATGTTTAGTATCATCCCAAATAAACGCTAAGCTAATCAAAGAATGAATTACTGCCATAGCTAGTGTCGCAAATACTCTGGCCGTAGCCTCATTAAACTGCCCAATTAATACCGTGATAATAGCTACAGCCGCAGCCACTACCAATGAACCAATAAGAATGAAGATGAAAAACTTCTTCAAGTTTGAAAATTCAATCATAATTTTATAGTTTATATAATTACTTAAGCTTAATAATTTAACATCTTACTATCATAACCAGAAACTTCTTGTTCATAGCATTGTCGACCACCCTGATGAAAATCCCAATTTTCACCACCGACGTTCATGTATCTATTTTTATCATTATAATCATCAACTGCTAATTCAAAATTTGCACACAACTCATAAGCTGTCTCGCCTATTACCCGATATTCATATGGCTGACCAGTGACTGGATCAACAAGATTAGAAAATTTAGGTGCCGATAAATCACTTGGTAGTACTTTAGTCGACATATATTCAGATATAATAATATTTCTAATATTATTTAAAGCATCTACTCTAGATTGATCCTGCTTTTTCATTCGAGTAGTTTGTGGCGAATCAATCAACATAAAGCCACCAATAATAGTTACTAATGAAATTACCACAATACCAATAAAAAATATTTTGGACACCAAACTTTGACTACTGTAATCTGTTCTTTTTAAATCGTACCAATAGTAGCCAAAAATACCGCTAGCAATTAAAAGCACAACTAAAATTTTCAAAACTGAAGCTAAAGTATAATTACCATCAAGAAATTGATAAATCAATTGAATTAATCTGCCAATTATATTTAAAGCCGCTACTAACAAAACTAAATAAGTTAACCAACGATAAACACCACTTTGATGATTTAAAACATTATTTTTATAATGTTTGTGTAGTAAGGCAATAATAACCAAAAATATTGGCACTACAATCAAAGACGAAGCCAAACCAAACTTTAATCCAGATTGAGAAAAACTATTGTAAATATAAACCTTTTCTGAACTAAAAAATTTATCAATAATTTGAAATAAAATCATGCCAATCGAAATTGACATCCAACCCAATGTAATTAAACTAAAAAGGTTTAAAAAAGCATCCAACGCTCCTTTACCATGATATTTGTCTTGGTTTTCCATATTTTTTAAATATTTTAATTATACGCCTATTTTAATAGGCAATTATTAATTTTAATGCTTATATTATACCAAAATATAGATCAAAATACAAAACGCATAGCAATTCTACAAATGCTATGCGTTGCAAGTTCTATATTATGTATACTTAATCTTCTTTGACAATTTTAAGATGTAATTCGTCCAATTGTTTTAGTTCAACCTCACTTGGAGCATCAAGCATCGCATCACGACCCTGGCCGTCTTTAGGGAAGGCATAAATATCCCTAATGGAATCCCAATCATTTAGCACCATTAACAACCTATCGATACCTGGGGCATTACCACCATGAGGCGGAGCTCCATATTCAAAAGCTTTAAGCATATGGCCAAATTTAGCCTCTACTTGCTCCTTAGAATAACCAGCAATAGCAAAAGCTTTATACATGATTTCTGGACTATGATTACGAATTGCCCCAGAAGTTAATTCAAAACCGTTTAATACAAAGTCATATTGATAAGCTAAAATATCTAATGGGTCTTTGGCTTCCAAAGATTCTAATCCGCCTTGAGGCATAGAAAATGGATTATGAGCAAAATCTATTTTGCCGTCCTCTTCATGATACATTGGGAAATCAGTAATCCAAGCCCAAGCCGCTAAATTATTATCTTTTAAGCCTAGCTTTTCACCACACTTATCTCTTACTGCACCTAATGACTGGCAGGCAACTAACCATTTATCAGCTGAAAAGAAAATAATATCGCCAGTCTTAGCTTCTACGTGTTTTATAATCTCCGCAATTTTTTCTTCAGTTAAAAATTTTAAAATTGGTGATTTAGGACCGTCTTCAGCCATAATAATATATGCCAAACCCTTGGCTCTGTAAGTCTTAGCAATTTCGGTTAAGTCATCAATCTCTTTTCTAGAAAACTTAGCCCCACCATCAACTTTCAAGGCATTAACTACACCACCCTTTTTTACTGCCTCATCAAAAACACTAAAACCACTCGCAGTTACTATATCAGTAATAGATTTTAATTCCATAGCAAACCTCAAATCTGGCTTATCAGTACCAAACCTATTCATGGACTCAGCCCAAGGTATTTGAATGAAACGACCATTATCAGCTAGATTAACAATTTTCTTATGACTAAATTTTTCGGTTAATTCTATCATTAATGGTTCCATTACCTGAAAAATATCATCCTGCTCCACAAAGCTCATTTCCATATCTAATTGATAGAATTCGCCAAAGTGTCTATCGCTCCTTGGATCTTCATCACGAAAACATGGTGCAATTTGAAAATATCTATCAACACCAGCCACCATTAACAATTGCTTGAACTGTTGTGGCGCTTGAGGTAGGGCGTAAAATTTACCAGGATAAAGCCGAGATGGTACCAGCCAGTCACGAGCTCCTTCTGGTGAAGAGTTTGCTAAAATTGGCGTTTGAACCTCCCGAAAATTTTTCTCATGAAAATAATTTCTAATATGAATAATTAATTCATCTCTAACCTTTAACATCTCTTGTAACTTTGGTCGTCGTAAATCAATAAATCGATATTTTAAACGAATATTTTCACCAGCTTCAGAACCTTTTTCTTCATTAATTTCAAATGGCGGAGTTTTTGATTTATTTAAAATCTTAACACTTTTAGCATCAATTTCAATACTACCAGTCGGAATTTTATCATTGATCATTTTATCTGGTCTAATCATTACTTTACCAGTCACCTGTATCACCCATTCACTTCTGACCTGATCGGCTATGACTGTAGATTCTTTACTAGTTTCTGGATCAAAAGTCACCTGAGTTAAACCATAACGATCACGTAAATCAATAAAAATAATACCGCCATGATCACGTCGACTGTGCACCCAACCAGCTAGAGTAACTTCTTTACCCTCATCACTTTTAGTTAATTCACCGCAAGTATGTGTTCGTAACATATATTTAAAATTAATTTGAAAAATAAAAACCCAAGCATGGTTTCAAGAGCCCTTGCAGGCGGTACCATCTTGAGTTTAAGGCTGTAGTAAGCAACCTGTCTTAATGCCTGCTATAACGGGCTTACCCGATGAGGTCTAATAGTCCAAAGACGTTCTTCTCATACCTCGCTCTAGTGTTAATAAAGCTTTATCAGACAGGCTGACAACGGTTTTAATAGGTTTTATAAATTAATTATAGGTAAATATCCATATTACGTCAACCTTGACATTTTATCAATTTTATGATAATTTAATGACTAACCATTGACGGTTTATGTTCTTTTTACCAACTAAGGAGATTAATTAGTGTCTTGTATGAAACATGTTTCTGACACAATTGTCGAAACAGTTTTTAATAATATTCAAAGCTTAACACTACAAGAATTTATAGTCACCCAATTATTTAAAGTAAAGGAGACCACACCAAATCTACGATGTGATGATCGGAAAGAAAGCTTCGAAATAAGGTGCGCTGAATTCATTGACCTAGAAGCCATCCTACTAATCATCAAAAGATTTTGTTGGCTAAAAGGTTTTGAAACTTTTATCCAAACCACATCTGGTTACAAAAGTGAGAAATTCGGACAGACCATGCTGATCACTATTTCTCAATCAAATTCTAGTGACACGTTTAATACCTGGATTAGTATCTCTTATCAACCATTTAGTCTTTTGGATTTGTTAATAAAAAAACAAAACAACGGAGACAATAATCATGACAGAAACTAAATTTGATATTATCCAACACTTAAAAGATAGTATGGAAAGTGGTTGTAAAAATTTACATAATACTAGAATATATCGAGTTATCCGAACACTATTGTCACTTCTCAAACTCCGAAAAGAGCGCGGCTATGGCACTGGTGTGGCTATTCATGCTTTTGACATATTGGATAATTCTTTCAATCGACCAAAACCAATTTGTGATTTAAATGAAATTACCGGTATAGCTTTAATGTTTCATGAATTAACTGATGAACAAGCCAAGACTGTTGAAGAATATTTAACCAATCTACTACCGGTACATCAAAGTTTGGAAGTTTTTATTGCCAATAAACTCAAGTCGTCAACCGAGTCAATTTCCATGCCAAAATACGATGGAAATGATTTATATGTTCTTCAACACAATGCCGAACAAACGGCTTTAAGCAGTTATAATACTGAAAACTTTCAATTAAATTCTAATGGTAGCTGTTCTATGGAACAGCTTAAAACTATAATTGAAGAATTTTGTACAGAATATGGCTTTGGAGATTTTTCAGAAAGCGCTATTGGTGATTGCTATAATGCCGCCAACAATGATGAAAATATTCTCATTACCGTAACCGATACGTTTGGAGGTAATTTCCTAATTAGCACTAGCTATCAGGATTACGGCCGTAAATAATAAAAATACAAAAATATTTTAACTACTCATCAAGAGTAGTTTTATTTTTGCTAATCAAACAATTTAGACAACATATCATAACTTTTTACCTCTTTATCCGATATTTCCATAATAACTTTATTAAACTGAGCTATTAACCCTTTCTGTTTATTGGATTTTATTTCTGGACGATAGCCCAAATGATCTAATAATTCAAACAAACTTTTATTTAATAAGAGTAAATCCTCTTGTCTATTTTGATTAATATTAATTGAACTTAAAAACTTCACTATAATTTCAAAAATAAAATCATCCTCAAAATCATATTTAACTAATAAATTTATTACCTCCAAAAAATACAAAGCAATAATGGTTTTATGATTATCTCGAACGATATTTTTATGAGCTTCGACTATCTGAGCACCCGCTAATCGATTAACAACCGCCCCTTTGGCGATCATCACCTTGGTCACAGAAAAAAACTCCAAATGAGAATTAAGTTTGGAGGTTATTTTTTTAGCACCCTTAGCAATTATTACTATCTTGCCATAATCTGGGGTGTAAACAATAAATTTTACATCATAGTCTTTGTAATTATCCTTATTTAAGACTACAGCGTGTGTGACGTAGGTCGACATTTATTTACTAGCAGAATCAAAATAATTTTGTAAAATAAGCATAGCTGATATATCATCATCTTTAGACTTATTCTTGCTAATTAATTTTTGAGCCTCCTGAGTCGAAAATCTTTCATCCCGACCGATAATTTCTAAGCCAGTTTTATCTTTTAACTTCGCTATAAAACCTTCTACTCTTCTGATTGGTTCGGAGTCCAAAGTATTAGGATTAACTGGCACACCAATAACAATTTTTTCTATTCGCTCGTGATCACAAAGTTTTTTTATTTCATCTATAGCATTATTAGTGCCTAAATTTTTAATCACCCCAAAAGGAGTAGCGACACCACTTTCAATGTCACCAATAGCTAAGCCAATTTTAGATTCACCATAATCCAAGCCTAATAATTTCATAAATTTATTTGGTAATTATCTCATAACCATCTTCGGTTACCGCTACGGTATGCTCAAAATGAGCTGAAATACTACTATCATGGGTGACAATTGTCCAACCATCTTCTAGACTATCCACTTCAGCGCCACCGACATTAACCATTGGTTCAATCGCTATAACCATACCAGCTTTTAAAACTACATCTGGTAAACTTCTATCAACAAAATTAGGAATTTGTGGATCTTCATGAGCACTAAAACCCACACCATGACCTACCAATTGTCTGACTACTGAAAACTCATGTTTTTTAACATGCTCTTCAATCGCCCGTGAAATATCGGAAATCTTGTTACCTGGCTTAACTTGTTTTATGCCCTTCATTAAAGACTCTTGGGTCACTGAAACTAATTTTTTTAGACCGGGTTTCACTTTGCCCACTATAATAGTTCGAGCCATATCAGTATATCTGCCTTCATATTCTAAACCACAATCAATACCCACAATATCACCTTCTTTAATCACTCGATTAGGCGCTGGTATGCCATGAACCACTTCTTCATTTATGGACACACACAAAGCTGCCGGATAAACACCATCGGCCCAAGCCGCTTTGTAACCCTTAAAACTTGGTCGGCCACCAGCCTCTATAATAATTTTTTCAGCTAAATCTGTTAGTGATTGAGTGGTAATACCAGGTTTAATCACCTTTTCAACTTCATCTAAAACTGCTGATAAAATCTTACCGCCACGTTTTAATTTTTCGATATCTTCTTTAGTTTTTAATCTAATCATAATAATTATTATTTTCTAATTTCGCCAATTATATATTTAACGATATCTTGAAACACATCCTCAATATGTTGATCACCATTTATGGTAATAAGCTTTTTTTGCTTTTTATAATATTTGATAATTGGATTAACATGTTCATGATAAATTTTTAATCGCTTTTTTATTTTGTCCAAACTATCATCTTTTCTAATGCTAATTTTTCCACCACAGATATCACAAATACCTCTAACCCGTGGTGGTGAGCTTTGTAAATTCCACTGATGATTATTCTGACAAATACGCCGACCAGTAATTCTAGCTTTCACTATTTTATCACTAACATCAATTAAAAACACATAATCTATGCCAGCAATCTGTTCCAAAACCGCCACTTGATCAAATGTTCGAGGATAGCCATCTAGAACATAACCTTTGACACAATCGGTCTTAGCTAGACGCTTTTTCACCATTTGATTAACAATCTCACTAGGCACTAATTGACCATTATCAATTAAGTCAGAAATTTGTTTGTGATAAGGATTTGATTTATCCTCTTCAGCTAAACGCAACAAATGACCAGCCGAAATATGCGGGATATTTAAAACTGTGGCCAACAGCTTGGCCTGAGTACCCTTACCAGAAACTGGTGGGCCAAACAGAATAATTTCAAATGGTTTGCTATTTTTTTTCATCATAATAACTAGCTTTAGCTTAATTTTAACCTATTTTGCAGAATAAAAAAAGCCCCAAATTTTGGAGCTTTATGAATAGATTGTTACGGTTTACTATTAGCATTATTAGGATCAGTTTGAACAGATTTTTCAATACCGTCCCACCAACCATCATCATCACTATCTCTATCCAGTGGATCTGTTTTTATACAATTTGAAAATCCTGATTCACATCTTTCATTAAAATCAGTCAAACCGTCTTTATCAGTATCACGAATTCTATCTTGAGCTTCTATATCAGTAAACCAGCCAATAATGATATCACTAGCTCCAATTAATTTCCATTTATTATCTTCTTTTATGAATTTTAAACTTCTCATTTTATACGTAACCTGATCATCTGCAATGTCTTTCTGAACATCGGCATTCATTATTAATTGATGATTATCAAACCAATTATTAACGAACATTGATTTTTCATAAACATTTAAAACACTATATTCAAAATCAGCTAATTGTTGAAAATTTACTGAATCTAACTCAGTATTAAATTCGTCTAGTGACGCTTTAGCTGCCAAATCTCTCAAACAAGTTTTATCATAATTTTTTAAACACTGTAAATAAAGACTAAAACTACCATAGGCTTCAGAAAAAATATCTGAATTATTGTCAATATCATCAATCCAAAATTCTTTATTTGCTACCGTATTTTGAATATCTATCTCAAACATTGACTGTGGCACATTTTTGACTACAAACTTATGTTGAAAACGATTTTTAATAAAAGCATCATCACCAATTGTGTCTTGAATTATTCTAG
Organism: Candidatus Buchananbacteria bacterium CG10_big_fil_rev_8_21_14_0_10_33_19; assembly: GCA_002773855.1. GTDB lineage: Bacteria > Patescibacteriota > Patescibacteriia > 2-01-FULL-39-33 > 2-01-FULL-39-33 > 2-01-FULL-39-33. The sequence continues at coordinate 94,674 of PEZY01000012.1, read as the reverse complement.
CCTTACCATTTTCCACATAAAATAACTGTCCGGGACTACTAATTCTAAAAACCGTACCATCTGGTAGCTTATCACCAGCGTCAACATGACAATTAATATCAACAGTATAATTATTTTCAAAACTATTTTGAATAGTCACTAGTCTATCACGCCAATTATCCCCATAACCAGTAGTGGCTTTACATAATTTATTACCAGGTATTACGACGTATAAATTATTACTATTTTGGAATTTAATCAAATTAGTACCTGGTCGCACTGCCATATTTTTACCAACAGTCAATCCATCAAATTCGGACTGGGTAATGGTTTTAATGTTTTGGTCACTCCAAGAACCACTATACCAAGACCAAAAAGTTGGGGCATTCACAAACAAGCGTCTTTCGCCAGCACTATTTACATAATAAATAGCTGAATCATATGACAATTTAACTAAATCACCTTCAGTTGGTGCATAAACAGCTAAAGCAGATTGAGAAATTAGCACTAAAGAAGTAATGATTGATAATATAACAATGACCAATATTTTTTTCATAAATTATAGTCTTATATCTTTATTATTGCCCTTTGGTAACAATGCAATTAGACTGTTTAGTATTATTATTTTCGTTAGATTCATCTACTTGATCTTTACTATCGATTACAACCTTACAAACATGTTCACCAATAGTTGGGTTATCCCAGATAATCGAATATTGCTCTGCTTTATGAGCTAATCTATCAATACTCTTTACTAAACTACCATCAATGTATAAATCAATCCCAATGTTTTGACTTAGATCATTTTCCTGAGTTATTTCCACAATAAAATTAGCTTGGGTATTAAATGAATCAGATGATTGGTAAAAAAAATCGCCTACTTCTAAATCTAAAATATTATCATTAATCCAAAATTCTTTATCATCTAATGGTCGTGAGACATCACTGTTGAAGGTCATCGACTGAGGGACATTTTTAACCACAAATTTATCTTGAAATTTATTAAGATTAAAGCCATTATCAGTTAAAAGTCTTTTAACGCCATCTTCAATATAATACTTTTGGTTAGAACCGTTATATTGAAGAATAGTAGCATTTGGTAATTTAGTATCAACATCTACTCTACAAGTATCATCATTGAGATAGTTACTTTCAAAACTATTTTGTATGGTAACTAATCTATCACGCCAATTATCACCATAATTAGCCGTGGCCTTACATAATTTATTACCTGGAGTAACAGCGTACATAATATCGCTGTTTTGGAATTTGATTAAATTTGTTCCGGGCCTAATCGCCATGTTTTCCCCTGCAGATAACCCGTCAAAATCAGGTTGAGTGATTGTTTTAATGTTTTGATCACTCCATGTACCGCTATGCCAAGACCAAAATGTTGGAGCATTAACAAAAAGCCTTCTTTGACCACTACCGTTTACATAATAGATAGCGGAATCATTTGATAGTTTAACTAAATCTCCTTCGGCTGGAGTATAAACAGCTAAAGCAGATTGAGAAATTAGCGCTAAAGAAGCAATAATTGCTCCAAAAGATACTAGAGAGTAAATAAATAATTTTTTCTTCATAAATTATTTTATGATTAGTAATTGATAACTTTATTATACCACAAAAATTAAAAACACGGAAGAACCGTGTTTTTAAAATAGTTATAATGCTCTTATCTTAATTTTATATTTCTTCGTAATCTCTCATTGATAACTGAGAATTAATTTGACCAAACATTTCAATCACTACAGATACTACAATCAGTAGACTAGTACCACCCACGACTAATGATTGAGTATTAGTAATCTGCGCTGTAATCAATGGTAAAACTGCAATAATACCTAAAAATAAAGCGCCAGTAAACACAATACGCGTCACGATTTTTTGTAAATAAGCCGCCGTATTTTTACCTGGTCTAATACCCGGTACAAAGCCACCTTGTTTTTGTAAATTTTCGGCAATTTGATCTGGGTGGAAAATAACCGCGGTATAAAAATAAGTAAAGGCTACAACCATCACAAAATAAGAGATGCCGTAGAACAATTGATTTTGGAAAATTTGAATTACCCATTCAGCGGCATTGGCAATCCAAACTGTTTTCACTCGAATAAATAATTGAGCGATCAGTGGCGGGAACATAATTATCGCAATTGCAAAAATAATTGGAATCACCCCAGCTTGATTTACTCGAAGTGGCAAATGAGTATCCACTCCACCATATACTTTATTACCTCTTACTTTTCGAGCATAAGAAACTGGAATATTTCTTTGACCTTCAGTAATAATAACCACCCCAACAATAGTCACTAGAGAAATCAAAGCAAAAATAACCATATTAATAATTTGAGCCTGATCATAAGTGTACAAAGTACTGCCAACGCTACCTGGTAAACCAGATACGATACCAGCAAAAATCAATAGTGAAATACCATTACCAATATGCTTTTCAGATATAAGTTCACCAATCCACATCAAAAACACAGTACCAGCAGTAATTGTTATCATAGCGGTAAATACTTCCCAAGAACTATAATTTGGCAAAACGTTAACCGCTGATTGTCGCAGTAAACTAATGGTCGCAAATGATTGAAAAAAAGCTAGTGGCACTGTTAGCCATCTAGTCCACTGATTAATTTTTTGTCGACCATATTCACCCTCTTTAGAAAGTTCTTCTAACTTAGGCACTACCATAGTCAGTAACTGAAAAATAATAGAGGCAGTAATATATGGAGCAATGCCCAATAATACTATAGAAAAATTTTCCATACTACCACCGGAAAATACATTCATTAATCCAAGCAATTGATTGCTATCAAAAAGACTTTTAAGAGCCACACTATCAACTCCAGGAATAGGAATATGAGCAGCTATTCTAAAAATAATTAACATTCCCATAACAAACAGAATGCTGTTTCTCAGGTCACGAATCTTCCAAATTTGGATGATTTTTTTCCACATATTTTAGATAGTTTAGTTTATAGATAAGGCAGATTTAAAACTTAAATCAAATTTATTTTTTAAATCTGAGAGCAAAATCTATTTTACAATAATTTCTGCTTTACCACCAGCTTTTTCGATGGCTTCTTTGGCTGAGTTTGAGAAAGCATTAACAGTCACCTCTAGTTTTTTAGATAATTGACCAAAGCCTAAAACTTTTACACCACTCTTAGCTGATTCAATTAAACCGGCTTTAATTAGATCTTTTGGGGCAATTTTATCGCCATCTTTAAATAGCTTATCTAAATCAGATAAATTAACAATGGCCATTTTAGCTTTCAAGCTTTTAAAGCCACGCAATTTTGGAGTTCTCTGTAAAGTTTGCTTGAAACCCAAGGCTTTTAAACCAGAAACACCGCTTCGAGCTTTTTGGCCTTTCAAACCCTTACCTGAGTAGGTACCACGTTTACCACCACGACCAACTCTCTTTCTTCTTTTAGTAGAACCTTTAGCTGGTTTTAAATTTGATAAAGTTAAATTCATATTATTATTAGGTTGTAGGTTGTAGGTTGTAGAATTTTTTTTAAATTCCTACTCACTACTATCTAACTAATTATTTTTTATTTTCTTTTTGACTAATATCTTTTTTATCTGCTTTAGTTTCTTCAGCTTTTACAACTTCTGGTTTGATAACTTCCTTAGCATTATCTTTTTTAGCCTTTCTATCAACTTTTCTTAGCATAGTCAAAGCTTTAATAGTAGCATCAACATTATTAACCTTGTTATTAGTACCCATAATCTTAGAAACTACGTTCTTGATGCCAGCCAATTCTAAAACAATTCGAACTGCACCACCAGAAATAATACCAGTACCTTCTGGCGCTGGCTTAAGTAATATCTTGGCCGCACCCAATTTAATGTAAATTTCGTGGGGAATAGTGCCGTCAACAATATTAACTTTAACTAAATTCTTTTCAGCTTTAGCAACAGCTTTTGATACAGCTAGTGACACATCTTTACCTTTGGCTAGACCAACACCAACTCTGCCCTTTTTATCACCAATTACAACACAAGCTCTAAAACGCATTCTTTTTCCGCCGGCCATAACTCTAGTAACACGAGCTAAATCAACAATCTGCTGATCAAATTCAGGTTGCTCTTTCTTTGGTCTTATTCTTTTTTTGTTGGTATCTTTTTCTGCCATATTATTATTAGGTGGTAGGCAGTAGGTGGTAGATTGTAGAATTATTTTTATAATCCACACTTACTACTTACTACTCCCTACTTACTTAAATTATTTATATTGTTAATCCGGCTTCTCTAGCACCGTCAGCCACAGCCTTTACGCGGCCATGATACTTAAACATGCCTCTATCAAAAACAGCTTTTTCAATTTTCTTAGTAGCTGCCTTTTCAGCAATTAATTTACCTACAGCAGTAGCCTTTTCCATCTTAGTTTTGACATCTTTAACTTCTGAATCTCTAGCACTAACAATAGTTTTGCCGTTTTGATCATCAATAAGCTGAGCGTAAACATGGTTTAAACTTCGATAAATTGAAAGCCTTGGACAAGTAGCAGTACCAGACACTTTAGCCCGGACTCTTCTTTGTCTTCTTGCTCTAGCCTCATTTTTTATTTTCTGTGACTTTTTCATATTTATACTTAAACTTCAATTAATTTATTCTTTACCAGCCGCTTTTCCAGCTTTCTTTCTAATAACCTCATCAGCATATTTAATACCCTTACCTTTATAAGGTTCTGGTTTTTTTATTTTTCTAATCTGGGCAGCTACTTCACCAACAGCTTGTTTATCAATACCAGAGATAGTAATTGCATTACCTTCAGTTTTTATTTCAATACCTTCTGGAGCATCATATTCTACTGGATGAGAAAAACCAACATTCAAAATCAATTTCTTGCCGGTAGCATTAGCTTTAAAACCAACACCATTAATCTCTAACTTCTTAGAAAAACCTTCAGTTACGCCAGTAATCATATTAATAACCAAGCTAGCAAATAATCCCCAAAGTGATCTCTGTGATTTATTATTTTCATCTTGAACTTTTACATTAGCAACATTACCGTTAATTTCTAAAGAAACTACTGGATGTAATTCTTGATTTAATAATCCTTTTGGACCCTTAACAGAAATAACTCCGTTTTCAACTTTAACTTCAACGCCGTTTGGGATTTCAATTTGTTTTTTTCCGATTCTGCTCATAGTATTAGTAAATTTCGCAAATTATTTCTCCACCCAACTTTAGCTTTCTAGCTTTTTTGTTGGTCATCACGCCAGCAGATGTTGATACAATAGCGATACCAATATTATTTAAAACATTTGGTAAATTTTCACTAGTAGCATAAATTCTTCTGCCTGGTTTAGAAACTTTTTGAATATTTTCAATAGCAGACTTACCGTCAATATACTTTAAATCAACATTAATTCCACCAAATTTTAAATCGGCTGATCCTGGCTTAATTTCTTCGAAACCAGAAATAAATCCTTCAGATTTTAAAATCTTAAGAATTTCCAATTTTATTTTGGAAAATGGAATATATACCTGCTTTTTTTTCACAGCAGAGGCATTTCTGATTCTAGTTAGCATGTCAGCAATTGGATCTGTCATATTTCAATATTAAAAATTATTTTTATCTTATAATTAATTACCAAGATGATTTAGTAATCCCCGGAATCTGACCATTGGTAGCCAATTCTCTAAAGCAAATTCTACATAAGTTGAATTTTCTCATATAACCATGTCTTCTACCACAACGCCAACAACGATTAACTGATCGAGTTGACTCTTTTGGTGTTTTATTTGATCTTGCGATTTGTGCTTTAGTTGCCATATCTGTAAATCTATTGTTTCTTAAATGGGAATCCCAATGTTTTAAATAATTCTAAACCTTCTTCGTAATTCTTAGCAGAAGTGGTTATAGAAATTTCCAAACCGTAATTTCTTTCAACCTCATCAGGCAAGATTTCTGGAAAAACATTATATTCTTTCAAACCCAAGGTTAAATTACCTGTATTATCAATATTCTTAATATCCAAACCTCTAAAATCTCTGATTCTAGGCACAGCTACTAACACTAATTTATCTAAAAAATCATACATCATCTGGCCTCTTAAGGTAGCCTTAACACCAACCACCATGCCTTCTCTAATTTTAAAAGCTGAAATCGCTTTCTTAGCTTTGGTTTTAACTGGCTTTTGGCCGGTAATTCTAGTAACAATACTTTCAACATTGTCAACATAGTTACTTTCAGTATTTCTAGCGTTTATACCAATATTAACACTTACCTTTTCAATTTTAGGTACGGCATTAATATTTTTATAACCAAACTTTTCCTTTAGAGCAGGTACTGATTCAGTTTGATATTTTTGATATAATATTGATTTCATAAATATTTTATATAACTTCTTTACACTTTTTACAAACTCTATTCTTAATAGTCTTAGATTTATCGGCAGATACAATTCTCTCTGATCCGATTCTAGTATCTTTACCACACTTAGGACAAATTAAAGCTACATTAGAAGCATTAACAGGTGATGGAAACTGAATTCGTTGACCTTTTTCACCTTGCTTTTTAGCTTTTTGGTGTTTAATCATCAAATTAAGACCTTCCACTACAACTCTATCTTCATTTATAAAAACCTGCAAAACTTTACCGATTTTGCCCTTGTCCTTACCGGACATCATTTTTACTTTGTCGCCTGTTTTTATTTTCATAAATTTATTGTTTTATAATACTTCTGGTGCTAAACTAATAATTTTCTGATAACCTAAATTTCTTAATTCTCTAGCTACTGGACCAAATACTCGAGTCCCTTTCATATCTTTATTCTTCATATCAATAATCACTACCGCGTTATCATCAAATCTAATATAAGAACCATCAGGTCTTCTAACTTCTTTTTTAGTTCTAACTATAACAGCATGCACAACATCACTCTTTTTAACCATACTGTGAGGTGCTGCCTCTTTAACAGTTGCAGTTACTACATCACCTAGGCTAGCATATCTTTTTTTGTAGCCACCTAAAACAGTGATAACCTTTAATTTCTTGGCACCGGTGTTGTCTGCTGATTTTAGCATTGATTCTGATTGAACCATATATTTTATATTAGTTTGTAGTAGGCAGATTACAGCTTAATTCAACCTTAGAAATATTCTGTACCCTACTTACTACCAAACTTAGATTATTTAATTATTCTGATAAACCACTTTCCATCTTTTATCCTTGCTGATTGGCTTTGATTCAATAATTTCTACTGTATCACCAACTTTACATTGATTTTTAGGATCATGAGCTTTATACTTTTTACTAACTCTATATCTTTTTTGATATGTTGGATGAAGCTTAAATCGATCAACCTTAACCACGACAGTCTTTTCCATTTTATTAGAAACTACCTCGCCCTTAAGCTTTCTTTTAATTGTCTTCTTTTCATTATCCATATAAGTCAGTTATTGTGATGTATTATTTTACTTTTTTATTTTCGCCTAAAACAGTCATTACTTTGGCGATATCTTTCTTAATTACTCTGATTTCTCTAATATTCTTTACTTGATTTTGAGAAACCTTGAAGTTTAATTCATCCAATTTCTTTCTAAGCTCATCAAGTAAATGGTGTAATTCAGAAGCTGGTTTATTTTTAATTTCTTTAATATCCATATTATTAATCCTTGACTATAAATGTTGTTTTAACTGGTAATTTATAACTAGTTAATTTCATAGCTTGTCTAGCATCTGCCTCACTAATACCTTCGATTTCAAAAATCATAGTTCCTGGCTTAACCACTGCTACATAATAACCAGGTGCACCCTTACCACCACCCATAGTTGCTTGAGTACCTTTTTCAGTAATTGGTCTATGTGGAAAAATTCTAATCCAAATCTTACCACCACGTTTAAGAAATTTAGTAATAACTCTTCTAGAAGCTTCAATTTGAGCAGCACTAACCCAACCACCGGTTGTTGCTTTAAGGCCAAACTTACCAAAAGCAATAGCATTATTGCGGCCGGCAACACCTCTAACATCTGGACGATGTGGTTTTCTCATTTTTAATTTCTTTGGTGCTAAAGTCATAACTTTTCTTTATTTTAATCTCTTAGCCACTTCTGGCTTACTAACTGGTTCTGGATTAGTATCATAATTAAACACTTCACCACGATAAATCCAAACCTTAACGCCGATTTTTCCATAGATAGTCATAGCCGCATCACGACTATAATCAATATCAGCCCGCAAGGTGTGAAGAGGTACTTTACCGCTGGAAAAAGTTTCTTTTCTAGCAATTTCTGCACCATTTAATCTTCCAGAAACAATAACCTTAATACCTTGAGCACCAGCCTTTTCGGATCTACTCATAGCCTGCTTAACTGCTCGTCTAAATGGAATTCTTTTTTCCAAATCAGCAATAACCTGTTGAGCGATAACTGCGGAATCCAAACTAGGATTTTCAACTTCAATGATATTAATATTAATACTCTTTAGACCCTTCTTACGAGAAAAAGCATCTTTCATAAATTTGTTATGAATTTCCTTTTTCAAGTCTTCAGCGCCTTGACCGCCTCGACCGATAACAATACCGGGCTTAGCACAACGAACATTAATACTAATGCCATTATTTGATCTTTCGATATCTACCTTAGAAACACCAGCTGGTTTAAATTTCTTAACAATAAATCTTCTAATTTTTATATCATGTTCCAAAAGTTTTGGAAAATCTCGATCAGAAAACCACTTGGAATCCCAAGTCTTATTGATTTTTAATCTAAATGCTTTTGGATGAACTTTTTGTCCCATATCTATATATTAGTTTGTAGTCGGTAGTGAGTGGTTAATAAAAATATTTTACTTTTATTCACTACTCACTACTCACTACTTGCTTATTTATTAGCTACCAGTTCTTCTATTAAAAATTTTATTAGTTACTTTTTTACTTGTGCTGCCACTTTTTTTACTACCAGAATCTGACTTCTTATCTTCTTTTTTGTCATCATGACCAATCTTGCCTAAATCTTCAATATTGATAATATCATCCTTAGAAACTTCTTTCTTTTCTTTCTTAGTAGTTGGTACTTTTTCTGATAAAACTACAGTAATATGAGAAGATCTTTTAATTAAAGGTGTTGCTCTACCCATCGCTTTTGGCATCCAACGTTTTAAACTTGGGCCACCATCTACGCTAATTTCTTTTACAAAAAGATTGTTTCTTTTTAAATCTTCATTTTCTTCAGCATTAGCTACTGCAGATTTTACTAATTTAGCTACCGGTAGTGACGCACCTTTTTTATTAAATTGTAATTGAACCAAAGCTTCTTCCACGTCTAAACCACGGACTAAATCAGCCAGTAATCTAACTTTCTTTGGAGAAATTCTTATAAATTTTGCTTTAGCTCTAACTTCCATATTATTTTATTTCTTTTTTACTTATTTCTTTTTACCAGCTTCTAAGGTTTTCTGAATTTTACCACCATGTTTGATAAATTTCTTAGTCGGTGAAAATTCACCTAATTTATGTCCAACCATATTTTCTACAACTAACACTGGAATATGATCTTTGCCATTATGAACACCAAAAGTAAACCCAACCATTTCTGGAGTAATAGAACATTTTCTAGACCAAGTCTTGATCACAACCTTTTCTCCTTTTTGGATTTTGGCCATTTTCTTCAATAATTTTGGATCAACGTAAGGACCTTTTTTTAAACTTCTGGACATAATTTTTTATTTTTTCTTTCTCTTTTTAGTATTTCTTCTGGAAATAATCAAATCGTCTGATTTCTTTCCATGTTTTCTGGTTTTAACACCTAATGCTGGCTTACCCCATGGAGTCTTTGGATTTTTCAAACCAATTGGGTTACTACCTTCACCACCACCATGAGGATGATCTACTGGATTCATGGCTTTACCACGAACAGTGGGTCTAACACCTTTTCTTCTTAATCTACCAGCCTTGCCCCATCTAATATTTTTAAAATCTGGATTGCTGACCGAACCAATGGTGGCCAAACATTTTTCTGATACCAGTCTTACTTCACCAGAAGGCATTTTAAGCTGAGCGTTGCCGCTATCAATACCCATCAAAGAAATATTATTACCAGCACTTCTAGCTAATTGGCCGCCTTTGCCTGGGGTCATCTCCACATTATATACAAACATACCAGGAGGCACAACCTCAAGAGGCATAGTATTACCAACTTTTAATTCAATCAACTTCTGAGAGCTAAGTATTTTATCACCAACTTTTAAATCAACTGGAGCAATAATATATCTTTTTTCACCATCAGCATAATTAAGTAAAGCAATTCTAGAATTTCGATTTGGATCATATTCAATAGTAGCTACAGTTGCTGGAATATCAAACTTGTCTCTTTTATAATCAATAACTCTAACTTTCTTTCTGCTACCACCACCTTGATGTCTAACAGTAATCTTGCCTTGGTTATTACGACCAGCCATATTTTTACCAGAAACAATCAACCTCTTATGAGGTTTGCTGGTGGTAACGTCGTCACTCATTAATACAGAAGTGTGACGTCTAGCTGGGGTAGTTGGTTTGTAGACTTTTATTGCCATATTTTTTTAATTTATACTCCTTCGTGAATCTGAATAGTTTTACCAGCAGGTAAAGTAACGATAGCCTTGCGCCAATCTTTAGTTCGACCAGTATCTCGACCACGCCTTACAGTTTTACCTGAATTATTTAATACATTAACGCTAACTGGTTTAATACCATATCTAGCTTCAATAGCCTGAGAAATCTGAATTTTGTTAGCCTTATTAGCTACTGCAAATACATATTGATTAAGTTGAGCCAAATTAGCTGCCTTTTCGGTAATAAGTGGCTTAACTAAAATACCATAAGTCTTTTTAACAATTTTAACTGTAACATCATTTTTAACTTCTTTCTTATTATCAGCATCTTTTTTAGCAATATCAACCTTAGCAGTTTCTGGCTTAGAAACCACTTCCTCTGCGATTGCAGACTGATCATCAGTTTTCTTTGTAAATTTATCGAAAATGCTCATAACTTTCTATCTAAATATGTATTTTATTTTTTAGCTTTAACTGCTTTTTCTTTTGCTACAGTAGCCTGACTTCTTTTTATACTAACCTGTTTATAATGTTGGTCGATTTTGATAACTGCTTTCTCAGAAGCTAGCATAGTATCGTGGTTTAGAATGTCAACACAATTTAAACTATCCGCCAAAATAACATCAACTTTATCTAAATTATTAACCGCTCTATTTATCTTATCATCACTTTTATCAAGTACTAATAAAAACTTTTTATTATCTTTAACATCAGCAACTTTTGATTTAATAGTAGCAATCCAATCCTTCAAATCTTTAGTCTTACCACTAGCTAATTCAATGTTTTCAAAAACCAAGAATGAATTTTCAGAAACCTTATTAGATAAGCACATCGCCATGGCTAATTGTCTCTGCTTTTTATTAATACCTTTGCTAAAGTTTCGATTCTTAGTTGGACCAAAAGTGACACCACCACCTCTCCACAATGGAGAACGAATAGATCCGTGTCTAGCCCGACCAGTACCTTTTTGTCGCCATGGCTTTTTACCACCACCACGAACTTCACTTTTATCCTTGGTATCAGCTAAAACTTGTCTAGCATTAGCTTGTTGAGCGATAACTACTTGATGAATCACCTCGGTCTTTGGTTTAACCCCAAAAATTCGTTGACTGATTTCAATGTCTTTAGACTTTTCAACACTTGAATTGTAAACTGATATCTTCATATTATTTATTTTCTTCAGTTTTAGTTTCTACAACTTCAGCTACTTCTGGTTTAGCTTCTGTAGTTTCTACAGCAGGTGTCTCTTCAACTTTAGTGTCCACAATTTCTGACTCAACAGCTGTGCTTTCTACTTTTTCTGCAACAACTTCTGTTTTTATTTCTGGTTTAGCTACAGTTAAATCCATTTCACCAGGACCACTAATAACCAATAAGCTATTTCTAGCTCCCGGCACAGCGCCCTTAATATATAAAATATTTTTTTCTTTATCAATATCAACTATACTCAAACCAGAAATACTAATTTGATCATTACCCATACGACCAGCCATTTTCTTACCTTTAAATACTCTTGCTGGATCAGTAGCACCAATAGAACCACCTTTTCTCAATTGATCTTTATGACCATGAGAAGCTGGACTACCATGAAAACCATGTCTTTTAACCACACCCTGGTAACCACGGCCTTTAGAAGTACCGGTTACTCTAACTTCATCATTAGCCGCAAAAACAGCAACAGTAATTTGATCACCAGTTTTAACTTTTTCCACTTCACTAGAATTTACTCTAAATTCTTTCAAAGTCCTAACAGAAGTTAAACCTTTTAGGTGACCAACTTGTGGTTTTTTAAGATTCTTATTGAAACCAAATCCAACTTGAACAGCACTATACTTATCTTTAGCTTCAGTTTTTATCTGGGTAACAATATTAGGCTCAGCCAAAACTGCAGTTACAGGAACAACTCTTCCATTTTCTTGGAAGATTTGAGTCATTTCTAATTTTTTACCTAATATGAATTTCATTACTTTAATTTTTTTCTTTTAAATAAAAAAACCTGGCAATATCTTAACACACCAGATTACAAAATAGCAAGGGCTTATGATAAGCCTGCCTAATTAATCTAATTTTTACTAAGATATTATTATTTTCCTTGTCAATCAAAATTACACCGATGGAGGTTTTCCCCTAGAAGCTACTATCTAAATATACTCGGGATCTTTTTCCATTTATGAAAATGACTGTCAGTTTTTATAATTTGCAACCAGTAAACCGTAAGCTATAATCTTTCCCTTAAAAATTACAAGTTACGAGTTACTAGCTACAAACCGTTTTTACATTTTAATCTCAATGTTCACGCCCGCAGGAAGGTTTAAGTTCATCAAGGCATCTACTGTTTTAGCATCTGGATCGATGATATCCAATAATCTTTTATGGATTCTCATTTCGAATTGTTCACGGCTGTCCTTATGTACGAAAGTCGATCGATTAACTGTATACTTCTTTTTTTCGGTCGGCAGTGGTACTGGGCCAGCAACCTTAATGCCATTTCTATCACAAGTCTCAATAATTTTCTTTGCAGAATTATCAATAACCTTATGATCATAGGCTTTAATCTTGATCCTGATTCTTTGATGAGTCTTATCGTTTTCTTTGGTTGCGTTATTTGTACTTGCCATGTTTTTTATATTTCAATCTATTTTCGGGATGCTGAGTGGCAAGCTCTTGCGAGCCTGCCCTCAACCCCTGACCTAAATAGTTTTATTTGATAATCTTGGTTACAGATCCAGCGCCAACAGTGTGACCACCTTCACGAATAGCGAATTTCATTTTGTCTTCCATAGCCACTTCTTTGCCTAATTTAATCTTTAAGCTTACAGTATCACCAGGCATAACCATTTCAGTACCTTCTGGTAATTCAATTTCACCAGTTACATCAGTAGTTCTGATGTAGAACTGTGGTTTATAACCCTTGAAAAATGGCTTGTGTCTTCCACCTTCATCTTTGCTCAAAACATATACTTCGGCTTCGAACTCAGAATGAGGAGTAATAGAACCAGTCTTAGCTAAAACTTGACCTCTTTCAACATCATCTTTCTTAACACCTCTTAACAAAATACCAGCATTATCACCAGCTCTACCTTCATCTAAATTCTTGTTAAACATTTCAATACCAGTAATAACTGTTTTTTGAGTCGGTGCTAGACCAACGATTTCAACTTCTTCATTTAATTTAACAATACCTCTTTCAATTCTACCAGTTACTACAGTACCACGACCTTCGATAGAGAAAATATCTTCGATAGGCATCAAGAATGGTTTATCAACTGCTCTTTCTGGTTGTGGAATATAAGTGTCCAAAGCTTCCATTAATTTCATAATTGGTTCGCCATCTGGACCACTTGGGTTTTGTAAAGCTTTCAAAGCTGAACCTCTAATAACAGGAACGTTATCACCATCAAAATCATATTTTTTTAATAGATCTCTGATTTCTTCTTCAACTAGGTCTACTAATCCTGGATCATCAACTTGATCTACTTTGTTAATGAAAACCACAATGTGACCAACACCAACTTGATTTGAAAGCAAGATGTGTTCTTTGGTCTGAGGCATTGGGCCGTCTGTAGCAGAAACTACCAAGATAGCACCATCCATTTGCGCAGCACCAGTGATCATGTTCTTAATATAGTCAGCGTGACCAGGACAGTCAACATGAGCATAGTGTCTATTCTCTGTTTGGTACTCAACGTGAGCAGTTGCAATAGTAATACCTCTTTCTCTTTCTTCTGGCGCAGCGTCAATTTGGTCAACTGTTTTGTTTTGAGCAATTAAACCTTTTGCGCTAAGCACCTGCAAAATAGCCGCAGTAAGAGTAGTCTTACCATGGTCAACGTGACCGATTGTGCCCACATTTACGTGAGGCTTACTTCTGTCGAAATTTTCTGCCATTGTAGTTTATTCCTTCTCGAGACCCTCACCATCGAAACCATAGTTGAATAATTCTTTTGCCAAAGCTTCCAAATTTTGGTTAAATTTTCTTAAATTATCTCTACTTAATTTATTAAGCTTCGAAAATTTTTATAAAATTTTCCTCAAAATTGTGGAAACCTATGATCAAAAACCATTCAACAATGGTTCCGTTACTGGGAGTTTTACCCAGGCCTCGAACACTTATTTATTTATTTAAATTTAAAAAATCGTTTAAAAACGAAACTTTTTGCTTTTTAGCAAAAATGTTTACTTATTATAACAAAAACTATAAATTTTGCAAGGGGTCTAATTATCTACAGTTATTCCACTGGTTCAAAGTAATAGCGATCCTCGTCTTCTTCTTCAGAATTATCTAAATTTAGAGAAAAATCTTGATTACTAGCCACCGGCGGCATTTCATTAAAATTATAATCAATTAATGGTTCACTATTTTTGTCTAATTCTTGCGAAAAATCATGTTGATCAATTGGCAAATGTCCATTTTCCTGAGAGTCTTTCCAGATTTCAATATCACGATTTATTTTATCTAATAATTCGTCTTCTGTCAAGCCCTTAACCTCGGTCTTGCCGAAGACTAATTTCTCATAATCACTAATATTCATAATCACGCAGTCCAAATCACCAGATTTGTCTAAAATTACGACTTTATCCCCAGTTTTTTTGATCAAATTGATCACTTTTTGAATAGATTCCATATTTTTAGGAAAATTATAAGATATGGGTTAATTCTAATGGAAAACTGGGAATATATCAAGTTTTTTAGCTAAAACTGATAATTGGCTTAATTTTATGGTTTTTACTGAACACTTCAGACTAGGGTTGAAGTGTTCGAATTTGGGTTAATTTAGAGGTTTTTTAATTTATTGTCATCATGAGAATCTCATTTTCTTTAGCAATATTTCTATGGCATTTTTGACCGCAAAAGTACCGCAAAACTCGCAAACGTCATTTTTTTTCTTCCCGTCACTTTTTGATAGCAAAAAGTAACCCAAAAACTACGAGCGACGATAAAATTAAGGAAAAACTATAATAACTCTACGCTATTTTCCGAACTCACCATTTTCATTTATCTGGATATATCGAAAATGGTTCAAACCTGCCTACCGGCAGACAGGCATGCGGAAAATTTGTTCTCAGACAACTCACAATCGCTTAATTTATTATAGTTTTTCTACTTAATTTTTCATATGATAGAATTTATTTATATATTTTATAAATAAATATCTTCATAAATCTGCGACAATTTAAAAATTTAAGGAGAAGATGAAACGGGAGTCCTAGTGATTGGGCGTCGTCTACGCCCAAAATTTTCAATGTTTGAGAAACTTGTTCACCAATACAAATAAAAAAGTTTCGAGTTTTGAAAATTAGCGGGACGAAGTTTTAGCTTCGACTATAAATTTTTTACTGTCGCGATTTTTGTGGTACTTTTTCTAAAAAAGTACCAATGTGATTTAGTGATATAAATATAGTATTGTGGAGTTTATCTTGAGTGAAACGAAGGATCTGCTCGCAATGACAATAATATGAAAGATAACAAAGATAATAATTATAGATGAACACACCATGGTATGTTCATCTATAAAAAATAAAAACACCCCGCTCCGGCGAGGTGTTTTTTTATATAAAGTTTAGATTCTAGTTTTCGCAGTTCCTCTTTCTTCTTTAATCTTTTCCTCTACATTCTTTGGCACTTCGTTATATTTCAAAAATTCCATAGTATAAGAAGCTCGGCCTTGAGTTAGAGACCTAAGTGTAGTCATATAACCAAACATCTCAGATAATGGTACTTCAGCACTAATCACTTTGACCGCAGAAGCCCCAATACCTCTATCTTCCATATTACCAATAATTGCTCGACGAGAATTTAAGTCGCCGATAGCGTCACCCATAAACTGTTCTGGGGTAATCACTTCTACTTTCATAATTGGTTCTAGTAAAATTGGTTGTGATCTTTTAGCGGCATCTTGGAAAGCCATGGAACCAGCAATTTTAAAGGCGCCTTCAGAAGAGTCAACATCATGGAAAGATCCGTCATACAATGTAGCCTTAACATTAATCAGTGGGAAGCCAGCGATAATACCTCTAGCCATCGCTTCACGAATACCTTTATCAATTGGTTTAATAAATTCTTTTGGTACAGCTCCACCTTTAATTTCGTCCACAAACACATACTCTTTTTGAACACCTTCTGCTTCTTTTTCGGTCGGTTCTAATTTAATCCAACAATGGCCGTATTGTCCGCGACCACCAGATTGTTTAATATATTTACCTTCAGCTTGAGCTGAACCTTTAATAGTTTCACGATAAGCTACTTGAGGTTTACCAATATTCGCTTCCACTTTAAATTCACGTCGCATCCGATCCACAATAATATCCAAATGAAGTTCACCCATACCAGAAATAATCGTCTGCATAGTTTCTTCATCAGTTCTTACTCTAAAAGTTGGATCTTCTTCCGCTAATTTAGACAAAGCTAAGCCCATTTTTTCTTGATCCGCTTTAGTTTTTGGTTCAACCGCAATATCAATAACTGGATCTGGGAAAGTAATGTTTTCTAACAACACCTTAACAGTTGGATCAGAGATAGTGTCACCAGTAGTGGTACTTCTTAGACCAACGATAGCGGCAATTTCACCGGAATAAACCTCTTGAACTTCTTCCCGAGAGTTGGCGTGCATTCTTAAAATACGGCCGATTCTTTCTTTGTCACCAGTAGTTTGATTAACAACATAAGAACCAGATCGTAGAACGCCACTATAAACTCGATAGAATACTAATTTACCAACAAATGGATCGGTGGCAATTTTAAATGCCAAGCCCATTAATGGCGCCTCGTCTTTTACTTCTACTTTAATTTCTTTTGTTATGTCATCTGGATCATGAGCCATTGGTGGATCGATATCCATTGGTGATGGTAAGTATTCAGAAACAGCATCTAACAAAAATTGAACACCTTTGTTCTTTAAAGCTGAACCACACATAATTGGCACAATTTTATTAGCAATAACTGCTGCTCTTAAAGTTTTTTTCAAATCCGCTACTGGGATTTCTTCACCAGCTAAATATTTTTCCATCAAAGCTTCATCATTTTCCACAATCGCTTCAACTAATTTTGCTCGATACTCAGCCGCTCTGTCTTTTTCATCATCTGGAATTTCGGTATCTTCCCATTTAGTACCCATATCATCAGAATAAATTCGAGCTTTCATATCAAACAAATCGATAATACCGGTAAAGGTATCAGCCGCACCAACTGGTAATTGAACAGGATGAGCATGAGGCGTTAATCTGTCGTAGATAGTTTTTAAATCATAGTAAAAATCAGCGCCCATTCTGTCCATCTTATTGATGAAACCAATTTTTGGCACATGATATTTTTCTGATTGGCGCCACACAGTTTCTGATTGAGGTTCGACACCGGCTACACCATCAAAAACAATCACACCACCGTCTAAAACGCGGAGTGATCTTTCTACTTCAGCGGTAAAGTCTACGTGACCAGGGGTATCGATAATATTAATTTGAATATCACCACCGCCTAACCAAGCGGCATTGGGCCAAAAACAAGTAGTCGCCGCTGAAGTAATAGTAATACCTCTTTCCTGTTCTTGTTCCATCCAATCCATAGTAGCTTCACCTTCATGAACTTCACCAATTTTATGTTTTTTTCCGGTGTAAAATAAAATTCTTTCGGAAACAGTGGTTTTTCCGGCATCAATATGGGCAATAATCCCAATATTACGAATTTTGTCTAATGTTTGTTTTCTGGGCATAATTGTTTAGGTTGTAGTCCGTAGGTTGTAGGCTGTGGTCTATTTTATAAATTCCTACCAGCCACCACCACGAAACACCAACTGACTTAAATTATTTATTAATTTCGTCCAAAGTGAGCAAAAGCTCTATTGGCTTCGGCCATTTTATAGGTATCTTGTTTCTTTTTAACAGCAATTCCTTCATTGTTATGAGCTGCAATAAATTCTTCAGCTAATTTTTCTGACATTTTCTTGCCCTTTTTAGCTGCTGAGGCAGTAATCAACCAACGACAAGCTAAAGTAAAGCTTCTCTCTGATCGAACAGCCATCGGTACTTGATAGTTGGCACCACCAACTCGACGACCCTTAATTTCTACTGTTGGCGATACATTTCTAATAGCTGATTCAAAAACTTCTACTGGATCTAATTGAGTTTTATCAGAAATAATTTGCATCATTTCATAAACAATATCTTCAGCAATAGTTTTTTTACCGCGTTGCATAATGTAATTGATAAACTTAGCTAAATCAGTTCGATTAAACTTAGTATCAGGAGCAATTGGTCGTTTTGGCGCTTGTTTTCCTCTCATAGTATTTTAATAGTTTCAATTATTAAATTATTTGGCTGCCTTTTCTTTCTTAGCGCCATATTTGCTTCGACCACGTTTTCTAGCTGAAACGCCGGCAGAATCGTAAACACCACGAACAACATGGTATCTAACACCAGGTAAATCTTTAACTCTTCCACCGCGAACTAACACGATAGAGTGTTCTTGTAAGTTGTGACCCACACCTGGAATGTAAGCAGTAACTTCTTGGCCATTAGAAAGTCTCACCCGAGCAATTTTTCTAAGAGCTGAGTTTGGTTTTTTAGGAGTAGTAGTTCTAACTTGTAGACAAACACCTCTTTTGAACTGGTTACCTTTAGAAACAATTTTTCTCTTGCGATGTAAACTGTCCAAAGTAATCTGCAAATCAGGAGTCTTTGACTTAGCCTTTATACTAGTCCGACTTTTTCTTAATAATTGATTAATTGTTGGCATAATAACTCTAAAATTATATGTTTTATGAAGATCACCCAACTTTGGCTTCGCCTTTGTTTGAGATGACAATCTTATTGTTGCCGATAAACACCGGCTTCATTAGTTAAAAAAATTCCCAAAAACTAGGGAACCACAATTATAGAACTCTAATTTTGTATATAATTGTTTATGAAGAATGCGGAAGTTATTGATCTTTACAGCACCAGATTCAATGAGAATATTTTAAACAATTCTGGCTAATAAGTCAAGTGGCAAAAAATATTACCTAGCAATTATAAAAATCTAGTTAAGATATCCAAAACATAACCAAACAACTTAGAAAAAATATTTAAATTTAGCAAACTATCCAATAAAACCAGGGAAATCAAGATAAATGGTCCATTAATCGAGAATTTTTCTTTAAAATTATTATATTTATCAGGCAAAATGCTAAATAACACTTTTGAACCATCTAATGGCGGGATTGGAATAAGATTAAAGACCATTAAAATAACATTGACTAAAATTAGCAAAAATAAGAAATTAACCAACATATTCTGAGGACCTAAAATTGGTGTCAAAATACTCAACATTACACTAAAAACAATAGCGGCTACTAAATTAGAAGCTGGCCCAGCCAGTGACACTAAGGCGCTGGACAGTCGATGATTCCGCAGATTATACGGATTAACTGGTACCGGCTTAGCCCAACCAAAACCAATAAATAACAGCATCGCAAAGCCTATTGGGTCAATATGAGCTATTGGATTTAGACTAACTCGGCCCATATCCTCGGCGGTATTATCACCAAAATATTTAGCAGTAGCCGCATGGGAAAATTCATGAATAGTCAAAGTGACTAAAATAGCCACTATCCAGGAAATGAATAATATTGGTTCGGAAAAAAGCCAATTTATCGGCATAATATTTTGTATTTATTAATTCAACTTGTTACTTATAGTAGCATAATTGACCAATTTTCGCAATTATGTTACACTATTTTAGTTAATGCATAACTAATTTAAAGTATAATAATATGGCTCAAGTATGTGAGGTTTGCGGCCGAGGCACTACTACTGGAAACAATGTCAGTCACTCGCAAGTCAAAACCAAAAGAACAATGAAAATAAATCTTCAAAGCAAAAAGATGGATGGCAAGAAAATGAAAATTTGCACTAGCTGTCTAAAAACTGCAAAGAAAAACGATAAATAAAAAAACACCCCGTTCTGGGGTGTTTTTGTTTTGTATATTTTTTTTACTAAACCAGTTCTTCCCTTTCTTCATCACCATATAAAAATTCAAAATCAATTTTTTTATAATTAAACAATTCTTCAGCTTTAAAAAATCTTTTAATCTCGGCGGCGGCATTTTCTGATGAATCAGAAGAATGAATAATATTGGTTTGACCACTCATAGAGTAATCACCACGAATACTACCAGCATCGGCAATTCGGCTCTTGGTAGGGCCTACAAGCAATCTAACAGCCTCTACTACTTCGATGCCTTCTAAAGCAATGACTACTACTGGTGAACTCTTCATATAATTTTTAAGTCCGGCAAAAAATGGTTTGTCCTTGTGGTGAGCATAATGATCGTCTAAAAGTATATCTTCTAGCTCAATCATTTTTAGACCAACTATCTTTAAACCCTTTTTTTCAAAGCGAGTAATAATTTCTCCTAAGAGATTTCTCTGCATAGCGTCTGGTTTTAAAATAACCAATGTTTTTTCTAATTGTAAACTCATATTTTTAACAATTTATTTATTTAAGCAAACTTTCAATTTTAGTAATTACATCTCCTGGTGTATGTTGTGATTTTATTAGATAACCTTCAACACCAATTTCCTGGCCTTTGTTTTGATCGGACTCTTGTCCTAGATTGGTTAGCATCATCACTGGGATTTTTTTGGTTGTAGTGTCTGATCTTAAATCTTTTAAGATAGAGAAACCATCAACTTCTGGTAAAATAATATCTAGCAAAATAATATCTGGTTTTTCAGCTTTAGCCAACTTCATAGCCTCGGAACCACGATCAGTAGTAAACACCTCCCAACCTTCATCTTCCATTCTGATTTTATACATCTGTACGATCATTTGGTCATCTTCAACCAGCAAAGCTTTAATTTTTTTCTTCGACATGTCTTTATAGTCTTTAATAAACAATTAATAATCACGGTTATTCTACCAAAAAAAATACACTTTGACAAGAAATACAAATAAAAAACCTCACGTTAAACGTGAGGCTATTTAAATGCCAAGTTTTTTAAGCCTGACAAATATTTGTTTTTTTAGATTGAAAAACTTTCCAACTAATCACACCAATAGTACAGCTAATTACGCCAATTGACACCATTAAAATAACCGCTTCTACCCAAGATAAATTGGGATTATAAAATAAATATGATATGGCCAGTAACACACCAATAGCACCACTAAAACCACAAGTCAATCGTTCATCTGAATAAATGTATTTTATAATTTCCCAGCTAATCATGATTAAAGCCAAAACCAAAAAAATTAATGGTGAACACAATAATAGAAAACTAGCTATCACAAAAAATACAACTAGCAGCGGCAATGCTATTAATCCCTCTAGGAACCAACGAATGGTGCGGGCATATGTTAAATCCACCTTTTTACTTTTAAGTAAACTAGATTCAACAATCATAGTCCCTTCCCAATATACTTTTTCAACAATGTCAGCACCTGCACAGGCAATAAAACATACACTGATGGCTATAAATACTGCTAAGAATAGTGATAAACCAAGTATAGTCACAAGGTTGTCCAATATTAAATCAGGTGACAACCTAAATAAATAAGTAGTTATAAACACAAACGAGCTAAAGCCTACTAATAAAAATGGCCTCGGCTCATCATATTTGTATAATCTAACCAACTTGGGCCAGACTGTCTTTGAGAACACGTTTACTGTACTTTTCCAGAAAATCGGTATAGCTGCTAACACTTGATGAAATTCATAGCTCAAATAGCCCGTCGAAAACCCGACCAGCAATCCTAGCCACCAAAAACCAACACCAGAAACAATAGCCACTAGTGTGCCAAAAAATCCGCCAACAAAACAACTGACCATTATTTTTTGCCTGGACTTCATTTAACTATCTCCTCCTTTTTTGTGTTTCTATCTAAAAAATGTAAAGGTACAATCAATAATTAATCTGCCATAACAATTACAAAAAGTCAAGTCTACTTACTTCACAATCTCCCAACTACTGCCATCACTGGCAAATATTATATCACCCAACTGATCGGTTCTAAAAACTTCAGCTGCTACTTTTTCTAAATTCTTAAGTGTTCGATAGTTAGGATGACCGTAATGATTATTTGCCCCCACCGAAATAACAGCATAACGTGGCTCAACAGCCGACACAAAACTTAGATCATTAGCGTTGCTCGAACCATGGTGTCCTACGTGATAAATGTCAGATTTCAAATCTAAATGTCTAGCCGCTAACTCCTCTTCATTTTCTAAATCACCAGTCAACATAACCGTGGTACTAGCATAAATTAATTTACCAGTAATCGAAGTATTGTTGGTACTATCTACTTTTTGCCCGACTAAATTTTCTAACGGATAAATAATATCAAACGTCACGCCACCACCAAAATCCACCACTTCTGGCTGATCAATTACCTCAACAGTAATATTATTTTTTTCTACTTCAGCTAAAAAAGACAAGTAACTAGTTGAATCCGAATAAACTCTAGTCATCAAAACTCTGTCTACTTCATAGCGCTTGATTACTTCTACCAAACCAGTGACATGATCGCTATCGGGATGTGTTAAGATTATCGTTTCAATTTTATGGTCATAAAATGGTAAATACTCCCCCAACTTTTGGAGCAAGGTATTGTTAGGTCCACCATCAATTAAAATGTCGTCGCCAGCCGGAGTGCGAATAAGCGTAGCATCACCTTGACCAATGTCTAGAAAATAAACTGCTAATTTATTATCAGTGGCGCCTTTAATCTGACCATTATTATTTAAAAGGGTTAGAGCAGAAAAAAATACAAATAATATTAAGATAACAATTTTTTTATTCATGAATTAATTATATCAAAAATACAACAAGCAGGTAATCAATAAGTAGTAAACATATTAATTAATTACTCATATGCTATAATAAATAAATGAAAAAAGTATTCAAATTAATATTATTAAGTTTACTATTAGCAATAATAGTTTATATTGCTTTTTTATTTTTGTTCAAACCATCAAACGATCGTGATTGGAAAACACCAAAAGAAATACTAGCTTATGCCGATATTAACGGCAATGAAATAACCATTTATAATATTAGAAATTTTAATTACCGTAGCAACGATGATTATGATATTAACTATTATGATAAAAAATTTGATTTAAATAAATTACAATCAGTGGATTTTATTTTAGAGCCATTTTCCAAATTCTCTGGATTGGCTCATACTTTTTTGAGCTTTGGGTTTGAAGATAATGAATACGTATCTATATCAGTTGAAACCAGAAATGAAAAAGATGAAGAATATTCAATTATCAAGGGGCTATTCAATCAATACGAAATAATGTACATCGTAGCTGACGAAAAAGATGTAGTGAAATTAAGATCAAACTATCGAAATGACAAAGTTTATATCTACCCAGCCAAAACAACCAAAGAAAAAAAACAGGCTTTATTTTTAAATATGATAAACAGACTAAATAAACTTAAAGACCAGCCTGAATTCTACAACACTCTAACCAATACTTGTACCACAAACATAGTCCGACATATTAATACTATTTCACCAAAAAAAATTCCATTTAGCTATAAAGTATTACTGCCAGGCTATGCTGCTGAACTAGCATTTGATTTAGGACTAATTGATACAGATTTAACTTTGAAAGAAGCGATGGATATGTTTTTGATTAATGATCGAGCTCTCAAATACGCTGATGATCCAGACTTTTCAACTAAAATTAGAACGATAGAATAAACTTAAAGACAACAAAAAAAGCTCCTCTTAGTTGAGGAGCTATTATTAAAATTAAAAATTATAACCAATTAGATTATTACCATTAATTGAAGAGTCCAAAGTATTACCATTAAATTTCCAATAAGCATTTAAATACGGCTCTTGACTAGTTAATTCTGTATTCATTTTACCAATAATCTCATTTTGGGTGCGAGCAGTACTCCAGATTCGCAAATCATCAATCGATCCATCAAAATACCAACCATGATTCCATAATCTACCAACAAAAAATGGTGCTGTACCACTATAAATACTATGGATACTACCAAATGATTTACCAATACTATCACCATTTACAAATATCTCATAAGTACCTAGCGAATGATTAAATACCGTGGCTACATGATACCATTGATCAACTGCCAAAGTATAATCCCATGATCTAACTTGAACATCATTATTATCATGGCCATTACTAGAAATTATCATCCCTAATTGATAGCCGTTAGAACTATGAGAATAATAAAAAATCCACGATCGACTGTTATTGGGGTCACCAATGTATTTAGAACAAATAGCATAGTTGCCATTATTAGGCAACGACCTAAGTTTAATCCAACACTCAATCGTTAAGCTACCAACAATATCCAACCCAGACTGATTAGTGTTATCAATACCAAGATACTGTCCTTGAGTAGCATCAAAATTAACTACATTACTATCAACTGCTGGTGACTCAAAAGAAGGCATAACAATATCTCTTAATTCAGCAACTGATGATTCTAAACTAGATATCCTATCCTCATCCCAATTAGACAAACCATCATTGCCTTGTGGGCCGATATCGCCAGTATCGCCTTTTTGACCGCTCTCACCTTGTGGTCCAACTTCACCTCTATGACCTTGTTCACCTCTATCACCAGTATCGCCCTTGGGGCCTACTTCACCTTGCGGACCAACTGGACCAGGGATTAACTGAATATTATTAACTTGATTTTGTAAATCATAAATAGCATTCCAAATTTCATTAAACGGCTGACCGTTAGATTGAGTAGACTTTATTTTCTCTACACTAGGACATCCAGAGAATAAACTAATAAAAATAATCAGATAAAAAACTTTGGTAAGCACTTTCATGATACACCTTTCTGGTTGTTGGTTGTTTTGTTAAGGAACGATCGTTAAGGCTTATCACAAATAAATGAATATGTCAATAATTAATTAAATATCTATATCTCCTAATCACTATAAAAATTACCAAATAAGCTAAAGCCCCAAAATAAAATTGATCAAAATATAATTCAATTTTAAATATTGAAGCTCTACTAACCAACTTAGTAACTAGCAAAACATAACTAATCAAAAAATAACTACCATAGCCAAAAAAATTTGCCACCATCGGAGCAAAAATTCCGACCACTCCAACTATCATACTCCAGATCATTATTAATGGTAGTACTGGTAAAACCAAAATATTAGAAACAATCGACAATAATGAAAAATAATTAAAATAATAAACAATTAGTGGCAAGGTCATAATTTGCGCCGACAAAGTTACGACTACCATATTTTTTAACTGACCTAACTCTGGCAATTGCCTAAATTTATATTTTAAAATTGGTGATAAATATATTATACCCAAGACAGCCATAAAAGATAATTGAAAACCCACATCGGCTAACAGTAATCTAGGGTTAATTAAAAGCATAGCACTAGCCGCTAATAAGATAGCGTTAATCGAATAATTCAAACGACCAATTTTATTAGCATACAAAACTAACATTGCCATCACTGCACCTCTAACCGCCGAAGCTGGATAACCAATCAAAGCGACATAAAAAGTAATAATAACTAAGGTCACCCAAAAAGCTTTTTGCCGAATAATACCCAAAGCTATCAAACTATACACCACGATCATTACAATAATAGCAATATGCATACCAGATATAGCAATAATATGACTAAGCCCAACCGTAGAAATATCAGCCAATATACTAGCAGGAATATTTCGCCGGTTACCCAAGAGCATAGCCTGAATAATAGACACTTGGGGCTCGACAATAGATTTATTTAAACTAATTTCTAATTTAGATTTAATTAAAGATAAAAAATTATAACTAGAATAATTAATTATATTAATATCCGCGAAGCCACAAACAGAATATATACTATAACGAGCTAAATATTTATCATAAGCAAAATCATCAAACGAAGTTGGAACTTTTAATTGACACTGAATACTAACTATATCACCAACATTATAGGCTGGGTATAAATTAGTATTCACCAACACTAAACCAGAAACTGATTTAGAATTATTAGTTATTTTTTTAACATCAATAGTTATTTTTTGATGATCAATTCTAGTGTCTACTTTTTGTATTCGACCAGAAAACTCTATTGACTGATTATTATTATAATAATAAATTTTACTATCATCATTAATATTTGGCAGTGATATTTGGTAGCGATAAATTCCCAATCCCAAAAATATTAATAATATAAAAAAAATTCTTAATTTATATTTTGACCAAAAAACTATTAAAAAAAATATTAAAATTAAAAGGGCACAAAAAATAAAAAATAAATTTAAAATAAAAAAATTAGCTATCGCAATGCCAGTCACAAAACTAATTAGAGTCAAAACAAATATTTTTGATTTTGTCATAAATTTATAAAAACCGCTAAATAGCGGTTTTATATTTTATCATAAATTATATCAGTGGCACCTGAGACCTAAGGTATTCCTCTACAAAATCATTTAAATCACCATCTAAAACTTTATCCACCTCTTGCGTTTCATAACCAGTTCGATGATCTTTAACTAATTTGTAAGGTTGCATCACATAAGATCTAGCCTGGTTGCCCCACTCCGCTTTTTGGTACTCCCCTTTTATTCTCTGAATTCTTTTTTCTTCTTCTAATTCATAATGCTTTAGTAGTTTAGCTTTTAAAATCTTCATAGCATTATTTTTGTTTTGTAATTGAGAGCGTTCGGTTTGACACTTAACCACTATATTTGTTGGCAAGTGAGTAATTCGCACAGCACTATCAGTCGTATTAACCGATTGACCGCCATTACCACCAGCTCGCATCACATCTATTCTTAAATCATCATCTTTAATTTCTATACTGATAGAATCTTCCATTTCTGGTAAAACTTCTACCAAAGCAAAGGAGGTGTGACGCAAACCTTCACCATCAAATGGCGAAATTCGCACCAACCGATGAACCCCGTTTTCACTTTTTAACCAGCCATAACTGTAACGACCGGTTACTTCTATAACCACACTTTTAATGCCTGCTTCGGCACCATCTACCTGATCAATTATTTTAAATGCAAAATTATGTTTTTCACAAAACCGAAAATACATTCGTAGTAAAATTTGAGACCAATCCTGAGCATCCACGCCACCAGTCCCAGCGTGAATAGAAAGTAAAGCACTACCCTTATCATGCTCGCCAGAAAACAAAACAGAAAATTCTAATTTTTTAAAATTTTCTATTAATTTTTCTAACTTGGAAGTTATTTCATCTTGTAATTCACCCGCGTCTTTGGTAATTTCTGCTAGAGACAATAATTCATCAACTTCTTTTTTTAAATTTCCCCAAGCTTCTATTTCTGATTTAATATCTTCATATTTTTTGGACAAAGTTTTAGCATTTTCTACATCATCCCAAAAGCCAGGTGCTGATATTTTAATTTCCAAATCAATTAATTCTGCTTTTTGTTTATCTAAACTTAATAAACGCCAAATGCCAAAAATAGAATCCTGTAATTCCTTAAGTTTTATTATTTCGTCTTTCATATATTGGACTTATTTAAGTTGCTGTAATTGCTGTAAGAGATCTATTGTATTAGAACTATTACCAGTGAAACCCTGAAACTGAGCAGTAAAATCAGAAATAAATGACGGCAACCAAATAGCGGCCACAATAAGTGGGGCGACAAACAATATCAACCAAATAACATTAAAGATTGTTCGCCACATCATATGACGCTTAATTTTTTGCATATCAGAAAAAATTGCTCGGTTATATCTGATATTTTCGCGTAATAAATCTTCTATACTCGATTTATTATTGACACTATTTTTATCTAAACTATTAAATTCTTCTTCCATATTTTTAAAATATTATTTGTAATTATTATAACACATTTGCTTTAATTAAGCCTAAACCAAAAACACCTCCACTAGCGGAGGTGAATTATAAAATAATTTTATTTCATTTTTCTTCTAATAAAAGCGGGAATTTCCAAATCATCTTCTTCTGGCACTACTCGCTTAAATGGCTTTGATTCTATGGTCGCTGGCTTAATAATTTCTTCTTTTGGTGATTCAATGGTTTTTTTGACTTCTTCTATACGATCATCGATATTCTTTTTAGAAAAAAGTCTATTAACATGATATTTTGGCTCTTCTAAAGAAGTTGTGGATCTAGACATTGGTTGTGACTGACGATTATCATCAAAACCAGTAGCCACTACTGTTACCCTAACTTTATCTTTCATATTCTCATCAATCACTGTGCCAAAAATTATCTTCGCATTAGCATCAACACTTTCGGCTATGATATTACCAACATCATTGACCTCATTCATAGTTAAATTAGATCCACCAGTCAAAATAAACATCACACCTCTAGCCCCATCAATAGAAATATCTAGTAGCGGAGAAGATATGGCTTTTTTAGCAGCCGAGATAGCTCTATTTTCGCCAGTGGCCTCACCAATACCCATTAAAGATGAGCCAGCGTTATTCATAATTGCCTTAACGTCAGCAAAGTCTACATTAATAATACCGGGAATAGTAATCGCCTCAGAAATTCCCTGAATACCTTGACGTAATACATCATCAACTGTTTTAAAGGCATCAAGTAAAGATGTTTTTTTATCAATTATCTGTAAAATTTTATCATTAGGAATAGTAATAATCGTATCAACTCTAGATTCTAATTCTTTATAGCCATTTTCCGCTATTTCTTTTCTTTTAGCTCCTTCAAAAGCAAAAGGTTTAGTAACAACGGCAATGACCAAAGCGCCAATTTCTTTGGCAATTTGAGCGACCACTGGTGAAGCACCAGTACCAGTACCACCGCCCAAGCCACAAGTAATAAATACCATGTCAGCACCCTTTAGAATCTCCCGCAGTTCATTAATACTTTCTTGAGCAGCCTGAAAACCAACATTAGGATCCATTCCGGCGCCTAGACCTTTGGTAGTTGCTTCGCCAATATGAAGCTTGTGTTTAGCATCATTATGATGCAAAGCTTGAATATCAGTATTAACAGCAATAAACTCAACCCCTTTTATTTTAGAGGCGATCATACGGTTAACAGCGGATCCACCTGATCCACCAACTCCGACAACTTTAATTTTAGCAAATGGTTCTACTTCCAGTCTTACTTCTGGCATATATTTTACAGTAATTAATATTTATTATGGTAGTATATTTCTAAACCACTTCTTCATTTGATTTGTAACATTATTTATACTACCACCGATTTGTGATGGTATTTTACCACCGCGTCGTCCACGATCTTGTAATTGACTACCCCACAATACCAACCCAATAGCCGTAGTAAATGACAAATCACTAACTTTTCCAATATTAGATACTAGCTCCTGTGGCTGACCTAGAGAAGCAGGCAATCTTAAAACATTTTTAGCCACTTCCACAATACCATCTAATTTAGCTCCACCACCAGTCAACACTACGCCAGCTGGTAACATACCAGACTTGCCTATCTTTTTTAATTCCTTATCAACACTTTCCATAATCTCTTCAATTCTGGCTTCAATAATTTCCGCTACTTCTTTTTGACTAAATTCTCCGTCTTCAATAGCCCCTAATTCTGAATATTTAATATAATCATTTTTCCTGAATTCCTTTGGAGAACAACTACCTTCTCTAATTTTTATTTTCTCAGCAGTATCAATAGAAATCTTCAAACCCAAAGCAATATCGTTGGTCACATAATCAGAACCAACTGGTAAAACCGCTGTATGCAAAACATCGTTCTCTTCAAAAACTGCCATACTAGAAGTGGCGCCACCTAAATTAACTACCACAACTCCTAATTCTTTTTGGCGATTAGTTAAAACACTTTCCGAAGTAGCTAAAATAGAAAGAACTAGATCATCAATATCAATGCCAGTTCTATAAATGCACTTAGTTAAATTTTTAATCTGAGAAATCAACCCTTGAATAATTTGGGTTTCTACTTCCAATCGAATGCCATTCATGCCAATGGGGTCTTTAATACCGGTTTGAGAATCAACAGTAAAGCTTTTAGGAATGACATGAAGAATTTCATAATTAGGCGGTGTCGCAATAGCCTTAGCTGCCTCAACTACACGTTCAACATCTTCTTCTCTGATTTCACCATCAGCTTTAGACACAGCGACTACACCTTTACTTTCCTGATCAATAATATGGCTACCGGAAATACCCACCCAAGCGTGTTCTATTGGTTGACCAATCATACGTTCAACTTTTTCTAATGACGAAGAAATAGAAGACACGGCGTCCTCCACGCTAGTTACAACACCTTTGCTAATACCTTGAGCAGGTACTTCTATAGCTCCAATGATTTTTAATTTTTCTTCTCCTTTAGATTTTTGACCAACCACAATACGTATAGCAGTCGAGCCAATATCTAAACCAGTTATTAAGTTATCTCTAGGCATGGGTTTATATTAAACTAGAAATCAGTGACTAATTTCAAGCTACCTTAATTATAGTAAAAAAAAGTGTTCACCTCAAATGTTAATAAGTGAACAATCGAATAAAAAATGTGTTCAGCATCAAATTAATCATCAATCTGCTCCTCTTCAAATTTAAATACATCCCACAATTTTAATTTAATTAATATTTTCTTTTCTAATCTAAGCATTTTATCAGCTTCAATTTTACTAACATTCTCATGATCATAACCAGATATATGAGCTAAACCGTGGATCAATAATCTAGTCACCTCATTATTTAAGCTACACCCCACATCTTTAGCCTGCCTTTTGGCTTGAGGCACGCAAATTACAATTTCTCCCAAATATTTTTCTTTTGAAGAGAGGTCAATAAAATTTTCAAAATTGTCTTCAAAGCTTAAAACATCAGTGACCTTATTTTTACCACGATAAGTTTTGTTAAGTTTCTTGATAGTTTTATCATCAACAAAAGCTAACGAAAAATACCAATGGCCCCTTAACTTATTTTCTCGATAAAAAGTATCAGCTATTTTCTTTAACCATTCACCAGAAATGATAATGCTAGTTTGTTTATTGATTTCAAATGATAACATAGTATAACTTACAGCACTGGTGAAGTCGAAGCTGAATTATTATTAGTAGTATCATCAATTACCTTTATTGACTCACCAATTAAATCAAAATTTCTAATTACCATTTCAAAAATAGATGGGTATCTAAACTCTGTTGACGTATCTAAATCATATTCTATAACATATATCTTCTCGCGTTTTTGATCGGTTAAATACACTGCCAAGCCATTCGGTGCTCTAATACCCTTGAAGTTACCAAATTCCAAATTGCCCAATTGACTTAAAGTAATCTGAGGATGACCAAGCAAATACCAATTAGCGGCTGAGACTTGATCTGCATTGTTAATTACAGATATTTTAATCATCTCGCCAGTGCCCGTAATAATTCTAGCCTCATGTAAAGCTTCAATCATACTTACGGACCAGCCCTTAATGTAAAGTGTTTTAAAATTATTAGTTGGAAAATCTGTCATTAATTTACTTACAAAACTGGCATCAATTAATTTAATAAGACTACCACTATTAGGATTAATAATAGGATTGTAGCCACCAATTAATTCATCACTATCTAAATAACCATCTAAATCTGAATCGGGTGAACTAGCTGAAGTACCAATTAGTGACTCTTCTAAATCAGTTAAGCCGTCCTTATCAGCATCACCACTTATAGCTGGTGGCACTAATTCATTAATAACTGGAGCGGTGCTAGTGCTATTTTGATTATCACTACCATCAGAATTAGCATTTAAATTACTATTAACATTTTCATTGCCATTTACATTAATGTTTTCATTACTATTAAAATTTCTGGAACCATTAATATTTTGATTATCGTTAACATTTTGATTAACAATGGCAATATTTTGATTGATGTTTTGATTGGTTTGGTTTTGATTTTTTTGCCAACTATTATAAATAAAATAAGAACCAATGGCAGTCATTATCAACACCAAGATAATAATCACGATCATTAAAGTTTTATCAGAAGAACCGCCTGACCTCTGTGAATGAAATTTCTCTGGCATAACATAAACGTCTTCGGAGGAAGCTGGCATAACATCTTTAAGCGGTGTAATATTATTTTTTTTAGAACCAAACATAATACTTATATATTTATAATTATAAATTAAGGCACATCAAATAACCTGGCGCCACCACCTAAAGCTGGATCAAAACCATTTACCACTTCATCACCATCATTATAACCATCACCATCAGTATCTTTCTTAAGTGGATCAGTATGGTATATCCGCACCTCTACTCTATCAATCAAACCATCACCATCAGTATCAAAATTATTAGGATTAGTACTTAATTGTTTTTCCTCTTCATCACTTAAGCCATCGTTATCACTGTCTTTACCAACAACTGTATTAGTGTTGACTTCAGTATTAGTATTAATTTCAGCATTAATATTAACTTCGGTATTAGTATTAACTTCTGTATTAGTGTTGTCATTAGTATTGTTATTAACGCTATTGACATTATCATTAGTGTTAATATTGGTTGTCATATTATCATCTATATTGGTATTTGGTGTAGAACTTTGGTTACTAAAAAACATAATTGCCGCAAATACTACACCACCAATTACAGCCAAACCAATAACTATTAGTAGTACTAACAAAATTTTATTATCCCAAATAGATTTACCGCCGTACATATCACCTGAAACTTGCATTTGAGTCGCCTGACCCGGTTGCATTGGTCTAGTAATTTGAGCCTGTGAGAAATTTTCTGTTTTAGAAAATATATCCTCCACTGGTGGTGGCTGAGGAACTGATTTTGGCTCTGCTGGCAAACCTGGTGGCGGCGGAGATTGTCTTTGAGTTGAATTGGACATTTGTCCAGATGGTTTATTGGGATTTTGGTCAAACATAATTTTGATTAAATATATATTAATTACATTATACAATATTTTTGATATATTTACATTTAAAATATCATACTTAGTAAACTGATAAATATTTTTTTAAGATCACTGCCTAAATTTAAGAATCTATTGAATGAGTTATTAAGTATGTTATCAGAAGCTCCAGCTACATTACCATCAATTTCATTGCTAGTAAAAATAGCAGATACTGGTGGATGATATGGACAATAGTTAAAAGTCGGACTAGAGAAAGTAATAGTGTTACCAGCTTTTAAACCACTAATGGCAACGGTTTTATTATCAGAAGTACAAATATTACTTGGTAATTTCATAATCTGGTTACTATAAATCGCTGTACCACCGTCTGAATAATCAAGAGTATAACTCGTATCTTGTCCGCCAATACTCAAAGTCGCATTTAATTTAAGGTTACCTAAGATATCAGAAATAATACTAGTATTAGTATCAGTAGACTGAAAACAATAGTCATAATTACATTGATATTGACCATTATTAGACGACCAACTATTCATATTTCCTACATTGGAAGCACCAAAAGCCACTGAATAAATTTTTATTTTATTGGTAGTGTTTTTAGCCGTATTAGCCTCATTTAAAGTTGCTGTGGCATTATCAGTATTACCATTACTCAATAAAACAATAATCTTATTATCAGCTGAACTACCAGCCAACATTTCTCTGGCCTTTTTAATACCCAAATCAGTGCGAGACGCATCCATAGTTATATAATTATTAATTCTATTATTTAACGTGCCTAAATTATTACTCGTAACAATACTAGAATTAGAAGCTACGTCACTAAACTCGACTAAACCAATCTTTAACACTGAAATAGGATAACTAGATACACCATTAAACAAATTAGCTACTGAATTTTTTAAGTATGATTGCAAATTATTACCTGGCGGAGCTTGACAAGCATCATAGCTAGATGATGCAAACCAACAACCATCACCACTACTACCATTAAAAAATGCCTTTGGATTACAAAAACTTAAATTTGTATTACCAATATCTACAGGATATCTACTGTTATTACCCCAATCAGTTAGCCGACAAGTTTCATTACAAGTGTCACAGCCAAAAAAACCACATTGACAATCATAAGATGTTATACTTGTTGGATTCATAGTCTGAGATAGAGAAGTTACAAACACCACATCAGTTGTTGGCACTTCACCTACAACTGTGACAGTAGTATTTAATTGATTATTTTCTACCAAACTACAATTAGGAAAAACTATGTTAACGGTTTGACCATTGTCAGTGAACTTAACACTGTTACCAGCCACTAACGCTCCACCAGTTGGTGATTCAAAATTAACTGCTTGATTAGTAATATACGGTGGACAAGCTTCCCATTTACATTTATTGACGCCATCAGTTTGGCAAAGACTATTGTAAATATTGTTAATTCCACTATCACTAGGATCACATTGTTCCTTGGCAGTTTGAACCGTGCCATCACCACACCAACCACCAGTATCTGTACAAGTAGTGCTACAAGACCACTGATTATCAGCCCCAGTGGCTAATCCCCAACCAAAACTACCATCACCAGCACCATTTTTTTCACATTCTTCTTGAGACTGTTTCCATTCACTATCACCGCAATATAACAAATCTATAGACATATTCTTACAAGAACTACTACAATAATTCTTTGATACTGAAGTAATATTCCAGAAAGGATTAAAGTAAGTGTCCAGATTAGCTTTTGGAGGAATATTATGAGTAGTGTAAGTTTGACCAGAATTACCACAATTAGACGGAGCACCTAGTGGACCTGGAGCATCGCCACAATCACAAGTCTCAGAAGCCTGTTTTATGCCGTCACCACAAAATGGCACATTACAACTACTTGGTGTACCAGAGCACTCCCAACCAGCTTCGATAGTACAGGTTTTAGAGCAACCATCACCGTTAAAACTATTACCATCATCACAGGTTTCTAAATCACCATAACCATTTAAACTCTGGATTACACCATCACCACAAAAAGTAGCCGCACTACAAGTGGCATTACAAGTACCAGCATCAGTCGGTGGATTTTCTAATTCGTCACAAAACTCACCAGCCTGTATTACATCGTCACCACAACCAGCCAACACGCAAGGTTTCACACTTTGATCTTGATTGTAATCAGCAGGACAAGTATCACAAGCATCACCATAAGTATCACCGTCTTTGTCTGCTTGATTACAAACCGCTTTTTCAGCCACACTTAAATTACCGTTATTATTTTTATCCAGACAAGTGGCAGTCGAATTAGTTGAACCATTTTTAATACTAAAACAATTATCACAGACATCACCAATGCCATCACCATCAGAATCCACTTGATTAGTATTAGCAATAAACGGACAATTATCATTATTATTTATAATACTGTCGCCGTCTGAATCAATAACCGTCGAGTCTGGAGTACAGGACCAACTACCACTAGCTTCTCGACAAGAAGTACCAGCCCCGCAACTCACATCAAACGGACAACTATGACAATTTTCGCCAGCTTGAATTGTGCCATTACCACAAGAACTAGAATAAACTTCACAAGTATTACTAACAGTAAAACTAAATGGGTTATTATCATTAGTATTATTCCCATCCTGATTACCAAAAAATCTGACATTGTCCCAATTTATAGGCAACCAGATAGCCGATCCAGAACCAGATTTAGGAAATTCAGCAAAAGCATAAACACCCTTATTATTACCATTATTGTTAGAGAAATAAGCGTAAGCCTGGGCTGTATTTGGGCACTGCATTTTCTTATTAACATCATCCCAACAAGTAATTGAATCATATGGCTCAGAACAACCGTTAAAACCATAACCATCCACAGCAAAATAATCAGTACTAGCACCATTATTTAATGGGTCAACTGGTAAAGCCGAGCCTAAAACATTGCCCAAGGTAGCTTGCCAAGAAGGCCAAACACTAAAACTACGAGCCGAAATATAAGTACCAGCCGGCAAGTCTGGATAGTAATTACCACAAGTACCACCACCATAACATTGAGCGTTACTATAACAAGTAGTAAACTTGTCATTACTACAACGTTTTTGACTATGATATTCATCCAACAATAAATTAATATCTTGTAAATCAGATAAACGTTTAATATCACGAGTTGCACTGCCTTTTGGCGATAAACAAACTCCAGCATTAACTGCCTGACAATCGCTATCATTAATACAATTGTAACTAGAATTATCTTTACATACCCCAACGTCTGATAAACCGCCTTCGAGTGAAGTGCCCACATTAAACTTCATAAATTTGGCCATCTGATCATAAATATTTTTAGTATTATTATCAGCACCATCATTATAAGACATCACATAAATTTGTGAATACAGCGATTTTGGTGAAGAAATTGTATTTTCAACATTAACCGCATTAACATAAATCGTTCGGCCTTCGGCTATGGCCTCATAACCATTAACTTTAATGCTCCTAGAATTGCCCTGTCTTTCCTGATCAAAGTTTTCTTGATACCAAGCTAGTGGTGAGTAATGATTATTATTAGCTACTACTCTAATACCCACAGCATCATTATTATCATCACGTTGCAATAAAAATTCTTTTTTAAATGGATTAGCATCGTAAACAATAGTGCTAGTATCTAGAGCAGCCAAATCTTCCGCTTCACCGACTACACCATTATCACGACAATAATAAATCTCAAAATTAGTATTTGGACAATTGCCATTAGTACAATTATTTAAAGAATCTTGATATGGGAAATTTTCTGGTGCTGGCCAAGGATTATTACATAAGAAAACTCTAACATCTATGTCTTTTGATTCAATAACGGGAGTTGGATTTACTCCAGACTGAGTCGCTGATACTGTTACCACATCACGACCATCAATTTCTCCAGTGGCTTTATAGCCCTTTAAACTTAACCATTGATCACCAGTATAACTAGTACCATCATAAGATGTCACCGCTAAATCAAATATTGGTAAATTAGCCAAGCTCCAATTAAAACCACCTTCGGCTTTAATTAGATAACCAAACTCATTAACCCCCCAAGCCATATATAAATGCTGATTACCGCCTAAATTAGGATCGGTTTTATTAGCACCATTAACCTTCAAATATGGAAAATCATAATTAGGATCTGGCGCGTCATTATTAGTGGCCGAAGAAATATCATCATCATACAAATTAGTCGTACTAGAACCACAATCATCACCAATACAAAAGAAATTATCATTAGAACTTACTTCACCACGAGGCCAAATTTCTACTCTAACATCATCTAAAACACAATATTCCTTAATAGTTACCTCACTAGAAGCCTTTGAGGTATTATTAGTAATTGGATCATAAGCTCCTTCATAAACATTTATTTTGTATTTTGCATCAATATCCCAATAACCATTTTTAATATAAGCATAAATATGACTATCTTGATTCATATACTCTAAACGCTCTTCAAAATTAGTAGTATTCTGAGTCACTAATTCATAGCCAGCTCCACAGCCATCACCACTGCCAGCTAAAGCCTGACTACTACCAAAAACTTTAGCAATAACTAATTTTATTTTGGCAATAATTTTACCCCAAACATTATTTTCCGAAAAAGCGACAGCTGGATTTCGTTTACATATATATATATCATCAGCAGTAATGTTTCCCCGTTTTACTTCTACCTGCCAAATACCATTACTACAATTATTCATATTAATATTAACCGACGGATCATTAACCGCAGTAAAAGTCCAAGAAAAACTATCAGCCTGACCTGTCTCTACTAAATCATTATTACAAGTAGAACCATAGGCCGAGCTAAAGCCTTCTAATAAACATTTATTAGAACAACCATCGCCGCTAGTCTTATTACTATCATCACAATCTTCACCCTGTTCTTTAATACCATTACCACAAACTGGGACATTAGATTGAGAACCAGTTGATATATTAGATTTCTTTAAACAATTAGCCTCACAATTACCCGCATTGCCATCATCACAGCTCTCACCATATTCAATAACCGCGTTACCACAAATAGAACCCCAGCTATCATCAGCCCCTTCCCATAAACAACTAGAAGTACAACCATCACCATTGTTAGCGTTGCCATCATCACATTCTTCATTTGGTCCCACTACGTTATCACCGCAAGAATCGGCATTGTTATTACCTTCATTATGACAAGTACCACTACAATAGTCAGAGCCCTCTTTACATTCGGCAAACCGACCATTATCTAAAGTACATAAATTAAACGACGAATTAAGCAAACAACTATTAGTGCAAATATTAGTTGCATCATTCCAAGGATAAATACCTGGCTCACATTCTTCGCCACCACCTTCACCAGTACTATTAAAATTTAATCTAGATAATTCTGTATCATTCCAAGCAATCAGACCGTTTGGTCCACCCTTTAATATCATGCGGTATTCAGCTCCCACTTGATAATTAGCATTGTATTTAACAGCTAATTTTTTAGATAACTCTGGATTATTACCGGGAGCTGGCAAGACCGGCTCTAAAGTTTTAGCAACTAAGTCATAAACTGGACATTCATTATTAGCAGAATACATTCTACTAACATCAACATCAGACAAAGCACTATTATAAATTTTCACTTCATCAATTAAACCAATCCACATACCCTGATTATCACGATCAGCCATATAACCAATTCTAGTAAAAATATCTGGCTGATAACCGATAGTAGAAATAGTAGTACTTTTTGAACTAACTAATTTACCATTAATATAAATAGCCACTGATACGCCTGGCTTAAACACACCGGTAACATGCACCCATTGATCTTGATAGGTGGCAAAGAAATTAGGAACTGGGGCTAATGTATTATTACCATTACTATCATTAACTGAAAAGTAAATGCGATCAGTAACTGAATCACAGTTAGGATTAGCAAGATTACAACCAGATATTTGACCAAGTGTCCAGCCCCTTTGATTCTCTGGATGATCTCCACCATAATAACTAGAAATTATAACCTGTCCGACACCCTGAGCGGGAGCCATTGGCTTCACCCAAGCTGAAACTGTCATGGCTCCGGCAATTTTTAAAGCTGGATTATTAAGCTGAATATAACGGCCAGCCGCTCCATTAAACCTAGCCGCTTCATTTAGATAACCAGACACAAATGATGTTGATTTATTATCACCATTATATTTATTACCAGAACTGTCATTAGTATTACCATTTAATTTGTAGTAAGCTAAGGCATTGGTACACTTATACAAATTAACATTATGATTGACTACATTATTCAAACGAACTGAATTTGTTTTGGCGTCAATATTAAAGTAAGTATCAATATTTCTTTCTTCAAAATGAACTAGATTACTAGGATTGTATTTGATCACTGCTAACTGACCATAACCAACTTGTAAATGACCAGAGCCAGATTTACCACCTGGTTCATTAGCCACAATATTAGTTTCACCATCTAACTTAGCAGTTGCCGTCTGAACTGGATCCACAATACCATCATCAAAACCACCACAAACACCAGCTTGATTAGCTAATTTGGTGATTGAGGCAATTGGATCACCACTTTCAGTGTTATCTCCTAATTCTATTAATGACTTCCAAGTCCAATTCAACAA
This sequence comes from Candidatus Buchananbacteria bacterium CG10_big_fil_rev_8_21_14_0_10_33_19, assembly GCA_002773855.1. GTDB lineage: Bacteria > Patescibacteriota > Patescibacteriia > 2-01-FULL-39-33 > 2-01-FULL-39-33 > 2-01-FULL-39-33. The sequence continues at coordinate 54,702 of PEZY01000012.1, read as the reverse complement.
ACAACGCGCCAATAAATTACAATTAGCGGCTTGTGGAAAAGCATTATATTTGCTAGTTTGATCGGTAAATTCTAAGAAATTCTCGGCTGGAGTAACTTGAATACTATTTACATCACAAATTTGGTTGCTAGTCTTAAATACCCAATAATAATCATCAAAACCATCACCATTATAATCCCAGCCAGCTTTAACTGTTGAAATAATACTATTATCAGTTAACAGAATTCCGTCTGGAATCCCATCTCCGGTATTATCAGCCCCACCCACACCATTTGGACCACCCAAAATAATCACTCGATACCATGTATTATCAGCCAAATAACCATTAGCGGCTTTTTTACCTTCTAGATCTTTACTAGTAACATCAATGACAAAACCTTCAGCCAAACCATCACCAAAACTATTATCGCCAGTCAACAAGCCCTGAACATCAACATTATGACTATAAGTAAAAATAGTTAAATTTGAAGAATCAGTAATTTTAATACTTTTACAACTTGTAAAAGCACCTTCAAATTCATCACTACTATCACATTGTTCGACAATAATATTACCATTATTACCATTATTACCCTCTTTAAGGCCAGTAACTGTATTTAAAGTTAAACTTGGATCATTCATATCCCGGCTAAACTTAGCCGCTATTAAAGCATTACGGCAAGCGTCTTTAGAATTAATCCATGGCGTTGGACTTTGAATAATCCCCGGTGAACAATATGAATTTTCTATGACTACGGGATTAGTAAAATCAGTAATCACTCGACAATAATCGTTGTTACCATTTTGCGTTAGTTCCGCAAAAACCTTGGTATAATAAGGCGCGATATTATAATTCTCACCATAAGCCGTACCAGTTTGCTGAGGATTGCCACCATCATTAGTAATTTGGACTTTAGTATCATCCTCTGATGACCAATCCCAAGTATACGCCCAAGGATCAATGGTCAAACATACATTATCATCACTTACTAGTTCTGTGTTAAACTGCTGAGTTTGGAAATAATAATTTAAAGTTTTAAAATCTGGATTACATTCTGGACAACCAGCATCACAATAGGTAGCATCATCTCTGGTTTTAAAATTCCAACAATAAACCGCATCACCAATACCAGCGACATTACAAAACCGATTATTAACTACCTGTTCATTAGTTTCCATTTCCACATTAACCAAACTTTTAACTCCTTTGGTTACAACCACCTTATACCAAAATTTAGACTCAAAAGCCGCTTGATTAACTATAGTTGGACTACCAAAGACAAAATAATCTCCAGCATCAGTTGGATAAACTGCCACTTCACCATTAACCTTAGTACAAGAAGTGCCTTCTTTTTCTGTACACTTCAAAACTGTTATATTATCTTTAACAGATTGATCATCCATAACTTCGGTAAACCGAGCAGTAATAGTCGCATTCACACAAGCCTTAGGATCTTCAATATATAAACCAGGATGAATTACTGGATCCCAACCTTCACTAGCATTGCTACCCTCATACCAAGGAGCTGGACTAGGTAATTTTTGATTAGGAAAACAGTCACGAACACGGCTACAATCCTCCACAATCTGTGGCGGCTCAAAGCCATAACCATTACTATAAGTAAAAGCCCAAGCAAAAATCGATTGAGTGGCCGGTGCCACTGTCACCCCTGGAGTACAAGTCGAATCAACTTGCGTACACGTTGCATCATCCCAGTTACCACTAGTTGGACACACTTCAGTAGCTGCACAAGTATTACCATCGATATCACATGGTCTAGAAAAACCAGGCTCACAAGCATTAATGATAGCCTGGCAAGTACAATCCTGATTAGGATCACAGGACAAGCCAGTGCTACAAGCATTCTCGGCTGAACACACAGCCGCCCCCGGCTCACCACAAGGGTCACCTATTTCACCGTGACTGATAACAAAATTAAAATAATTACTATATTCTGTGCCAGAATAAATTCTGATACTAGTTGCACCCACCCCACTGGCTGGTACCACATCACTAGCCTCGGTATCACTTAACCAACTAACTTCTGAACTAGAAAAAACTTCAGGAGTAAAATTCCACTGAATCTCACCATCTGGGCTAGATGGGAAATTATTACCAATAATAGTTATTGGATCTGGATTAATACCAAAATTTGGATTAACCGAACATATACCAGGTCGTTGAGTTTCATTAATCTCAAAAGTTTCAGAATTACTAGTTAAGCCAATACTATTTTCTACCACTACCTCATAATTATCTAACAAAATATCTGGCACCTCAAAAATAATTTGAGTGTCATTCCAACCATTCAAGCACTGGGAATTTAAATTAATATTAGCAAAAGCTATCACGGCATCGTCTTTGACAATCATCACTGAACCTGGCGTTTCACCAAAGTTACTACCCCAAATAGTAATATAATTACCACTAGCACCATTGTCTGGACTAACACTAGAAATAAATGGAGCAATAGCACAAACGCCTTCTGGCAAACAGACCCCAGAAGAACAATCACTGTCGTTTTGACAAGTGCCACCGCCACAAGCACCACAATAATCATCACCTAAGACATCTGGATCACCGCCGCAATCAACTCCAGTTTCACCTTGGTCTTGAACATTATTAAAGCAGTGTAATGGTTTGATAATAGTTTTTACTTCTTTAGATTCAACAGTCGAGCCCCCAGACAATAAAGCCGAAATCCTAGATTTAAATTGATCGCCAATAGTATAAGCTAACGTATTCCAAGAAGCAAAAACATTATCGACTATCTCCTGATCGGCTGGCACATCAATAAAGACACTTTGAGCGACAAAAATATCAGCAAGTGGTGCTGTAAATAATTCCATGCTCGAAATTGTACCACTCAAATTTTTAGCATAGCCACCAACTTCTAAGGTTTCACTATTTGGTATATTAACCACACCATTAAAACCTGAGCCAATTAGTCTGGTCCATGGAATAGAAATATCTCTAAATTTATTAATATAAGTATATTGAGTTGATGAACCAGGAGTACATGGTGGTGTAGTACAAGTAGGCGAACATGGTGGTGATGGACAAGTTGCTGTTGGACAATTATCACCCTCACACAAAGCACCTTGCAATGAATTAATAATAAAAGAAGCAATAATAAAAGCTGACAAAATAATCACTAACCCAATTACCGCTGAAATTAAAGTTTTTTTAGCCTTATCTACTTTGGTTGCATCACCACCGGCAGTCATCCAAAGATAGCCACCCCACATAATAATACCCACGGCTACAATTCCTAAAAAGCCTAAAATAATTCTAACAATATTAACTATCGCTACTCGTAAATCAGTTTGAGCTAAGCCCACGCCAGTAGCTGTTTCTAGTCCGAATCTATCCTGAGCCAAAGCCACTCCAAAAAAACCAAAAACTCCAAAAATCATTAGCATCAAAAGCAAAGCTAAAATATTTTTTTGAATTGTCTTTTTAAATATCATAGAATATTAGAATCGAAAAATATTTTAAGGCTTACCTACGCAAGTACCAAAACAACAACCAGTACTACCATCACCAGCTACCGAACTAAAATCTTTAGTAATAATCCAACTACCGCCCAAATCAGTAGTAGCATCACTTACATTATAGTATAAGACCTTACAATCCTGAGTCGTTGCCGCACAAGTTGTAGCATTGACAATTTCTGAACAATTTAAATAACCATAAGAAGCTGGATTGGTCGGCACCACTGAAGCACAGCCACCAGATAAAGCATCACCATTATAAACACATTCCTGACCAGCCTGAGCCGCTTCTTTAGGACCAGCACTAGGTAAGAAGCAATTTTGAGTAATGGACTGAATACCAGAACCAGAGAGTGGACCATATTTGGTAGCCAAATCAAAATTATTATGATTTAAAACAGCTCTAGTATAATCTGCCCAGCCATCAAAATTCTCATCTAAATCAGTTTTAACCGTCCAATAGCCAACTGGTAAAGCTGATTCAGAAATAGTTTGTAAAACTAAATACCTAACTGATTTTTCTTTTGAATTAGAACCATAATTCCAGCCTGGTTTTAAGGTAGAGCTTCGCATTAATCTATCAAAATGAAAATTAATTTTAGTCTCTGGACTACTAACGTCCTCATCACCAGTTGGTGAATCGGTTTTAATTAATGGAGCCTTGGTATCTATTTCACTAGACATAAAAAATGACCAATAAAAATCATCACCAAAACCACTGGCATTATACACTGGAGTTGATACGCCATAACTAACCACTCTAGATCCAGCCGTACCACAAGCCCCCGGTGTACACTCTATGCCCAAATTTAAATTATATTTATCTCGTCCCGAATAGCCACTACCAGCACCAGATTTGCCCTGGGCAATACCTAAGGTCTTATTACTAGATTGATAAGTATCAAAACTACCATTAAAAGAATTAAAACTCATATCTACTAAACCATCTACTGATGGTGATAATGGATAAAAGACTTGTTTGTTATTTATTTCTTTGACACAACGACCATTGCCGTCGCCAACACCACCCCAGGCCGAACATTTAGCATCACTAGCATTCATTAATGTGGCTGCCGATATTTTTACTTCATATGGTTCAGAATCATTGTTAACCGGCCAACAAAATATTTCGTCACCACAGCTATTTGTACCACATTGATCGGGGCCTGTTAATTCTACGGTTTTATACTGATTAGATATTTGCATAGTATAACCAGTTACTTCACCACCACCTACCTTACCAACATAAATATTGTCAGCAATAGTGGCTGGGTTAATTGCTTCGTTAAAATTAATTTGAATAACAGTATTACGATAAGCATCTAATAAGCCATTTTGTTGTCTATTGGGCTGCTCGTCTTGACCACTAGTTTTAGTGATCACAAAATTACCACTCGCTCCCGTATAATTTAAATTATACCTAGCGCTACCATCTCCTGTTTGTTTGGTTTTAATACAATTAATACCACAAGTTTCAAATAAACTAGTATCGCTAATTAATTTATCATCAAAATCTACCGGATTAGGGATATCGGTGCCAAAAGTATAAGTTTTAATGACATTACTATTGTCTTTAAGTTCTAATTGATCACCAGTTTGATGAGCCGTCACATTAAAAGTCCAAGAATTACCTCGAGACACTACACCATCAACATTAAAAACTAAACCATAAGGACCAATATTTAATACTGCGCCTGTTGGATCGAATTGACCACTAGAAAACGTGCCCATCCCAGCTGGCCAAGTAGTCTTTATTTCGCCAGTAGCCGAATTAACATTAACAGTCACCACACCACTACCGGCTCCACCATAATTACCAGTTAAAGTTCCCTTAATCGTAGTGCCTGCTCCTTCAATAGCGTCACTATCATATGATGCCAAAACTTCTTTTTTAATATTAGCTGGGATTAAAGTTACCGAAAACTCCGTAGCGGTTGGACCAGTTGCTACACCGTAAGTATCTATTTCGTTGTCTGGATATGGATAAATACCAGTAATATCAATCACTTCTGGTGGATCCAAATCTAGAGCCCCATTAGTAGTAAAATGCCAAGCATACTCACTATTAAATAAGCTATCAAAAACTGATTTTCCCGGTTCGGCCACTGTCTCAATACCAGACTTTAAAGTCACCTTAAATCTTCTATTGATAAAATCTTCCAAACCTAAATATTTATTAGGAACAATAGTAAAAGTTCTATTGTCATTACTCTTGACCACGCTATCAACAAAAGCCTGAGCAGAAAATTCTTCACCTTCTGGCTGACAAATACCACTGTTATCTACCTGACAAATTTCGACATTAGAAATCTTGGTAGTTAAACCGTCACAAGCAGAAGCACCGCAAATAGTTTGTGGATTAATCACCTCTTTAAAGGTGACAGCTAAAGCCGTATTAATTGGCACATCAATTTGACCTGGTTCTGGATAAACACTTTCAATTGGCCCCACGCCAATACCCCAACGCCCGAAATCATCTGGGCCACCGCCACCAGGACCCCAACCACCACCGCCACCGCCAGCACCAGTCAAAGCGCCGATAATAAACGCGGTAATAATATAAGACGATAAAATAACAATTATACCAATAATAGTGTTAATTAAGATTTTTTTGGCCTTTTCAATTTTGGCTGGATCCCCACCGGAAGTCATCCAAATAAAACCACCATATAAAACCATAATCACCGCAATAATACCCACGAAACTTAAAATTATTTGAATAATTCTAACGATGGCCACTCTTAAATCAGTTTGTCCCAAGCCAATACTCGCTGCATCAGCTAAGCCAAAACGATTATCAGCGGTAGTTTGAGCCAAACCGACATTTGGCAAAATTAAAACCAAAAAAACCACCAAAAAAGACGCTAAGATCATCTTTTTAGCGATTTTCGACTTTTGCATGGTTGAAAGTCGTGTCCTAAACATAAAGCATGTTAATTTATTTAGTTCTTGTTATTTGGCTAGTACTGCCTTCACTAGACTAGATACTAATTGACCATCGGCCTGATTTTTAGTTTGGGCCATAACTGCTCCCATCACTTTACCAAAATCAGCTGGACTACTGGCGCCGGTTTCTGTGACAACTTGTAAAACAATATCTTTTATCTGATCATCGGACATCTGCTCTGGTAAATATTTTTCTAAAATTTTAATTTCCTGTTCTTCTTTTTCGGCTAGATCATTTCTATTAGCTTCAGTATATGATGTATAAGAATCTTTTCTTTTTTTAATTTCTGATTTTATAATAGCTATTACATCATCATCAGACAAAGCTTCACTCTTGGGTAATTTTTTTTCAATTTCTTTATTAGTCAATGATGATTTAAGCATACGCAAAACAGCCACCACATCACTATTTTTACTTTTAAACGCTACTAAAAAATCTTGATTAATTTGTTCGGCTAAGGACATGGTAATTACTAATTAAACTTATAAGGCTATGAGGCTGAAAAACATTTTCTCAGCCTAATATGCTCTACAAACTTGATTATCTTCTCTTATCTCTTTCATCAACTAGTTTGCCGATTTTCTTTAAATATTCTCTTTTTTCAGATATTTCTTCTCTTCGAGAAGCTGCTGATCTAACAGCTGTTTTATTCTTTTTTGGTTCGTAATATCTAATTTTTCTTGATTGAATCAATCGTCCACTTTGTTGAATCTTCTTACTGAATCTTCTAACTAAAGCTTCAAATGTTTCACCTTTTTTTCTTTTAACTTCCGCCACTGGGTTTCACCTCGCTTTCTATGAGTTATATTATACTAATTATAACTTATTATTTATTATTATTCTAAGTCCAATCTCTCTGTTGCTTCTATTTCTTCATTTTTTTCTTCATTTTCATTAATGCCACCAGAAACATTGCCAGACATTTTATTATTATTTTCTTCACCTTGAGTTAAGTCGATAACTGCGCCTTCGCGATACTTTTCTAACCGTTTTTTTAACTCTCTTTCTATTTTATTAAAATCAATCACCTCCTGAACACCACCCTGCATATCTCTTAGCATAATAGTGCCATCGCCAACTTCTTTTTGACCAATAATCACTGTAAACTTAACTCGCATTTTATTGGCAATTTCCAACTGCTTTTTTAAACTATCCTTATGAAAAGCCTGAGACACTGTAAAGCTACCATTTTTTCTGAGAGTCTCATACATCACCATAGCTTTCTTTTTAGCCGCATCGCCCAGCTGAGCTACAAAAACATCAATTCTTTCTTCAGCAACTTCTATATTTTTTTCTCGCATTTTAGCCACAATTCTATCAACACCCATTGCCAAGCCACAAGCTGGAGTTTCTTCACGGCCGCCTAATATTTTCACCAGACTATCATACCTGCCACCACCACCTAAGGCGTTTTTACCTTCACTATCATCAACAGCCCAGTATTCAAATATAGTTCTAGTATAATAATCCAAGCCTCTAACTGTAAACGGACTAAGCACATAAGGCAAATCGAGTTCATCTAAATAACCAATTACTTTCATAAAATGATCCTTACAATTATTGTCTAAATAATCCAATATCTGTGGAGCGTCTTTTTTAATTTCCTTACAACTATCTTCCTTACAGTCTAACAATCTTAGAGGATTTTTAGAAATTCTAGTCTTACAACTTTCACACAATGATTTAGATTTGGTTTTATAATATTTAACCAAAGCCTTTTTGTATTCTTCTCGACAATCACGACAACCAATACTGTTAACCTGGATTACTGATTCAATACCCAAATCATTTAAAGCATTCCAACCCATTAAAATCAACTGGGCATCTAAGGCTGGATTATCTTCACCAATGGCTTCAAAACCAAATTGGAAAAACTGTCTGTATCGGCCAGACTGAGGCTTTTCGTGTCTAAACAATGGCCCCATGTAAAAAAATTTTACTGGCTGGGTATTATTTAACATGCCATGCTGAATATAAGCTCTAACTACCGAAGCAGTGCCTTCTGGCCGCAAAGCTAAATCGTCACCACCCTGATCGGTAAAAGCAAACATTTCTTTTTCAACCACATCAGTTTGTGAACCAATACCTCTAGTAAATAAATCTGCGTACTCCAAAATTGGCGTATCAATTCGATCATAGCCATAGTCCTTAGAAATTTGTTTAGCTACTGCGCGAACTTTTTCCCAATACCTCTGATCTTGAGGCAAAATATCACGCATACCGGTAACGGTAATCAAATCTTTTTTAGATCTTTTGGTTTTTTTAACTTCCTTGGCCACTTTTTTTTCGGCTGGCTTGTCAGTTTTTTTAGTGATCACTACTTTTTTCTTAGGCATACTGTAATTGTGTTGATATATTTATAATTAAAATCCGTACTCTGGAGTATTAAATAAAGTCAACCGATTAAACGGCCAACCGCGTAGCCAAGTCCGACCAATAATGTAGTCAGCCTTTACTGGACCGAAAACTCGTGAATCCAAACTTTGATCACGGTTATCACCCATCAAATAATATTCATCATTATTTAAAACCACCTCGCCATAACCACTAACTGGTAATACATTTTCAATATCACTAGGCAAATAATCTTCTGATAAAACATTCTCCTGACCGTCAACTGAAGTAATAAAAATCAAACCATCTTTAATTTTAACAGTTTCACCAGGTAAACCAATCACTCTTTTAATAAAAAATTGTCTAGGATCTTTAGGATATTTAAACACTATAATATCACCACGCTTAGGCTCGTTAAAACGATAAGTGATTTCATCAATAATTAAGTATTCATGGTCATAAAAATTTGGCTCCATGGAAGCTCCTTTAACATAAAAAGGCTGAATCAAAAAATATCTGATTGGTAATATGATTACCAAAGAGATACAAGTGATTTTGGTCATCTCCCAAACAAACTCTAAAGTTTTCTTTAAACGACTTTTGGGTGGTTCACCAAATGAATACTGACCCATACTTGAATTGTAATCTGAAAAATTATCCACTGATTTTAATCTAAACTATTAATAGTGAAATTATAGCAGTTAAAACGATATTTTACAAGTTTTGTTATAACACAAAACCTTGTCAAATATCAACTAATCAACTACAATAAAAGATGTGTTTGAATTAATACATACAAGAAAACTTAATTTACAAAAAATAATGGAAAAAGTCAAGGTTAACCTATTATCAGAAGAAAACAAAGAGGACATAAAAACCGCTGAAACCTCAATAAACACTGAACCAACAAAACACTATAGGCCAAAAAGAAAATATAATATCAAAAAATTAATTGCCAGCATAGTTATAGTCATAATAATCTGCTTGGCAGTTTTTTCTTCTTCAATAGTTTTTTCTGATGAGAATTTAGTCAGAAACCTATCCAAACTAAATCTACTCCAACAAATGGGTAAATTAATTGGTTCCGGTAGCAAAGAACTAGTTGGTGAACCAGAAGACCGTATTAATATTTTACTAATTGGCATTGGCGGTAAAGGCCATGAAGGTGGCACCCTAGCCGATACTATAATTCTTGGTTCTTTAAAACCTAGCGCCAATCAAGTAGCGATGCTGTCTATCCCTCGAGACCTCAGTATTAAAACTAGCAGCTACGATTGGACAAAAATTAACGCCATTAACGCCTACGCCGAAAGAAAAGCCGAGGGTAGCGGTGGCGGTGAAATGATTAACGCTATAAACGATCTCCTAGAAACCAACATAGCCTATTATGTCACTGTTGATTTTTCTGGCTTTGAAAGATTAATTGATGAATTTGGTGGAGTTGATATTTATGTAGAAAGAGATTTAATTGATTATGAATACCCTACTCGTGGTAAAGAAGATATTTTCCCTATCGAAAATCGCTACGAAACCTTAAACATCAAACAAGGCCAACAACATATGGATGGAGCGCTCGCCCTAAAATATGCCCGGTCACGTCACGCTTTAGGTGGAGAGGGTTCTGATTTTGCTAGATCTAAAAGACAACAAAAGATTTTATCCGCCTTAAAAGAAAAGATTTTTACCGTTGATACTATTTTAAATCCTAAAAAAATAAACAGCCTCCTTAGTGCCTACAACGACCACATTGATACTAATTTAGAAATTTGGCAATTATTAAAGCTAGCTCAAATGTCTAAAGATATTGATACTAGTAAAATAATTAGTCATACTCTATCTGATGCATCAGGTGGCTTAGTTCATTCCCAAATTGTTAATGGGGCTTATGTTTTAATTCCCAACGATGGTAATTTTGCGGCTATTAAAGCCCTATGGAAAAATATTTTCTATAGTGAGGGCGCTGAACTGATTATTAAAGGTGACATTAAGCCAACTGTTTTAGAAGATAAAATTAATAACACCACAAAAACTGCAGAAGCAGTAGAAACCGAAGTAACAAATACTTTGCCAGTTAGCAGTAGTAATGATTACCAAAATGAAAGCGCCACTATCGAAATTCAAAACGGCACTTGGATAACTGGTTATGCTGGACAACAACAAACTCAATTAGAAAAGAAGGGTCTAGATGTAATTAGCACTGGCAATGCTGACAATCATGACTATGAAAAAACTATTATTTACGATTTATCTAATGGCAAAAATCCTGGCACTGCTGACGAACTAGCTAAAACTTATGGTGTTAAAATTACCACTCTGTTGCCAATTACTATTACCTCTAAAGCTAATTTCCTAATCATCTTGGGCAGAAATTAAAATAAGGCCGCCAAAAAACCACTAATAACTTTAGTGGTTTTTTGATTAATAAATTTATTTACCCCAGAATTTTAATTGAGATAGAGCCCTACCTAAACGTCCAAACAACGATGAGCCGGATTTACTAGTTGATTTATTTTTTTCATTATCTATCATCTCTTGCTCATTATTTCGTCTATTAATTTCTATAACTTTAAACCTAATCGGCTCTGGCAACAAATGTAGCCTGCCCTCTTTAATATTATCAAGTATAATTTCTGGCTCTACGTGATTACCTTGTGCATCAATTAATTCTTGTTGTTGATCTACGATATCTAATACTGCCTCAATACTACTGGCGCCACTCAAATCAACATTCATTAAAGTTTTATACTCATCAGTTTTCTTATATTCATAAATTAATTTAGCTACTGTTTCACGCAATTTATGACGCAAAGTAATATTGGTCCAGTCCTCCTTTTGATGCTTTTTTAAATCTTGATAAGTTAATTTATAAATTAAATTAATTACTGACTCAGCTGGCAATTCCTGGCCCAATTGATTAGAGATAGTACCTTCTCTAGTAATCATTTCAATTAATTCATGATAATTTTTAGCTTTACTAAAATCTACGACTTCACCTTCTTTGTTCATCATATCTTTTAATTCTAATTTTGGTGGCTTAGAATAATCCGGTTGATTTTTATTTTTATCAACCATCGATTCAATAAGACCAACTTTCAAATCATCATCATATTTTTCAAACTCTTCACTTACACTTTCTGATTCTTGTTTCTTTAAATCATCTAAATACTCTTTTTCACCTGCAAAATTGTCATCATTAAATGGTTTATAGTCTTTATTGCTTGATTTTTCACTCATAAAATTAACAAAAATTATTTATGTTATTAATTATAACTTATATTTTACTGAAACAAAACTGGCACAATTAACTGATCATCATGCTCTGGTAAACCAGATGGATTGTCCTTTTTTAAAATTAAATTGCCATTTGAAGTTTGTGGAGTTGTAAAAGTCATCGACACATAAAATGGCACGAAATTGGTAGTCATCCAATCACCTTGAGCCGTGGCAATACCAGTGCCGAGCAAATTATTATTACTATCATGTAATTCAACTGGAAAACTAGCTTCAAAAAACCAATTACCCCGAGCCTCACCAGCTACTACTAGTGGACTAGTAATTTTTTGATTAGGTCGTGGATTATCTAGTCTAATTAAATTAGTCTTTTCTAGTTCATTGCCAATATCCTCGACAAAATTCTTGCCACCATAATTACACTGTCGGGGGTAGCTTTCCATAATTGGCTGGCCAGCATCTGCACACTCCTGAAAAGTATTCACCGATTTTAATTCTAGTTTGTAATTTTGGCTATTGTAATTACCAAAATAGACTAATAACCCAATAGCTGTTACCACCAAAATAACCAGTAAACTAATAAAAATTATTTTTTTCATATTTTTTAGTTTTATTCTATTAAATATTATTTGACAGGGTGAATTTTTCTTGAATTTTTTTAACTTTGGGGGCTATGACAAATGAACAATAAGCTTGTTCTGGATTATTTTTAAAATAATTATAATGATAGTCTTCGGCTGAATAAAACTGATCCAGTGGCTTTACCTCGGTCACAATTGGCTTGGTATAATCTTTGGCTGCTTCGGCTATAAAATCTTCAATTATTTTCTGTTGATCTGGGCTTGTATAATAAATCACCGAGCGATACTGAGTACCGGTATCGTTACCTTGCTTGTTTAATGATGTGGGATCGTGCATCGTAAAAAATATTTGCAATATTTTATGAGGTGGCAAAACCTCTTCATCGTAAACTAGTTTCATTACTTCGGCGTGGCCAGTCGTGCCACTACATACTTGTTCATAAGTTGGATTAGCAGTGGTGCCACCGCTATACCCAGGGTAAGTTTCGATAACGCCTGCCATACCAGCAAAAACCGCCTCGGTGCACCAGAAACAACCGCCGCCCAAAATTATTTCTTGATTATTTTTCATCTAAATAAAATTAAAAATTTACTTAACAGCGTTAAATTTCAAAGAGATAGAATTAACACAATAGCGTTTATTTTTTTCGGTCATGTTTTCACCAGTAAACACATGCCCCAAATGACCTTGGCATTTGGCACATTGAATCTCCGTCCGACTACCATCAGCATCTGGCGTCTTTAAGATGGCCCCAGAAATTTCGTCGTCAAAACTAGGCCAGCCACAATGGGCATCAAACTTGTCGTCAGATTTAAATAGTTCAGCACCACACTGCTTACAAATATAAATGCCCTGTTCAGAATGTTTTTCGTACTCGCCACTAAACGGTGTTTCGGTCCCCTTGTGTAATATTACTCTTTCCTCCTCGGGAGTTAATTTAGTATAAGCCATATATTTATGATTATTTGTACCAATTAATTATACCACAAAACCGCCATTTAGGCGGCTACTATACTTTTTATTAATTTCAATTTATCTAGGCGTGATAATTTTTTAATTTTGGCCTCGGCCTGTTGAGCTAACGAGCGATTTTTAAATTTTTGACTATAAACTAATTTAGTTGGCCGACGACCACGAGTATATTTGGCGCCCAAAGCCGAGGAATTATGTTCTTTTAGTCGACGCTCCAAATCCGTGGTGATACCAGTATAAAGTGTCTGATCAGTGCATTTTAAAATATAGAGGTAATACATTATTATAACTTGGGAATTAACTTTCGACTAATCAATACAGCTACTAACGCCTGATAATAAGCGGGATGAGATTGCCAATTAGTTTCGCTACTGCTATTTAAAATATCTATTAATTCTTCATCATTCTTATTGTCCAATATTTCTTTTTTAAATTCCAAACTATAGGTGCTGGGCTTACCACTACTATTTATCAAGGCCGTTAAATACTCCAACATTTTAGTTAGATTATTTAAATCCAAATTTGAGCCAGACTCTATAGTTTCTTGCTTAACTTCTCTGGATGGAAAGGGAATAATATTGTTTTCGGAGTTTTTCATTATATTATTTTACTATAACATTTACTTATTTAAATATTAAACACAAAAATATAATTAATATTATTTGGTAATTATATAATAAACAGTAAACCACAACAAGCTATTAATTAAACAATAAAAAAATCTCTCCTTACGTTGAAAGAGAGATATATTCCTGATCATTATTAACTCAACGAGTTTTTTATCGCAATAAGAGGCTTCAGAGAAGCAATAGCATCATATAATTCAAGTTTTGACCTTTGCAAATAATTAGCATACCAATTAATTACATCTGGCATTAATCTTTTTACTGATTCCTCGATAGCCGGAAAACAACAGGCACATACTTGTTTGTTGGCGAAATCAGTGACTAGAATTGGAGCACCAGTTTTTTCACTATCCTCATTAATACCCGGATTATATTTACTGCCACAAAACTCACATTTAACTTCATGATAAGTCACTACCACACTATTGTCTTTTAGTTTTCCGTCAAACAGTGCTCTATTAGTATTGAGGATTGACATTTGTGTTCTCCCTTTACTGTTGCAGTTAAAAATGTCCTTAAATATATTTATCATAAAATTAACAAAATGTCAAGACAAAAATATTCTAACACTTCAACCTATGCTTGAAGTGTTAAATTTTGGCTTATTTTACCATAAAACATAGCATAGAAAATACTACTATTTTAGGCTATTTTTACCATATGTATTAATCATTGTCACATTAAAAAAATCCAATTATAATCTACACATGACCAAACAATTAAAAAAATTAAGTCAGTTACAAAAACTATCAAAAACTGAAAAAGAAATCATAATTGACTTAGAAAACCAAATAAAAAATCTCTAGTTAAATTAACTAGGGATTTTTTATTATAACTAATTTAAACTTTTAATCTCCTCCACTAATTCAGAAAATTCCAACGTATTAAAATGACCACGGTCATCAAAAACAATATACTTAGCCTCTGGCAAATCATTTTGATATTTTGCCATATGTTCAATTGGCACGACGACATCATCACGGCTAAAAAATATTGTAATACTGCTAGCCTGTTCGCCAAATAATTTTAAATCATTTAGTAAATTAAAAGATCCTAGACTTTCACCACCAATAATATCACCATGTGGAGGCGCGACTAAAATAGTAGCTATAATTTTTTTAGCAATTTTATTTTCCGATAAATATTTAGCTATAAAAATTCCACCCAACGAATGGCCAATCAAAATAAAATTATCATTTAGTATAGCGACTGTCTTTTCAAACCAAATCTTCCATTCATTATATTTAGCATTACTAGTATTTGGCATTCTTGGCACCAAGACTTGATATTTATCGCCCAAATCAGCCTGCAGACTATTTTTCCAATCTAATTGAAGCTTCATTTTATTTAATGACAAAACTTTATTTTTAAGAGATTCTAAATAGTCTTCATCAGAATCAAAAGTACTGCCACCATTTATTATTAAAACTTGTTTCATAATTTATATTATTTATTACCAACAAATTTCCGGCTCTCCGCCAATCTGTTCTTTAAGATAATTATTTACTTCGATTATACCGCCAATTCTATCAATCAAACCATTTTCCAAAGCCATTGCCCCTAACATTGTAGAACCATCGGCTAATTTGGCCACGGTCTTAATATCCAAATTCCGGCTCTCCGCTACTGCCTCTATAAAATTTTGATGCAGGATATTTAAATCACGCTGGAAAAGTTGCTTTTCTTCTACAGTTAATGGCTTATTAGGATCGCCATAGTCTTTATACTTGCCAGTACTCAAACTATTATAAGTTAGACCGTCATTTTTATTTTGTGTCACATTATCCACATACGACATCGTCACGCCAATCCCGCCCACATCAGAATTACGAGATGCAAAAATAATATCGGCGCCAGTCGCCGCCCAATAAGCGGCCGAGGTGCCAGCGCTACGAATCATAGTAACGGTTGGCTTGGTGGTATTCTTCATAGCCTTAGCCACTTCTTCACCGGCTACAGGCAAACCGCCATAGGAATCCACTTCTAATAAAATGGCTTTTATGTTTTCATCTTCTTCAGCGCTATTAATCATCCCCATAATACTTTCCGAAGCCACTTCATTTACTAGGGGCAAGCCATCGGCATCTTTATTATCTGGACTTAAATATGTATATAAATCACCATGCAGTTCAATGCCAATAACATTACAATCATTTTCGGCCAAACTCTCCTCACTTAACTCATCATAACTAGAGCTATCGCCAAACCAGTAATAGGCTTCATTGGCGACAGTAATAAAAGCGGCTAAAACAACTAGGCCAATGGCAAGCTTTTTAAGCCCAGCCAAGTCGATTTTCATAAACATGATTTTTTTGATTTTAGTGATCATATATTGATATTAATTTCGAACACTTCAGACTAGGCTTGAAGTGTTAGAATTTATTTAATTTTACTATAAAATACCGTTTTACCAAATTTGCCGTTTTGGGCGATTTTACCCGCTTTTTCTAAATCGTCCAAATACCGAAAAGCCGTGGCACTAGAAATTTGTAATAATTTTACCACATCCCGATTAGACACTTTAGCCTCTTTAGTAAAAAGTTCCAAAATCTGATTCTCTTTTTGCGTTTTAATTTCCTGCACCTTATTATTATACTCCGATAAATAGGATAATTCTTTGTGCTCGCTGGAAGCTTCGGCAGTTAGGGCCGTAATTTCCTGCTTTAAAGATTTAATTTTAAAGAGGGCCAAAATTAGGAGGATAATAGAGATGGCAAAGAGAGATTGAAGCATGGGATTATGATTAATAATTAAAATTTTACCAAATACGAATTACTTCATTTTTAAAATCAAATACTAAATAAATTGACTTAAATTTGCTCCTTAAAGCACATTCTTTTATTATACCTATATTTTTATCAATTTCTAAATCAAATAAATTATCTCTAAATGGTTTTCTTAATACATGTATTAACAAAATAATATCATCAACTCCACCTCCTTTATACGCATCATATTTTTTATTTATAGGAAATAAAACATATTCCTCAATTAGTTTATCGACTTTAATTTGATATTCATATTGACCATGACGCAGTAATTTATTTGGTCCTCCATCGACAGAAGTTATCTGAAATTTAAAATTTAATGGTTTATAAACAATATCGATATTATCGTATTGTGGTGGAAATTCAAAATCTTTATCAGAGAAATTTAATTTTAACGATCTAATATATATCTTTGCTGCAGAAAATTCATTTATTTTTTTTAGATCCATTATTACAATAAATAATTAATAAATCATTGATCCTAATATCTCCAACTTATCCTTTACTTTTTCCCATCTTGGATATTTTTCTTGAAGATATTTATAAAATCTTTTATCGTGATTTTTATATTTTCTATGACATAATTCATGAGTTATCACATAGTCAATACAATCTTTTGATGCATGAATTAATTTTGGATTTAATAAAACCTTTTTCTGTTTTAAAATACTACCCCATCGACGTCTCATTTCTCTAATAGAGTATCCTGATGTGTCATGATAACCAAATTTTGACTGTATTTCTGAAAATCTGTCATCAAAAACAACTTTTATTCTGTTTAAAAACCACTCATCAATAAGTTTCTTATTATAACTACTATTTGAAACCTGTCTTCTGGTATTAACAATAAGCTGACCCCTAGTAAGAACAACTTTATCTTCGGTGCTATTTTTGATAACAATTTTATATTGTCTTCCTAGATATAAACATCCCTCACCAGAAATATATTCTCTTTTATAAATTTTCCGCTGATATTGCTTAAAAAAAGATAATTGCTTTTCCAGCCAAAACCACTTTTTTTGTAAAAATAACTGTATTTTTTCATTATCAATATTATCCGGACATTTAAGAGTAATACTGGAATCAGGGGAAACAGTTAAACTCAAAGTTTTACGATTTTGAGTTATTCTCTGATAGTCATATATAAATGTTCCAAAAATAAATTTCATAAATTATAAAAATAAATCATAATTATTTTCCGCCAACTGTATTGCTGTATCAATAATAATTTTTATATCATCATTTGTAATAGTAATTCTTTTATCTCCTTTAACAATATCATATAAGTAATCATCTATGCTATTTCTCATCTTTCTTTTTACATCAATATTTTTATACCAATCAACAATAGCTTCATTTTTTATGATTGAGAAGATATCCAGAATTACAGAAATATAAGTTTTCTCATCGATTTTAAGACCCTCAAACTGTGTTCGTAGATTTCTATAAAACACATCTGATCCTTTTTCTAACTCAATCTTCTCTGGAAGACTATCGTCCTTTTTATTAACTACGTCCTCATGAATTAACTTCATTTGTTTCAAGGTCTCAACGTCAGCAAGTTTTCCTTGTCGCATCTTTTCAAGAATCTCGAAAATCTTTTTAGAAAACTTCTCATAAAATTCAGGATCTGTGTTAATCTTCTCTGTAATAGTTTTTTGTGTTTGTGCAGCAATAGCTTCTGCTTTTGATTTATCAGATCCGAGATTTTCTATTGCTTCTTCAAACATTTTCCTATCTGTAATATTTACTTGTTTGGTAAGCAATTCAACACCACGAGCATCAACATACTTATCAAGAATATTAATAAGTGATTGTTTATATTCCAGAAGATCTACACGATCAGCGTATTGCAAACTAGCCGCTTTACGAAGTTCAGCAAATTTCTTCAACTCACGCTTGTAGAGATCAAGGTGTTTGAATTCATGTACAAAATCTTGTAAGACAAAACATTCACTTAGGTTTTTAATAAACGAATTGAGTGTTTTATAGAATATTTCTCTCTTTGGTTGATCAGCTAGGAATTGCAGATATACTTCGTCATCATTTGAACCTTTAATCTTTTTGAATAGGTCATGGACCAGTGAGTAACTTTGCTCAAGCTCTTGGATTTTTTCAGAGACATCAATCAAGGTTCCCTTAACATCATTTTCATCATAATTACCAAAAAGCTTCATTGCTGTGTCTATATTTTTAGCATTTTCTGAATAGTCCACAATGTATCCAGCGGTTTTTGGTTTTTCTTTTTTATTTTCAAATAAGCGATTTACGCGAGCAATGGCCTGAAGTAAATTATGATCGCGCAAATCTTTGGCCAAATATAAAACAGTATTCCTAGGGGCATCAAATCCAGTAAGCAGTTTATCGCAAACAATAATCATTTCAATTCCATCTTCATTGTGCTTAAAACTATCAACCACATCTTTCTCATATTTATCAACATTACTGTGGTTTTTCCTAACACCATCAAGATATAAAACCACTTCTTTCTTATGAAGATTAACCTCATCGCCATCCTCGTGTTCATCAGAAATGATAACCGCCGTTCTGATGTTTCCACGATTCTCAAAAAACTTCTGGAATAGAATCGCTGAATATTTAGATGGAGCAACAATCTGTGCTTTTAACCCAGTGTTCTGAAAATTCTCAGTGAAGTGTTTTTCAATATCATAAGCAATCTCAACAATACGCTGTGGATTATCCTTAATTATCTTACTTCCAACATATCTCTGTAATTCTTTCTTTTGCTTGTCGTTTAATACTTCTGTAATACGTTCCACATGACGATCAATCTGTTCTGCATTCTGAATAAGATCAACGTAACGACCCTCATAAATCAGAGGAAGAATAATGTTGTCTGCTAACGCATCGTCAATCGTATATTTATCAATATAGCCACCAAACTTTCTCCAACTCTCTTTCTCATCTTTCATGAGTGGAGTACCAGTAAACCCGATATAGCATGCATTTGGAATAATACGGTTCATTTCAAAGTTCGCTACACCATTTTGACTGCGGTGAGCTTCATCAATAAGAACGAATATATTTTCATCAGTATCAACCAGTCCTGAACTTTTCTTTGCGGCGGATTCAAATTTATGAACAAGCGTTGTTACAACAGAAAGATTTTTCTCTTTAATTAAATCGATCAAGTTCTGACCACTTGTAGCTTGGATGACTTCCTTCTTAAGATTACAGTTTTTGAAAGTATCCTTTATCTGTTTATCCAAGTCTCGACGGTCGGTAACAATAATAACCCTAGGATTCAAGATGTTGGGATTTTCAATAAGTGCCTTCACAAACATAACCATGGTTAAAGACTTTCCTGATCCTTGAGTATGCCAAACAAGCCCACCTTTTCTGCGAGTAATACCTTGTTCCGTAGTTTCTGTTTCTTCCACACGCCCTAGCATTTTATGTATTGCAAAATACTGCTGATAACGTGAAAGCTTTTTTACACCTGCATCAAACAGGATGTAATTTTTAGTAAGATCAAGAAGTCTTTCTGGGCGGAATAATGAATATACCCCTCGATCTTGTTCAGTCGGAATACGATTAGTTCTTTGAGTATGTCTCTGTGTGTATCCGTTCAAATCTTGTAATACTTTTGCATATACCTCTATATTAATTGGTTTTTGAATTAGATCACTAATTTCTTTATTCAGAATTTCAACATCAGATCCTTTTTCTTTCCATAATGCATAAAACTTATTTGGAGTACCCGTTGTTCCATACTGCAAATCCTTACCATTTGTACCAACAAGAAGTTGAGTGTAGGTATATAATTTCGGACAAAATTCTGGACCTTGATTGCGATTCATTTGATTCAAAGCTTCAGCTACAGGTACGCTAGACTTCTTGTTCTCAATAACCGCAAAAGGAATACCATTTATAAAACATACGATATCGGGACGAATATTTTGCTTACCTGTCGCTTGGAATTCGACAGTTACGTGGAACGCATTATTTTTAGGGTTCTGGAAATCAATAAACTTAAAGTTCTTCGATACTTTCTTGCCTCCATGATTTACCTTAATAGTTTTACCACCACTCGTTGGCATGATGATGTTGTATATCTTCTGAGCCGTATCAATTAATCCTTCGTATTGGATATGTTCCAGTTCATCGACTGCATCTCGAACATCTTTCTCACTAAATTTATACTCGGTACCGCCAACCTCATAACTGTTTATCTCCATCAGTTTTTCAGATGCAATATCAGCAAGAATGAAGTTTGTTGTGTCACCACGCTGTTTAAGCGTATCTTCTGCAGATATATATTCATATCCCATATTCAAAAGAAGCTCTACTAGTGCGAGTTGTGATTGCCTTGCTTCATCGAAATTTACTTTTTCTAGTGACATATATTTATTTGGTTAATTTTGCTAATAAAGTTTCTGGTGTACGAATTGTGCCAGTGATGAGATTGTTGAGGAGGTATCGTTTTTGTTCTTTTAGTATCTTTAATTTATTCTCAAGTCTTTTTATTTCTTCGTCTGCAGTGCTTAATATATTTACAATTCTTTGCTGTTCTTTCTTCGACGGTATTTTCAAACTCATATCCGTCAGCGTATCCATAGTTATATAAGGTGTATTACCTTCACGAACTTCTTCTTTTATTCGAATCTTTAGAAATATATCTAATAAATATTTAATAAATAGAATATTTTCATTAAATTCATACAATACGTATGTCCTTTGGTACGCATTGAACTTGCCTTTGTAATAATGAACATATCCAACATTTGCACCGTTGCCAGATACAAGTAGTGCCTCTGTATCAAAAGCATAATCATCAATAAGATAAAAATCTTTAGCACAAGTATAAAATCTATACTTACCATTTTTTACCATTGCATTTGCATCCAACTTTCCAGTTTTAATCTCCTGACAAGTACCACCAAGATTTACAAATCTCCATTTATCATTAAATCCCTGCAACCTCTTCTTTCCGGTCAACAAATCTTGCATCAAACCTTTTTTTATTTGTTTTTTAATTTCAATTTTATTTGAAAGTTTTTCAATAGATTTATCCCAAGTTTCTATAACTGAAACAATCCTATTCTGTTCAGGAAGAGATGGTAAATGTAGTTTTAATTTCTCAACTTCACTTTTATAGATATGCACAACGGACTGACCTTGCCCTAACTCAGTTAATTTTTTCCTACCTTCTCCGATGTTTAAAAAATACGATAGAAATAAACTATTTGCATTTTTAGGACTAAATATAATTAAATCACCCCCAGCGTAACAGTCTTCATGTAAAAGATAGGTTGCTGATTTTCCAATTTCTTCATTAGTTTCACCAGACCCTGCAAGCAAGATGTCTCCATATTTAATTTTAGTTGTTGTGGGTATTATTTCTGTCGGTATATGTGAATAAACTTTTTCAATTTTAAAATTATATTTTGTATATAATTCACCATATCGAATAGCGTTATGACCAGTCACTATAAGTTGATCTTTCGTTATCCCAGAACCTTTTGAAAATACGCCAATATCAACAAGCCTTGTTTCTTGCCATTCAGTAGGAATATTTTTTTGTGTTTGATTAGTTTTCATAAAATTACTGTTTTAAAACAGTATAGATACACCTATTTAAATACGTGTATCTAACTAACTTAAAACTATGATTTATTACCCCAATCTCTTGGGTAAATCCAGTTAGGAGTCCAAGTTACATAATCATCTGGATTAAATTTTTCTTGAAGAATTTCAATATTAATCATTTTGTCTTCTGCGACAGCAAGATTATGCGGTTTTCCTTCTGGCGAATCTAAATCTAGAACATGATATTTATTTGATTTATCAATTGCATCATCTTTTTGTGATGGACCAAAATCAAAAGGAACACAAGTTCTAGTGATTTCTCCTTTTTCAATTGAGTTAAAAGTTATTTTTATTTTCAACTTTTCATCAATTGCCTTTAGAAAATTTTCTTTATTTTGCATAAATAATATTTTATTAATTAATAATTAGTTTAGCGACTATTCAGTCGAATTTTTATAATTCTAAATTTTCATTGGAATTACTTAGTTTTTTAAATTTATCTTTCATTGTGGGATTATCATGAGTTAATTTCTTAATAGTTAACTCTTCTGTTTTATCATTTGCAAGTCGCAAATTATTTTCAGACGACAACAAAGCAAGCTTGGTTTTTTCTAATTCCTTTATTGTTTTATCAATTCCGTCTATTGCTTCCTTGAATTTACGACTTGCCAAATCGTAATTCTTTGCAAACCCTTCCTTAAACTTGTTCATTTTTTCTTCAAAGTTAGTAATATCAATATTTTGATTTCTAACTAATGAGAGTTCTGCTTTATACTGCATAGAGTTCACTGCAGCATTTCGAAGTAAGGTTATTATGGGAATAAAAAATTGAGGTCTAACAACATACATCTTACTGTATTTATGTGAGACATCCACAATACCTGAATTATAAAATTCACTCTCTGATTCTAAGAGAGAAACAAGAACAGCATACTCACAATTTTTCTCTGTACGGTCTTTGTCAAGCTCCTTTAAAAAATCTTCATTCTTTTTCTTGGTTGCTGTTTCATCACCCTCATTTTTCATTTCAAACATTATTGAAATAATTTCATTTCCTAATTCGTCATTCTCTCTATAAATAAAGTCTCCCTTACTACCAGACTTTGAGTCATTATCTTTTTCAAAATATGCTTTTTGAAATGCTGTTGCACGAAGTTTGTTAAATTCAATTTCACAATGTTGTTCAAGTGTTTCTCCTAACATTTTAGTCGAGAGTTTTAACTTCATATCTCTCACACGAGCAATTTCATCATCTTTATATTTTATTATTGCATCTTTATTTTGCAGTTCTGTTGAAAATTGTTGCTTCAAAGAACTTTCAAGGTTTTGTTTTTCTAATTCTATTGTTTTCAGATCATTAGATAAGATGTCCCGTTCTTTCTCAATCTTTTGCACCGCTTCATTCATAGCAAGTTTTTTTTCAACTTCAATGTTGTCAATTTTTGCTTTTAGTTGAGTTATCTCAGCTTCTTTTTTGCCAAGTTTTTCAGATAACTCTAACTCACTTTGAGATTTTAATTCTGTTAACTCATTATCTTTTTTTGCAAGTTGCTCTTGAAAAGAATTTTTAATATTTGCTTCTGCTAATTTTACTGCACTTTCTTTTTCTTTGTCTGCAAGACTTAGCCTCTTTTGTAACTCTTCATCAAACTGATGATCACGAACTTGCTTCAAAATCTCAGCAAACCCTGCTTCGTCAACTTTAAATGCTTTACTACAATTTGGACATATTATTTCATTCATATATTTATTTGATTCCTAATTCCTTTAAATATTCGACCATTTGTTTTTCAAGTTTTTGAAGTTCTGGTTCAAGTTTCGCCAATTCCTCAAGGTTTGCCTTGATGTCGACAGGTTCTTCTTCGACAAAGGTGTCAACATACCGAGTTATATTAAGATTGAAATCATTTTCTTCAATCTCTTTGATAGAAACCTTACGAGCAAGTTTTTCTACATCCTTGCGCTTTTTGTAGGTAGAATAAATTTTTTCAATATTCTCATCAGTCAAAATATTCTGAGCCTTTTGTGCTTTGAATTCTTTTGATGCTTCAATAAAGAAGACATCTTTTGTTTTTTCATTTTCTCCACCTTTTTCACGCGTTCGATCAAGAATAAGAATTGCCACAGGAATACCAGTTGTTTGGAAAAGTCCTGCAGGAAGTCCGATCACTGCATCGATCACATTTTCTTTAAGTAATTGTTCTCGAATCTTCCCCTCGGCACCACCTCTAAAGAGTACCCCGTGAGGAGCAATGGCCACCATTCGTCCAGTTTTTGCCTTAAGTGTTTCAACCATATGAGTTATGAAAGCAAAATCTCCTTTGTCCTTTGGCGGAACACCTCTCCAAAAGCGGTTATATTTATCTCCGCCGGCATTTTCAGCACCCCATTTGCTGAGAGAAAATGGCATATTAGCAACAATGGTGTCAAATTTCATCAACTTGTCATTTTCAACAAGGAGTGGATTGTTTAGTGTGTCGCCCCACTCCAGTCGTGCAGAATCTTTTCCATGAAGGAACATGTTCATCCGTGCTAATTGATAGGTTGAACCAGTAGATTCTTGTCCATACAGAGCATAATTTTTTGAGCCTAGTTTTTCTACCTCTTCACCCGCAAGAAGGAGTAGTCCACCTGAACCCATACAAGGATCACAAATACGACTTCCTGCCTTTGGTTCAGCGAATTTTGCTACAAGATGTGCAACATTTCTGACAGTAAAGAATTCTCCCGCTTTTTTGCCCGCATCGGCTCCAAAGCGTTCGATCATATACATATATGAATTACCAATGATGTCGTCTTTTACATCTGACAAATCTATTTTTGCAAAATCATGCACAAGGTGCCGAAGCATCTTGTTTCGTTCTTGGCTTTTCCCTAAGACTTCAGAATTAAATGACACATTTAAAAACATATTCTCAAGTTTTTCTTTGTTTGCGTCTTCGATTGCGTGAAGTGCTTTGTCTATTTCTTCTCCGAGATTGTCTTGTTCAATAACTTTATAAATATAATCAAAAGAAACTTTTGGCGGTAGATAAAAACGATCGAGTTTCATCTTCTCTTCAATACGCTTTTCGTCATTACCAAAACGCTCTTTATACTCATTATGCTTTTTCTTTGAAAGGTCAGAAAGATATTTAAAAAAAAGCATTACAAGCACATAGTCTTTATAGATCCCTGCATCTACTTGAGTGCGTGAAGAATCCGCTGCTTGCCAGAGGATTTTATTCAAATCTTCTTGTGTGTATTTTTTTGTAGTCATATTATTTATTAATTTTAGGATCTAGATTATTCTTTTTCCTTCGATCAAGATTAGATCGTAAAAATTTTTTCTCACCTTTACGCTTTACAACGTGATAACCTGGTACGCCTACAGTCTCTACTTTTTTAATCAGTTCTTTATTCTTTTCCCTTGAAAGATTATTTAAATTAATACTTTTCTTATTGCGACCAGAAGGTGTTTCTTTAATTGTCTTGTATGGCTTGTTCTTCATAAAATTATTTTGTCAGATTAATAAATATTGAATTAATAATGTTTTTTTGAATCTCTTGTTTTCTTGTATACAATAATTCTTGTTTTGCTGCGTTTTCGTGAATTGCTATAATAGATTTTTGGGTATTAATAGGTGGTATTGGAATTTCTAATTCATTTAAATCCTTAATGAGCATACTCTGAATATATGCACCACCAGTAACAATTTGATATAATGATTTTTGTCCAATATCTGAATTTAAATATAAAGACAGATATTTTGGAATTATATTCACATCTTTAACACGAATCACATGTACTGAAGACGATGGCATTACATTCTTTATATTAGATGTAAAAACAGCAGAACGAAAAGAATTAAAGCCAGAACCTCTACTAACCAGTAATATATCATTATATTCTAAAAAAAATGGATTTCTTATAGAATCATCTAATATTGTCGAAAAGCCATCAATATTTATAATATCTTTATTAGCATAAATATTTTTTGCCTGGATTACAAAAATATTTCCTTTTGAATCATTTTTGATAGATCCGCGAAAAGTATACCCAGATGATATATTAGTTAATTCTTTTATTTTTTTATACATGTAGGTACTATACAGTATTTATTACAATAAGTCAAACAATAACTATAAACCCCTAAATTAAGCCAAAAACAAACACTTCAAGCCTAGATTGAAGTGTTCGCTAGAGTGCGATAAAAATGGGATTGCTTCGTCCCTCGCAATGACGGTGATAGATGAGATGACAAATAGAAAAGGGATCACTCCACTCCACTCCACTCCGCTCCGCGGAGTTTACCTTGAGCGTAGTCGAATGGGGTCGAGATGACAAGTGGTTGGGTGCGGGATGACAAAAAAATAATAGACAAATATGGCTGGCCCGATATTAAAATTGTTGGCGAGAAGGCGTCATCTGGTGCTTGGCTTATCGCACAACATGCTGACAAAGACATTAAATTTCAGGAACAATGTCTAGAACTAATGAAAGCCAAACAAGTGCCACTATGGCAACTAGCCTATTTAACAGACCGAATTCAAACCAACAAAAAACTGCCGCAAATCTATGGCACTCAATTTTATTTAACAAAAAATAGAAGGTTTATAAATCGGCCAATCAAAAATAAATCGACACTCAACAAGCGAAGAAAAGAAATGGGTCTGGAGCCATTTGAAAAATATAAAAATAAATTATCAGAATCTCAAAAAAATCTACAAAAAAAGTGATAATAATTACAGTTATCACTTTTTATTTACTAAATATTATTTTTTATAAAACTTTTTATTCATAGAATCCAAAGCAATCTGCAGTGGCCCAAGGCCCATTTCTTTTCTTTTCTTATCAACATTTTTCTTATCGGCAATTGGTTGAGAAATTATTTTCTGACCCTTAGAATCTCGCTGGAACATTGTGCCATATATCTGCTTTTTACCTTCGTGAAGTAAAATTCTATCTGTTAAATTGGCTATATGTTTTTTTTCGAAATCACATTTTGCCAAACACGCTTTTTGTAAATCAATATCATAATCCTGATGATCAATTAAAACAAAAAAATATAACATCCCTTTCTTGCCAAGTAACTTGGTGGTGGGATAGCCATATTGTTCTATTATTCGATGAAGTCTAGGATTGTGCGCTGCATCGACAAAATAAACTAAATAATTAATTAAGCCAAAATTTAATTTATTTTTTGCCGAATTTTTACCACTCCACTGCGCAAGTGGTTTGGTTAGATCTTTATTATCCCAAAGATTCCTTAAATCTTGGTCAGCATCAAACATCTCTTTGATGTTCTTTAATAAATTTTCATTAATTTTTTGTTTCATAATTTATTTGTATCTATATTAGTATAATATCAATAATATATAGAAAATAAAAGAGGTAAAGATGTATTAATCCCTCCCTCTTATTTTATAGTAAAAGTGTAGCTATCGCTTTGGCTATTTCAACTTCAATACGAAGTTGGATAAAATACCACTGCCCATTTGGATTAATTTCTAAAAAGACATATTCCCCATCTGGAGTAACTATCATATCAATACAGCCAAAACGCAAACCAATTAATTTCATAAATGATACTAATTTTTTCTCTACCTCACTGGGCAGAGATGTTAATTCCATCTTAGCTTCAAAATCATTAAGTTTGGGCTTTCTACGCCAATCCAATTCCAATTGTTCATCGCCCTGAGAATAAATTTTTATCGGGAAAATTTTATCACCAACAATTGTTATCCTCAATTCATAGGCTTTTAGAATACGTCGTTGAAAAATAGAGGGTGACATTTTTACCGAATCTATTTTAACCATATACTCAGGCGTTACCACATTAGTAAAAATGACTTCATTAACCATTGGACTAGACCCTAATAATTTAACAACCAAATCGCCACTGGTATCGACATAAAATTTTCTTATTCTATCTGGATCAGAGGTTATTAGTGTATCTGGCAATAAAAGGCCTGCCTTTTCTGCTAGGGTTAATTGAAATATTTTATTTTCCGCCCTATCAATAACAATTGGATCATCAATCCATTTTTTATCTTTAAAAAGATACCAAAGTGCTTTTCGCATGGCAATAAACTGACGCTGAATAAATTGCTGATATTTGGCTGGCTCAAATTCCATTAGCTCTAATGGTAGATGAGGTTTCATATACCAAATAGCAGAAAAGGAATCAATATTATATTCTTTACCATCAATAATTACGTTATAAACAGTAACTCCATTATTACTTTCAAATACTAAATATTCACCATCGAGACATTTATCTTGTTTAAATAGAACTGCTTCTTCGCCATTTTTCTTCAATTCTTCTAAGACGGAATTAAATGCTGCTACCTCATATGAGCCTGAATTACCAATAGCTAATATCATCTTTACTCTCCTTTTGTTTTTTATGAAAAAAAATGGGAGGTGAATATGTATTTCCACCTCCCATTATAATTTCCTAAGTCTCATCAAAACAGTCGATATCGCCTGGAGTACCACTGGTAGTCGCAGACATAGCGCCGACATGATGCTCTAAATAACCAAGAATAAATGGTAGGTTAGCTTTTGCGCACATAATACTAGTCCTTTCTATTCTGTTATACTTATTATCCTAATCACTGGCTAAAAACCAACATTGGTTTTATATTAGCGATATGCGCCAGAAATAAAGATAAATAAGTCGCCAAAACTCTTGAATTTATATAATGTACAACTTATAGTTATATTATTATCATGATTAATTAGATTTGTCAAGTATTACCCAAAAAATCAACCCCTAAATTTAGCCAAATCGAACACTTCAAGCCTAGTGTAAAGTGTTAGAAAAGTGTAATAAAATGAGATTGCTTCGCGAGCTCACAATGACAATAATATGAAAGGTAACAAAGAAAAGAAAAAATATTGTTTTATTAACACATTCCAACTATAATTAGAATATGATAAAAAACTCGAAAAATTAATAGACTCAGCTCTCAAAAATGGTAACTACAAAGAGCCAATACCTCAAATAAAGAGCGCTCTAAAAACCGATCCGCAAAACGAGGACCTACTTTATAGTTTGGGAATTTTATATGACCACCTAGCTCAAACTAAAAAAATTATATGTAAAAAATTATTATTACATCACAAAGCCAAAAATATTTATCAACAAATTTTAAAGCACTATCCAAAATCTAAAAAAGGCTTAATTGGCCTGGGTCGAATATACTGGCACAAAAATAAGGCCTCCAAATCCTTAAGTTATTACAATCAAGCTTTAGCCATAACACCTAATGACGCTCAAATATTAAACTCCATGGCTAATGTCTATAAAATGTCCGGGGATGATAAACAAGCACAACAATACTATCAAAAGGCTATTGCCACCTCCCAAGCAACATATGGCACTTACTTTAATTTTGTCAGACTTCTAATTCGAACCAATCAAAAGAAAAAAGCCCAGGAGATACTAGATCATGGCAAAAAATTAAGTCGGTCACAGAAACTATCAAAAACAGAAAAAGAAATCATTAGTGATTTAGAAAACCAAATAAAAAACCTCTAGCTAAATTAACTAGAGGTTTTTTGATTTTAATTATTTTAAAAACTTTTTAAACCATGAATAAGTGGATTTAAATAGTGCCTCTCTAATCTTGTCTGAATCATTAAAAGTATGAGTGCCACCCTTGAGCGCCTCAAATTCTTTTTCGGCTTTCAAAACATTTAAATATTTCTTAGAACCTTTTAATTCACTATTGTCACCAATAATAATTTTTAATGGCACTGCCAAATCTTTAGTAATTGTATTCCAAGGGAATGAATCCACTTC
Source organism: Candidatus Buchananbacteria bacterium CG10_big_fil_rev_8_21_14_0_10_33_19 (assembly GCA_002773855.1). GTDB lineage: Bacteria > Patescibacteriota > Patescibacteriia > 2-01-FULL-39-33 > 2-01-FULL-39-33 > 2-01-FULL-39-33. Next base: position 24,428 of record PEZY01000012.1, on the reverse strand, counting down.
TTTGGCCAATGCTCGACTGATTAATATATTTACCCCCCAATGCATAGCATAGGCATCAACTTCTTTTATATATTTGCCGCTTGGAAAATCCTTGGTACCCTTGGTAAACGAAATTCTATACGTCGGATCCCAAAAAACTACAGCGTCAAAGTCGCGATCAACCGAAGACAAGACAACAGGCCCAGAAAAACTATGGGCCACAATAAAAATTTTCTTGACGCCTTTATTTCTAAAATATTTAACCACTCTATCTAAATCCGAACTTTGAATTTTAATAGTCGAATCCATCAACTGACGAGCGTCTTTTTGAAAACCATAAAAATTAAATCTAAAAGTAGCAAACTGTTTTTTTTGAAACCAGTTTACAGCCATAGTATAAAGCTCATCTTCCATATCACCAGTCATGCCGTGCAAAACAATAAACAATGGTTCAGTAAATGAACCAGAAAATTTACCATACAAAGTGTGGCCGTCTGCTAATTTAATTTTAAGATTTTTTTCTTGCATAATATACTAGTATATTAATATATATATGTTTAAATGTAAATAAAAAAGGAGCAATATATTTCAACTACTCCTACACATTCCATTTCGGAATTAAAATTAAACGCGTTCTAATGCGCCAGGTAAAGCAACCTTTAAAACATCAATATCAAATTCGCCATCCTTAACGCCAGTGATGAAGGCATTCCACTCATCTTCATTGAAGACAAGTGTCGTTCTGGAGGCGTCTTTGGAATCTCGAACCCCAATAGCGCCATCACGATACGCCACCATGACACAAATTCTGCGCATCAAGGTTGGCCTGGCTTTTCGAAAATCAGTATTCTCAAATTTTACATTGCGAAGGTGCTTCTTGTCATCTTCTTGGATGTCGGTAATGTTTGACATACCTATACCCTTTTCTGGTTGTAGACTTATACCTTATGTATTAGTCTGGTTTTCTTGATGTGTATTACCATAATACAACTACAACTAGACTACCCTTTTTTAAAAATTTTGTCAAGTATTCCATTAATTAAAATCAACCCCTAAATTTAGCCAAATTGAACACTTCAAGCCTAGCTTGAAGTGTTAAAATATATAACAAAAAACAGCTGAATATGTCAGCTGTTTTTGATTAATCAAATTACAACTTCTCTATCGCTTGCAGTGCCTTGGCTGGGTTGCCTAGGAAGTAGCGTTTGCCATCTTTAGGATTAATATACCAAGCGCCTTGGTTTTGTTCTACTTGTATTAAAATAGAACCGCGATTCAAATCGACAAAAGCCGCATCAACTGGCAATTTGCCTTCGCCCAAAGCGTTGTAGCCAGCCAATAATTCATCACGATCAGAAAAGCCATCGCCGTCACTATCACTCTTACTAGCATCGGTACCAATAGCCACTTCAATAGTATCCGACAAACCATCGCCATCGGTATCTAAACCACCCAAATTATAATCGGCCAATGGAATTTTTATCAAATTATCTGCGGTCACACCCACCCCATAATTTATCAAGAAAGAATAAATATTAGCATCCGAAGAACCCAAAGAAACTTTAAAATCATTGTAGCTACTTAGTAGTTTGGTTTTATCTTCACCGGCTTTTTGTAAATCGGCAGTCTGTTTGTCCAAATCGGCCTGACTATCAGCTAAAGATTTTTCTAACTCTGCCACTTTGCGTTGTCTTTCTAGTGATTGCTTTTCGGAATCACTTAAATTTTGAGTGGTAATCTTTAAACTAGCATTGGCCTCGGTAATACTATTTACTAATTTAGTATTTTCGCTATAAATGTAAACAGCATAAGCTGTCATCGCCAAAAAAACCACGGACAAAACTACATAAAACACCCAACGTTGCCAATGACGCTTTTTTCTTTCGTAATGGATTTGACGGTCCTTGTAATCTACCTGCTCCGGACCAGTATAGGTATAATCTGGCTGAGGTGGAGCCATCAGCGGTGATTGTGGCAATGGATTCATAAATTTAAGATTATTATTTTACTATTTAATTATACCAAAATAATTTAGTAAAAGTAAGACAGTCTAATAATTAATAAAAAAAATCTCAATAATCTAAATTATCGAGACTAAAAAATAAAATTATTTTTTCAACACTAGTTGAAGACAAGCATAGACACCTCCTGGTGAGTTTGACTTAAGATTATTATAGCATTAATTTTAAAAATAAAAAATACTAAGTACTAAAAATATTTTTCAAATAAAATCTTAAGACAAAAAATCTAACAACGATTGATACTGATTAATTAAAAAATCGGAACGATATTCTTTTTTTCTCTCATTTTCTTTTTCAATAGTGGCTTTTAGAAAATCTATCACTTCACTTTTTTTATTTTGTTTAGAAATTTCTAATAACAAAGCTACTCGTACTTTATGATCATTGGTACCACCAAATTTATTTTCATACAAGCCTAAAATCCTACCAATATCTTGATTGTCATTAATATCTTTTATAAAGTCTTGCCAAATTTCTGGCTTTCTAGCTGCTAATCTATTTAATAATGTTTCTGGATCCCCTAATCGACTAATCCTTTGTTCTACTTTTAAATCGGCTTCGGTTTTAGCTAATTGTTGGGCAATATTTATAATACCTTGATCAGACAAATAACTAGACTCTGGGCCAGCCACATAAACACTTTTGACTTCTAGTGAATTTTTTGGATCAATTTCTTTGGCTAAGCCAAAATCAATAATCTCTAAATTACCATCATTATCAACCATCACATTACGCGGATGCAAATCACGATGATAAAGCCCCTGAGCGTGCAAAGCATTTACCGCTTCTAGCAAACCACTGGCATGTTTTTTGTCCAAAACACTTTTATAGGCTATGCCCTGACTAATAGCCTTGGCAATTTGGGCCCGTTCCTGAACCGCGGCTGGCGAATTATCTAAATTATTATATTTACTTTTAATGCCAGACATTTTATGCACTAAATCTATTAAGGCATCTATGTTAATTTGTTCTAAATAAGATTCTAATTCTAAGTCTGGATACATAGCTTTAAAATCAGCCTCATGATTTTTAACGTAGGCCTCATACATAATAGTCGCTAAATCCTGACCAGCTACTAAGTCCATCGCGATTATTTCAACAATTCTATCCTTGCCAATTTTAACACCCAGTGATTCTAAATGTTTAGCTACATCGTCATTGTTAATTTCTAGTTCTCTAAATTTTCGAGGTTTGGGCACCTTAACTCCTTCTATATCTTCGGCTTTTAAAATATTTCTGGCTTTTTTTTGAAGTTCATATTCCTTGCGGCCTTCGGTGCCGGTATATATTTTTAGTAACTTCACAGCTATTTTATCATCATCATCGCCTTCATCTTCTAAATCAGTCAAAAAATAATCTCGTACTTCGGCTGGTAAATCAGTAGTATCTAATTCCAAAATAACACCATTATTACCTTCATTAATTTTAACAGCTGCTTCACTACTAAAAACTGCTTCTAGCATTTGGTCTAAAATTATCTCTCTTTCCTCTGGTGTTTTCTGCTCCATGTCCATACTATAATACCCCAAAGATTCTATTGGCATATTGTTTTGTTTTTCTGGATTCATATTAATATTAATTCTATTTACATGATATATAATAGCATATCCCAAATATTTTATTAAACTCTGAATAATAATTTTATTTGACAAACTATTGCTAAAAATGGCGATTTAAGCTACTATAATGATTATGAAAACAACATTACCACAAATTGCCATGGTTGGCCGAGCCAATGTTGGCAAATCCACCCTCTTTAATCGCTTAGTTGAAAAAAACAAGGCGATTGTTTCGCCTATCTCTGGTACGACTCGTGACCGTAATATTGATAAAGTTTCTTGGCAGGGTAAAACCTTTATCTTAATTGATACTGGTGGTCTAGATATCGAAAAGAACAAGGCCGGCAAAATCGAAAAGAATATCGTCAAACAAGCCTACAAAGCCATCGAAGACGCCGATATCATATTATTTATGATTGATATTAAAGATGGCATTATGCCAATGGATAAAGAGCTAGCCAGAGAAATAATTAAAAACGGTAAAAGAGACAAAGTAGTACTAGTTGGCAATAAAGCTGACTCTCTAAAATATCACCAAATGGCTGGTGATCTTTATTCTCTTAATCTGGGCGAGCCTCATATGATCTCGGCGGCCAATGGCTCTGGTTGTGGTGATTTACTAGATGTATTGTCTGGGTTACTACCAAAAAGAAAAATAAAAATAAAACCAGAAAAAAAACAACCAGAAGTTAAAGTGGCTATTGTCGGCAAACCCAATGTTGGTAAATCTTCTATTTTAAATTCTATTCTGGGCGAAGAACGAGTAATTGTTACCGATGTGGCTCACACTACTCGCGAATCACATGATATTGAATTCTCTTACAAGGACAATAATTTTATTTTAATTGATACCGCTGGTATTGTTAGAAAAAGCAAAGTTGGTCATAAAACTTTAGAACGAAAATCTATCGAAAAATCTATCAGTACTATTGATCAAGCTGATGTAGTGGTTTTTGTGACTGAGTCACAAAAGAAAATTGATTCTATTGATAAAAAAGTAACTCAAGAAATATTAGAAAGTGGTAAATCACTTATTATCGTCGCCAATAAATGGGATTTAATTCCCGAGAAGGATACCAACACTATTAATCAATACGTGGAATATTATTACAACCAATTTCCTTATTTGTGGTGGGCCCCAATTATTTTTGTTTCGGCTAAAGACGAGGTCAGAACCAGAAAAATATTAGACATGATAATTGACATTCAAAAATCCAAACAAATTCAAATTTCTAACAGTCAATTAGATAAATTTCTAAAATATCAAATCAGTCGTCATCGACCATCTCGTGGCCGAGGTTTAAAAAATCCATACATTTATAAAATAGAACAAATTGGCATTAATCCTCCCAGATTTTTGGTTTACGTTAATGATCCAGTGATTCTACATTTCTCTTATTTAAGATTTTTACAAAATAATATCCGTACTAAATTTAATATCTTAGGCACACCAATTCAACTAGAAACTAAAAAATGGAATGTATCCATTGAATCCAAAGAAAACAAAAAATACGGCACTACTGAAGACATTGCTAAACGCAGATCATCTGGACTGGGCAAAAAGAAAAACGAAAAAAAGAAAAATAAAAAATAATTTAAAAATTAATTTTAAAGAGAATGCGACTATTAAATAATTTTCTATCAATATTTTTTCCAATTTCACTAGTTTTATTTGCTTTATCACTTCTAGCAAATATAGCATTTTCAGCAGCGATAATACTAAGAGGATACTCAGTATTATTTTTTTGGTTTGCAGTTTGTTTTAATGTTTTCCAAATAATTTTACTTGCGATTATTTTTAGGACTAAAGATATTTCAAAAAGCAGACCACTTATCATTATTTTTTCTTCTCTAGTTTTTATTAATATGGCAGTTATATTATATTACTTCAGTTTGTATAACTAAGTAAAATTATTTAATAAAATATTTATGAAGCTTGTTATCGGCCTGGGTAATCCGGGCAAAGAATATTTAAAAACTTGGCACAACATTGGTTTTTTAGCTTTGGATAATATTGCTGATGTTTTTAATTTTGAAAAATTTAAAGCTGACAAAAAATTTAAAGCCGAAATAACCACCGGTCATATTGGTGACGAAAAAATTATTCTCGTAAAACCGTTAACTTTTATGAATAATTCTGGGTCCGCAGTTCTAACCATAGCTAAATATTATAAACTAAACCCTGAAGACATTATTGTTATTCATGATGACATTGATTTGCCATTAGGTCGTCTAAAGATAATCAAAAATTCATCAGCCGGCGGCCACAATGGTATTAAATCTATAATTCAATATCTTAAAACTCAAGATTTTATCAGAATTAAAATTGGCATAACTACACCTAAAAAAGAAAAAATCGGCAGCGCTAATTATGTCATGACCAAAATTGGCTTATTACAATCTAGCAAGGCAAAAGAAGTAATAAAAAAAGTCACCTCCGCAATTGAAGAGGTGACGAATGTTTCGCTAACTAGTGCCATGAACAAGTTTAATTAAATGGCGGGAGCGTGAGGGACTCGAACCCCCATTAATCGGCAGTGGCCGACGTTCTAACCAATTGAATTAACACTCCCACTTTATAAAAAATGGTGCTCGAGAAGGGACTTGAACCCTCATGATCTTACGATCAACGGATTTTAAGTCCGTCGTGTCTGCCAATTTCACCACACGAGCACTGGTTAATGTTATTGGTCGGGATAAGTGGATTTGGACCACCAACCTCTCTACACTAGGCAGAGCGCTCTATTCATTGAGCTATATCCCGTAAGAACTAACGTGTCTTAAAACACGACTGTAGGCTTGGAGCAAGGAGCTGGACTCGAACCAACAATTAGAAGCTTTGCAGACTTCCGCCTTACCAATTTGGCTACCCTCGCCTTGAAAAGGTACAAATAATAATAGATATTATACTGCCTACTAGTATATGAAGTCATCCATAAATGAATGAATCATAGTTTGGCGATAAATCAAGTCACCAGGAGGGGGGATAACTAGATCTATCAACTAGCAGACAGAATAATATCTATTACCTTCTTATATTTTCAGACATTATCACATTAAATCGCATTTGTCAATATTAATTATTTTAATAATTTAAACCAGTGGAGGGATTAAATGAACAAAATAAAAACACTAATCAGCACCTAAAATATTGGGTGGCTTATTCTAAAATTTCCAAAATCGGTCCAGTAAATTTTAAAAAACTGATCGATTTTTTTACTGATATGAAAAAAGCCTGGGCAGCCAATCACCACGAATTAATATCGGCCGGCCTAGATGAAAAGTTAGTCAACGAAATCATAATCAGCCGTCCAGCCATAAATCCTGATGCTGAAATAGAACTAATGGCCAAAGAAAATGTTTTAGCTGTTACTTTAATTGATAATAATTATCCGACTAACTTAAAAGAAATATTTAATCCCCCACCAATTTTATATTATCGTGGTTCTTTAGATTTTTTAAACAATATTTGTTTAGCAGTTATTGGCACCAGAAAATTTACTAGCTACGGCAAACAAGTAACCGAAGACATAGTTGGTCAACTCACCAAAAATAACATTACTATTATTTCTGGTCTAGCCTTAGGTATTGATGTTATTGCGCATAAGACCTGTTTAGACGCTAGTGGCAAAACTATGGCTGTCCTAGGATCTGGCGCTGACAAGCAATGTGTATATCCTTCCAGCAATCGCTATATCGCTGACAGAATATTAGCTACTGGCGGTGGTATTGTTAGTGAATATCCAGTCGGTACCAATCCCACCAAATACACTTTCCCTATGAGAAACAGAATTGTCTCTGGCTTATCCAAAGCTATACTGGTTATAGAAGCGCCACGTAGCTCTGGTTCGTTAATTACTGCCAAATACGCTCTTGATCAAAACAGAGACATCTTTGCCATCCCAGGCAATATCTATAATCATAATTCAGAAGGGACTAATAATCTAATCAAAGAAGGTGCCAAGTTAGTCACCAATGCCGCCGACATACTACAAGAATTAAAAATTCAAACTGTCTTTGATGATATAAAATGTGAACCAAAAATTGACACCGAAGCCGAAAAAATTGTTTTTAATTTACTATCACGTGAACCATTTCACATTGACAAAATCAAAAAAATGAGTACACTTAACATTAATGTCTTACTGAGCACCTTGACGATGATGGAAATAAAAGGTCTAATAAAAGATGTTGGCGGGAAAAATTATATCAAAAATTAAACATACCAAAATGAAAAATCTAGTCATAGTTGAGTCACCAACTAAAGCCAAAACAATCTCCAAATTTTTATCCAAAGATTTTAAAGTAGAATCTTCTTTTGGTCATGTGCGAGATTTACCAGCCAGTAAAATCGGTGTCGATGTTGAAAACAATTTTGAACCAACCTATACTATTCCTACTAAAGCCAAAAAACGAGTCAAAGAATTGACTGAACTAGCCAAGAAAGCCGACCTAGTATATTTCGCTACTGACGAAGACCGTGAAGGTGAAGCTATTTCTTGGCATTTAGCACAAATATTTAAAACTCCAGCCAGCAAAAGTAAGAGAATTACTTTTCATGAAATTACCGAGGAAGCTATCAAAGAGGCCTTAGACAATCCCCGTACTATTGATATTAATATGGTAGATTCTCAACAAGCTAGGAGAATTTTAGACAGGCTAGTTGGTTATAAGCTATCACCATTTTTGTGGAAAAAAGTAGCTCGTGGCTTGTCTGCTGGTCGAGTTCAATCAGTAGTAGTAAGACTAGTAGTAGAAAAAGAAAGGGAAATACAAGATTTTAAAATTGAAGAGCATTGGGAAATAACTGGTGACTTTAAAACCGAAAAACAAGAAGACTTTACTGCTAGACTTCATAAAGTAAGTGGCAAAACCTTGGACAAATTAGCAATCAAAAACGAAGCCGAAGCCACAAAACTACAAGAAAAATTAGAAGGCAATGATTATTATATTTCTGAAATTGTAAAAAAGGAAACCAAAAGGAATTCTAATCCTCCTTTTACCACCTCCACTCTACAACAAGAAGCTAATCGACGCTTACATTTTTCGGCTAAACAAACTATGATGGTCGCTCAAAAACTTTATGAAGGCATAGAAATAAATGGTGACTCTGTGGGTTTAATTACTTATATGAGAACCGACTCCACCAATCTATCTAAAAAATTTACTGCTGAAGCAGCGGACTACATAAAAGATAACCTAGGTAAAGATTATTTAAGTAGTAAAGAATTTAAAACCAAGAGTAAAGGTGCTCAAGAAGCTCATGAAGCGATTCGTCCAACAGCGGTGGTAATTACTCCGGAATCTATTGCAAGATCATTAAACGATCAACAATTTAAACTTTACCAATTAATTTGGCAACGAGCTGTGGCTAGTCAAATGTCACCAGCTAGATTAGAAGCAACTTCAGTTGATATTAACACTAAAGATGATAAATATATCTTTCGAGTTAGTGGTCAAGTTATTAAATTTGACGGTTTCTTAAAAATATACCCCACTGCTACCAAAGATGAAATCTTGCCACAAATGGATAAAAACGAAAAAGCGGAATTAATTGCAATTAAACCCATTCAAAAATTCACTCAACCACCAGCCAGATATTCTGATGCTAGTTTAGTAAAAGTTCTAGAAGAAAAAGGTATTGGTCGACCATCTACTTATGCTCCAACTATTGCCACAGTCATCGAAAGAGGTTATGCTGAAAGAATAGATAATCGACGGCTTAAGCCAACCGAAATTGCTTTTGTAGTTAATGATCTACTAGTTAAACATTTTGCAGATATAGTTGACTACGATTTTACCGCCAAAATGGAAGACAATTTTGACGATATATCCGAAGGCAAAAAAAAGTGGCAACCAGTTATCAAAGAATTTTATGAACCCTTTAACCAAAACCTTATGGCCAAAGAACAAGAACTAACAAAAAAAGAAATCACCGAAGAAAAGACTGATGAAAAATGTGACAAATGTGGATCGGACATGGTGATAAAAGTCGGTCGTTTTGGTAAATTTCTAGCCTGTTCAAATTATCCAACTTGTAAAAACACCAAAAAGATTTTAAGCAATGGTCAAACCGAAGAACGAGCTGAGCCTCAAAAATTAGACGAGAAATGCCCTGAGTGTGGTTCACATTTAGTACTTAGAACTGGTCGCTATGGAGAATTTAAAGGTTGTTCTAATTATCCGAAGTGTAAGTATATTAAAAATGAAGCAGCTAAGGACTTAAATTTAAAATGTCCACAATGCAAAGATGGTAATGTAGTGACCAAAAGAAGTAAAAAAGGAGTTTTCTACGGTTGCGATACTTATCCAAAATGTGATTTTGCTACTTGGTATAAACCACTAGACACAAAATGCGAGAAATGTGGCTACCCAATGTGTGAGGACAAAAATGGTAACATTAAATGTACTAATAAAATCTGTAAATAAAATTCAATACCACTATAAAAACACTGCCCACCAGCAGTGTTTTTGTAATCTCTATTTTTTGCCTAAATTTTAAAAATACAATATACTTCACAATATGGATACCAATAAAGAAATACAATTTACAAAACTTCTAAAAACTATTAATGAAACACATCCTAATGCTGATTTAGATATGGTTAAATTGGCTTATGAATTTGCCAATAACGCTCATGCTGGTCAAAAAAGAAAATCTGGTAACGACTATATAATCCACCCCATCGCTACAGCTCAGTTTTTAGCTGAATTTAAAATGGATATGCCCACAATTATTGCTGGCCTACTTCATGATGTACCAGAAGACACTGACGTGACAATAGAAGATATTAAAAAGAACTTTGGCAAAGAAGTGGCTACTTTAGTTTCTGGTGTTACAAAACTCGGCGCCCTAAAATACCGTGGTATGGAAAGATACGCCGAAAACCTAAGGCGAATGTTCGTAGCTATGAGTAATGACATTAGAGTGATACTAATTAAATTTGCTGACCGTATTCATAATCTAAAAACCTTAGATTATTTGCCACCAGAAAAACAAATTAGAATTGCTACTGAGTCACTTGAGATATACGCGCCGATTGCCGACCGCTTAGGCATTGGTAAAATCAAAGGTGAGCTAGAAGACCTGTCTTTTAAATATGTTCACCCTAAAGATTACAAATGGATAATAGAGATATTGCCACATAAATATAAAGAAAAAGAAAAACATTTAGAAAAAGTAAAAAAACGAGTTACCAAAAAATTAATCGAAGCTGGCATCACTTTTAGAAATATTTCTATTCATGGCCGTACCAAACATTTATACAGTCTATATAAAAAATTATTAAAACCTCTAATCAACCGTGATTTATCTAAAGTTTACGATTTAATTGCCCTCAGAATAATTGTGCCAACGGTGGCCGATTGTTATTCTACATTAGGCGTACTACACAACCTTTACAGACCAATGCCTGGCAGAGTTAAAGATTACATTGCTCAACCCAAGCCTAATGGTTATCAATCACTACATACCACGGTCTTTACCGAAAATGGTGAAATTGTAGAGTTTCAAATCAGAACTACTGAAATGCATGAGGAAGCAGAATTTGGTATTGCTGCTCACTGGAACTATAAAGAAAACAAGGGCAATATCAATAAAAAAAGCATAAAGTGGATTCAAGAATTAGTTAAATGGCAAAAACAAACTGCTGATAACGAGCAATTTTTAAATGACATTAAATTAGATATTTTTCAAAACAGAATTTTTGTATTTACGCCAACCGGTGATGTAATTGATTTACCAGAAGAATCAACTCCAATTGATTTTGCTTATCATGTTCATTCATCAATTGGTGATCAATGTGTAGGAGCTAGAGTTAATGATCACTTAGTTAGTTTAAACTCCAAATTAAAAAGTGGCGATATTGTAGAAATAATTACCGATAAAAACAGGAAGATGCCTAGTATGGACTGGCTCGATAGCGTTAAAACATCTATGGCCAAATCCAAGATCAGATCGGCTTTAAAAAAATCTAAATTAAAAAGCTACAGATAATAAACTGTAGCTTTTTAAAATTATCTTAGACTAATTTATCAATTAAAGTTTTAAGCTCTTCTTCTGAAAAGAATTTAATGTTAATTTGTCCAGTTGATCCAGTTTTTTTAATTTCCACTTTTGTGCCCAAAGCTGATTGCAACAATTCCTCTTTAGCTTTAACCTCTGGATCAAAGGCTACTTTACGAATATGTTTTTCTACTACCACTTTTTTGCCAGCCTTCTCAGTGTCACGCACACTTAGACTATCTGACAGAATTTTTTGCAAAGTAGACAACTGATCGATTGCTGGCAAGCCAGCTAAAACCCTGGCATGACCTTCGGATATTTTACCATCACGAATCGCCTCTTTAACTTCATCTATAACTGTTAAAATTCTAAGAGTGTTGGCTACAGCACTACGACTCTTACCAACTCGCTTAGATAATTGATCTTGAGTTAAATTAAATTCATCTATTAATTTTTGATAAGCGAAAGCTGTTTCCAGTGAATTTAAATTTTTACGTTGTAAATTTTCAATCAAAGCAATCTCCATTTTTTTCTGTTCGTCCATCTCTCGAATAATAGCTGGGATTGTATTCAAGCCAGCTAATTTAGAGCTACGTAATCTTCTTTCACCGGCAATTAATTGCCAACCATTTCCCAACTTAGTAACAATAATTGGTTGAATAACGCCATGCTCTTTAATAGAATCAACCAATTCTTGTAATTCATCTTCATTAAAAGTAGTCCTAGGCTGATGAGGATTTGGTGTAATTTGACCAACCGGCAATTGAGAAATTTTTTCTCTGGTATCTAAAATATCAGCGACTTCACTATCACTGCCAAGTAATTCTTTAACTGGTTTTTTGCTAGGGATTAAAGATCCCAACCCTCGACCGAGGCCAGATGTTTTTTGCATAGAAGTTTTATAGTTTTAAATAAAATTAATAATGATTAGTATGATAAACAAATTCTCTAGCCAAACGATCATAGGCTTTCGCGCCTTTTGATTTTGGATCATAAGCTAAAATAGTCTTACCATGACTAGGTGCCTCTGACAGTTTAATATTACGAGGTATGACTGATCTAAATATTTTATTAGGAAAATATTTATATAACTCCATTAACACATCATTAGCTAATTTAAATCTCTTATCATACATAGTAAGGACCGCTCCCAAAACATCTAACTCTGGTTTAACATTTTCTTGAATTAAAGCAATAGTAGATATTAACTGACCCAAGCCTTCTAAAGCAAAATACTCAGCCTGCACGGGAATTAAAACCCGATCAGAAGCTACTAAACCATTAATGGTTAATAAACCTAACGATGGCGGACAATCAATTAATATATAATCAAAATCATTTTTAATCTCTAATAAATTATCATAAAGCCTAAACTCACGACGATCCAAATTAACAAATTCCACATTAGAACCTGCCAAAGAAACTGTCGCTGGAATTAATTTATAATATTCATGAACAGTATCAACCATTACTTCCCTGAAGGAATATGGTCCAGTCAAAACTTCATAAACTCCCCTGTCCAAATCCTTCGCAACGCCTAAATTAGAAGTGGCGTTACTTTGAGGATCTAAATCGATTAATAAAACAAACTTACCTAATTGACTAAGGTAAGCCGCCAAATTAACAGCTGTAGTTGTTTTACCAACTCCGCCTTTTTGATTTACAACAGAAATTACTTGTCCCATATGACTTTATTATAACATAAAAATACTAATCTTTCAAAACAAAAATACAAATACACCTTGCCAAAATGATATTTATGTGCTACAATTATTCCGCGGGGTAGAGCAGTAGCAGCTCGCCAGGCCCATAACCTGGAGGTCGTGGGTGCGAATCCCACCCCCGCAACAAGATAGTTAAAAGTTAGAAAGTTGAAAGTCTATAAAGTGCTTACTTTTACCTTTCAACTTTTTACTTTAAACTAGGATATTTGACGCTAACTCTGGAAAGTAGCGAGAAATAATTCAGAAAAAATAAATTTAGTATGGCAGGGTAGCTCAGTGGTAGAGCAGCGGACTCATAAGCCGTTGGTCGCGGGTTCAACTCCCGCCCCTGCTACTAGTTGGCCGAAGTGGCGGAATTGGTAGACGCGCACGACTCAAAATCGTGTTCCTTCGGGAGTGAGAGTTCGATTCTCTCCTTCGGCACCAGAAAACGGCTAAAGCCGTTTTTTTATTTTAATAAATCTGCTATAATACAATAGATTATATTTAACCTTTATATATATGTTTATCACTGTACACGCTGCAGCAGCTACCATTATTGGTAAAAGTATTCCCAATCCTTTTTTGGCATTTTTAGCTGGTGTGTTATCACACTTCATTCTAGACTTAATACCCCATGGTGACTCACGCATGGGCAAAAAATTCTGGGCAGAAAAACTTAAATTTCTAAAAGACAATGGTGAACTAAAAATGATGGCTCTCTACGGCAGCATTGATAGTTTAGTCTTAGCCTTCTTTCTTATTTTTATTTTTAAAAACTTTGAATTTACTCGTGCCGATAACGTTATCTGGGCGATAGTTGGTAGTATTATTCCAGACGTCACTGTTGCTTTTTATAAAATCAAAGAACTAAAAGCAATTAAATGGTTTTATAAAGCCCACAACAAAAATCATAATATCTTAGTTAATAAAATTAACTTTGACCTTCCTTTACAATACGGTGTACTTATGCAAATAATTGTTTTAACGCTTCTAACTTGGGTTATATACTTCATTTCTTAAATTAAAATATTAAATAAAAACTTCCCTACTATTGGGAAGTTTTTATTTAATAGAATTATATATTGCAATCGTCTCTCTAGCACATTTACGCCAATGGAAATGATCAGCTCGTTTTAAGCCATTTTTAATTAGCAATTCTCTGGTTGTTTCATTAGTAATAATCTGATGGATTGCTTCACTGATTTCTGATTCTTTATTGGGATTTATTAATATAGCCCCATCTTCTCCGGTTATTTCTGGCAATGAACTTAAATTAGATGTAATAACTGGCACTCCCAAGCTCATAGCCTCTAAAACCGGCAAACCAAAACCTTCATAAAAACTTGGGAAAACAAAACATTTTGAATTACATAACAGACCAATTTTCTCATCATGAGTAACATAACCAATGTATTTAATTGGTTGTTTTTTCCTGCGACCACTACCACTGCGTCTCTCATTTTCAATATTTATTATTTGATTACGTCTCTCTATACTAGTTCTCTTATTTTTAATACCCAAAATACTAGCATTAGCATCAGAGATAGTTTGATAAATCGGCCTATAATCCCAACCTTGGTTACCAGCGATAATTAACTGGTAATCAGACAAAGGTGAATCAAAACTTAAATGTAAGCTTCTAAAAGCTTTAATTAAGTTAACAATATTTTTACGTGGTTCAATAGTGCCTAAAAACAAAACAAACTTACCACCAATACCGTATTTGTCGGCAATGATTTGAAAATCGCCAATTGACGAACAAGATTCTAAATCATCAGGACGACCTTCATAAATAACTTCAATTTTTTCCTCAGAAATATTAAATTGCTCAATAATATCTTTTTTAGTATTTTTAGATACCGCAATAATTATTTCGGATTTTTTTAATGAATTAGGAACAAATATTTTTTTAGGTAACCACTGACGACTTAATGATTTTCTAGGAAAAAATTCTGGATATTTATATATTCCTAAATCATGAACTGTAACAACTGATTTTTTATTATAAAAAAATGGAATAACATTAGCTGGAGAATGATATATGTCTAAGTTCTCTTGGTTTAGTATAAAACTCACAAATAATTGAGAGTACACTATTGGTAAATATTTTTTATATCTATAAAATGGAAAAAATTTAACCGTCACGTTACTATATTTTCTAAATTCTTCAACGTCTTCTTTTAAGCGATCATCAAAAAATAATACATAACTATTTATTTTATCAATAGCAATAAGATTTTTAACCAAAAAATAAGTATAATGGCCAACGCCAGCTCTTTCACCTTTTTGAACATTTAAAATTGTCCGGCAATCAATACCTATTCTCATATTTTATTTTAAGAGATTTTTAAATTTTTCATCATCCTTAAATGGTCCAATAATTGCTAGGCTAAGTTTATTTAAATTAATAACATCATTAGCCACCTTCACAATATCATCTAAAGTAACTGCGCTAATTTTAGCGTTTTTTTCAGCTGGAGTTAACACTTCTCCTGTCATTAAATGCTGAGTCGCATACCAACTAGACACACTAGAGCTATCTTCCAAATCAATAGCAGTACGACCAAACAGGCATTCTTTAGCTTTAGCTAGTTCATCTTCAGTTACGCCTTCTTTTATTTTATTAAGTTCAACTAAAATCAATTTAATTGCGTCATCAATTCGAGACTTATCTAGTCCAGCTCTAATTACTAAAGCACCAATATCCTCATGAACATCTAAACCAGATCTAATCGAATATGCCAAGCCACTACGCTCTCTAATAGAAATAAATAATCTTGAACTCATATTACCCCCCAATACTAATGACAACAAACTCAAAGCTGGTAAGCGTTCATCTGTATGAGAATAGGCTGGAAAACCCATAGCTAGTTGTGTTTGTTCTGTTTCTTTATAGGACACAGAAACTCGTGGTGACTCCTGATCAATAAAAATTCTATCAATTTCTACAGTCTCATGTTCAGTTTTAAAATTAAAACTGTTTTCAATTTCTGTAATATGACCATCAGTAAAATTACCAGCTAAAGAGATAACTATATTATCGCCACCGTAAAATCGCTCTTTAAACGTTACTAAATCTTCTCGACTCATGCCTTTAACAGTCTCTCTAGTACCAATAATATCTACGCTTAATTGATGAGGACTATACATAATATTTTCCAATAAATCTTCCACGTGCATAATTGGATTATCCTCGTACATATTAATTTCTTCTACAATCACACCCTTCTCTCTTTCAATTTCCTTTGGATCAAATTTCGAAGCAGTTAACATGTCAGATAAAATATCAATAGCCAGTGATAAATGTTTGGTATCAGATTTAATATAATAACCAGTATAATCCTTGCCAGTAAAAGCATTAAACTCAGCACCAACACCATCTAGTTCCTTAGAAATATCTGAAGTGGTTGGTCTCCTTTTAGTACCCTTAAACATTAGGTGTTCAATAAAATGAGAAATACCAATAAGCCTACCTGATTCTTGACGAGAACCAACTTTCACCATAACTAGCAGACTAGCAGTTTGCGTGCCAACTATTGGCGTAGTAATTAATTGAACATTGTTGGCTAATTTTTTTAATTTATACATTATTTAAATAATATTTTTTAGATGATTAAATAACTCCTATTGTCAAAAAACACTAGAACTATTTAATTTTTTAGAATAAAAATTCTAAATAAGATTTTTAACCAAATAATCTTTTAGCGAGTCTAAAGATATTCTATCTTGAATCATACTATCACGATCACGAATGGTAACTGTGTTGTCTTCTAAGGTATCAAAATCGATGGTCACACAGTAAGGTGTGCCGATTTCATCTTGTCGTCTATACCTTTTGCCAATGTTACCATTATCATCAAATTCACACATAAAACTATCTTTTAAAGAATCAAAAACTTCTTTAGCTTTGGACACTAAATTCTCTTTGTTTTTTAATAATGGGAAAATAGCGACTTTAATTGGAGCAATGGACTTAGGAAATTTTAATACCGTTCGACTTTCATCACCTACTACCTCTTCGGTATAGGCAGCGGTTAACGCTACTAGAACGCTCCTATCAACACCAAAAGTTGGTTCTAAGACATGAGGAATATATTTACGATTATTATCAGACTGGTCTAAATAAGCCAGATCTTCACCAGATGCTTTGGCATGCTGAGACAGATCAAAATCACCACGATGAGCCAAACCATAAAGTTCGCTAAAACCAAATGGAAAATTATACTGAATATCTACGGTTTTTTTAGAATAATGTGATAATTTTTCTTTAGGATGTTCGTATCTCTTAATATCATCTTTATTAGCTCCCAAGGCTAACACAAATTCCTCCTGAACATCCAACCACTTATCAAACAATGGCTCCCATTTCATTTCTGGATCAATAAAATATTCTATTTCCATTTGTTCAAATTCCCGCAAACGAAAAATAAAATTACCAGCAATAATTTCGTTACGAAAAGCCTTACCTATTTGAGCAATGCCAAATGGAATTTTAACTCGCATAGAATCTAAGACATTTTTAAAATCTACAAAAATCGCACCAGCTGTTTCTGGTCGTAAATAAACTGGCTCATCAATCCCATTCATTTCGGTCTTAAACATCATGTTAAAATTTCTGGCCTCAGTCCAATTAGATTTACCGCAATTAGGGCATTTAACCTTTTCAGTTACTAAAGTTTTAGACATCGCCCCTAAATCCCCCTCTAAATCTTGTCCGGTTGATTCTTCAACTAAATGATCAGCTCTAAATCTTTTTTTACAGTCCTTGCAATCAACCATAGCATCATTAAAGCCACTAGTATGACCAGAGGCTTGCCACAATTTAGGATTAAGCATAATTGGACCATCTAAACCTACAATATCCTCTCTATCTTGAACAAATTTTTTCCACCATAATTTTTTAATATTGTTTTTTAATTCTGTGCCATAAGGACCATAACTATAAGCATTAGCAAAGCCACCATAAATTTCTGACGAAGGGAAAACAAAGCCCCTTCT
The DNA here is from genome assembly GCA_002773855.1 of Candidatus Buchananbacteria bacterium CG10_big_fil_rev_8_21_14_0_10_33_19. Taxonomy (GTDB): domain Bacteria; phylum Patescibacteriota; class Patescibacteriia; order 2-01-FULL-39-33; family 2-01-FULL-39-33; genus 2-01-FULL-39-33. Next base: position 6,160 of record PEZY01000012.1, on the reverse strand, counting down.
TTTACAGAAAGAGACTATTTTTTGCATTAAATCATCTTTTTTAACCGACATAAGTATTTTATATAATTTATCTTAACCTTAAAAATCCAAAGTCTAACTAGACTATCTTAGCTAAAAAAACCTCTTTTGACAACTTGAGTTAACTATTTAGTATTCCCAATATTTTCCCACTCATTAAAATAGATTTGTTGCCTAATAGCGCTGTCTCCGGCTACTGCTTGATATTTAGCCTTAATCCCCTCAACTAACTGATCTAATTTATTGGTAATGATTTCATCTGATATTTTATTTTGACCAATATTTTGATCAACTACTTTAACTAAATAGATTGTATCTTGACTGGCTACAGCCAATGACTTAGACAATCGATCAACTGAATTAATTGAATTTGTAACCACATAGGAAAAATAATTATTACTATGGGTCATAACTTTATCAGTATAATATAAAAAATAATTACCAATTACATATTTTTTATTAGTTAATTCCCTACTATTTACCGCAAATTTATGACCAGTTGGAGAAAATATTAACCAACTCAAAGAAAAAGAAATAAATGAAAAAATAACTAATATGATAACCAACTGCCTAGAAAATCTCAAAAATGGATTATGATCTGTGACATAATCGACCCAATTAGTTTCATAATGAATTGGATGGTTAGCTATTTCTAATTCAATGGCTTTTTTAATGAACTTTTTATGATCATTAAACCAATCCAAAGTTGTAATCCACTCATCACCCATTTTAAAAGATTTTAGCTTGCCACGACTAGCTAAATCAGATAAATATTCCAAACTATAACTCTCTGATTTTGCTAGATCAGCCAAAGTAACGTATTCATTATCATCATTAAAAATTTTAGCAGTATTAGGTAACATAAGAATAAATAAACCTTAATTTATAAATTAATTATAACACAAAAGGACGTGCTTTTACACGTCCTTTTATTACTTACAAATTACCAATAATTACTTTTGAGCTTGCTCTGTTACATAAGCAGTAATCGCGGTCACCACTTTAGAGTCTTCTTTTAATTGTTCGGTTAATAAAATCTGATCGCGATTAATTACCATCCGATCAACTGGACCATGTAACTCATTACCTAATTTAGCTAAGGTCAATTCTTGTTGAGATTGAGTCTGTTCAACTGTTGGCGCTTCTTGACTTTGTTGTAATGGCTTAGTCACAACCTGAAGATAATAAATATCAGTTAAAACTAAATCTCGATCAGTAATTTTTTCTACCTTACCAAAATAAACCTGACCATTAGACAAGAATATAGCTTGCCAACCGTTAGATAAGTTTTGATCACTACTCATGCCTGGCAAATTAATATTGGTATAATTATCCAATAAATACCAACCACCGACTAAAATTATAACTGCAACCAAAGCAACAATCACAAATTTCATTGCACCGCCACTATTACCATCATATGCAAAATCCTGTATTCCTTGATCTATATCACCCTGCTCATCAGGAATTATTTCTGAAACCTGACGCCCACCTCTTTTTTTGTAAGCCATTATTTTTTCCCCTTATTTTTCGCAAATGGCAGAATAATAATTATCAATAAATTCTATTCCGCGTTCACAAAAAACTTATTAATTAATAAATTATTTTTTTATTCTTTAATTTCCAAGACATCGCTCAAAGCGATACTTATAGCCGTAGCCACCGGAATGGCAATCACAATACCCAATACTCCAGCTAATTTAAAGCCAATCATCATAGAAATAATAGTTATGATTGGATTTAAGCCAACGGCTTTTTGCATCACCTTTGGCACTATGACATGATTTTCCAACTGCTGAATTATAACATAAACTATCAAGACAAATAAGGCTAAAATTGGAGCCTGAGTTAGAGCGATAAAAATAGCTGGTATAGCACCAATAAATGGACCAAGATAAGGTATTAATTCTGTCACCCCAGCAAATAAAGCCAAAACCAAAGCGTATTTAACGCCTAATATAGTCAAGCCAAACCACGACAATAAAAATATAATTAAAGACAGTATCAACTGACCCCTGAGCCACATACCAATTTTTTCTTGAATTCTATTTACTAAATGTGTAACATAAGGTTGATATTTAACTGGCACTAAAGATCTTAAAACTCTCTTCATAGCATGTTCTTCCACGGTTAAGTAGAAAGTTAAAACTGCTACAATGAATATTGATACAATGCCACCCAAGAAAGCAAAGGCTGTATTAAATATGCCACCCGCTGCCCCAGCTAAAGCGCCAACATTGGATTGCAATTCATCAAGTGATTGCTGAATATTTTCTGTCCAACCATGACTATCAGAATAAGTGCGAAAACTGTCCACACTGCTATTAATTTTTTCCCAATACATTGGGAAATCTTTGGATAAATTCTTAACCTCGATAGTTATTGGTGGTATAATCAAATAGACTGTACCAGCTAAAACTAAAACTGCTACTAAGTATATTATTAATATACCAAAACCTCTGGGTATTTTATGCTTTTGCATATAATCTACCCAAGGATCTAAAGCTGAAGCTAAAATCAAAGACACAAACACAATTAAAATAACATCTCGGACAAAAAACAAAAAGAAAATTATCAAAAATAAAACTGACAATTTAAACAAGGCCATAATTGAAACATCGAAGGTTACTTTTTTTGATAATTCTGGATTTGCCATTTTTCTATAAATAAGTTAATTTTATGTGATTAAGTAAGTATCTACTTACATCATTAGAAATATTATTTTAAGCGAAAGCCAAGCTGTAACTGAGTCTGCATATTGAATGGGCAGGCAATCTATATATAAATTATACTTTAATATAAAATACAAAGTCAACAAGATGAAGACCATCAAAGACAATAAAATAATAGCCGCCAATAAAGCTGGTTTATTTAATTATGAAGTGATTCAAACTTATCAGGCTGGATTAGTTTTAAGTGGTCCAGAAGTTAAGGCAGCTAAACTTGGTCAGATGAGCTTAAAAGGCTCTTACGTAACAATAGACCCTAGTGGTGAGGCTTGGTTATTAAAATCCTATATTGCCCCCTACAAGCCAGCCAGTGGCGTTCAAGCCAAATATGACCCCAGCGACAAAAGAAAGCTACTTTTACACAAAAAAGAGATTAGTTCACTGATTGGGAAAATAAAGCAAAAAGGCTTGACAATTATACCAATAAATGTATATACTAAGAAAGGATTAATAAAGACTGATATTGCTCTAGCCAGGGGTAAAACCAAGATTGATAAAAGAGAAGCTATCAAGAAACGGGAAGCTGGCCGGGAAATTCAGAGGACATTAAAACAACGAGTTTAAGGGGATGTATTGTTTCGATGGGAGGCCTTAAATTTAAAGTTAGCAAAACGAGTTTGATATTTGCTCGTAAACTAAATATCAAAGCACATAAGTGCAGACAAATTTTTAAGCAAAGTAAAATCAGCCTTCGGCGGATTTGCTTTTGCTCCTGCTATTGCTTAATTGCTAAATAGCCATCGCTCTACTTGCGCCTAGGTAGGTAATCAGCGGTGTTATATTTCTAGGACAGATATATTTGTCTATTCGAACAAATATATTTAAACTATTTCGAATGAAATCAAATCTGTTTTGTTCTTTTCAAATGATTTGATTAAAATAAAAGAACTACTTTTGTACACTAGCTTTGGATTTACTTCCAGACAGGAGTTCATTACTCCTCATCTCCACAGTCCACACATTAAAAAATTAATTTTAAAAATAGCCGATGAGAAGATCGTTTCGAGGCAGCAAGCAACAAAATCAAAATCCAATTAAAGAACTCAAAATTAATGAGAAAATTTTTGCACCTAAGTTGGTAGTTATTGATGAAGAAGGGCAAAATTTAGGCATACTATCCAAGCAAGAGGCTGTTGATATTGCCAAAGCCAGGGATTTAGATTTAGTAGAAGTGTCACCACTAGTTGATCCGCCGATTTGTAAGATTATGAATTATGGTAGTTATAAATACCAAAAAGAAAAACAAGAAAGAAAAGCTAAGGCCAAACAAAAAACTTCTGAATTAAAAACCATCAAGCTATCGAGTCGAATAAGTGATCATGATTTAGATTTAAGGGTTAACAAAGCGGTAGAATTTTTGACTGATGGTCATAAGGTCCGAATTGAACTTCAACTTCGTGGTCGAGAACATCAACATGTAGACATTGCCAAAGAAGCTATCAATAAAATTATTACTAGAACAAAAGAAAAATTAGCAGACACTGAAAAAGAAATGAAGATTGAGCAGCCTACCAAAAAACTAGGTAGTAAATTATCAGCAATAATCACTTTATAAAAAATTAAATAATAAATAAGCTGTTGAAGCGACATAAAGACAAGACTATGCCAAAAATGAAAACCAAAAAAGCAGTGGTCAAAAGGTTTAAAATAACCAAAAAGAAAAAGGTTATTAAAAGAACTGGCGGCCAAGGCCATTTCAATGCTAGAGAAACTGGTAACACTAAGCGAAACAAAAGACGAGATTCTGAGATCGCTAAGGCTGACCACAAGAACATCAAGAAATTGATGCCTTATAACTAATAACACTGATATAAACCAAAGATATGCCGAGAGTAAAAAGAGGTGTCATCCATACTAAAAACCGAAAAGGAATCTTAAAAAGAGCTAAAGGTTTTAAATGGGGCCGAAAAAAATTAATCAAAATTGCTAAAACAGCTGTTACTAAAGCTGATGCTTACGCTTTCCGTGATCGAAAGACTAAGAAAAGAACTATGAGAGCTTTGTGGCAAATTCAGTTAAATGCTGCTGTTAGAGAACATGGTCTTTCTTACAGTAAATTCATCGGTGCGCTTAAAACAGCCAAAGTTGAATTAGATAGAAAAGTTTTATCTGAAATCGCCAGAAAGCAACCAAAGGTGTTTGCGCAAATCGTGGAAAAAGTTAACCCAACCAAATAACTGTTGGAAAATAAAAACCGCCTCTGGGCGGTTTTTGGGTATATCCTATTGACTTTTAGTATTTTTAATGCTAAAATTACAATCGGTACTTGAGTTAAGTATCTTTTATTTTCAAAACATTTATACGCTTTGGAGGCGTAGCTCAGCTGGTTAGAGCGCTTCCCTGTCACGGAAGAGGCCGAGGGTTCGAGTCCCTTCGTCTCCGCATAAATAAAGACGCCACCTTTTTTAGGTGGTGTTTTTATTTATGCGAATATACTAATGGGACTCGAACGGATAGCGAGCGAGATATGAATCTCGACGGAAGGAGAGATGAATAATCGAGCGAAGATAAATCCGAGCTAGCGGAGGATTTATCTACTACCCAGGACAGAATAAACCACCAAGTTTTTGTTGGTGGTTTATGACGTAAGTCCCTTCGTCTCCGCAATCCTATTGTATAATACAACACTCTTTGAGAAATGTGTTATATAAAAAAATAAACTCCCGAAATCAATCGGGAGATTTTTTAAATATTAACTAAATAATTTCATCGATTAGCCCAAAATCCAGAGCTTGTTGAGCAGTCATAGGCTTATCTTTTTTCATTTCTGATTGAATTTTACCTTTAGACCTTTTGGTTTTAGAAATTAAAATTGCCTCAGTTTTTTCTTGAGAGATATTACAGTCAACTATTAATTCATTTACATGATTAGCGTCATTTAACTTAAAATTAACTATTTTTATAGTATGTAAAATACAATGAATTAAAATTGTTGAATGGATAGAACACCGACGAATATCGCAGGCTTGAAGAATAATAGCGCCCATTGAATTCGCTCTAAAAATAACTAGTCCAGTAGTTTTTCCTGGGTATAGCCTTATGCAATCATAAATATATAATCCAATTTTTGCATCGCCACCACCACTATCGATTTCTATAGTAATATCCGGATTGCCCATTGTTTTAAGTATTGCAAAAGCCTCACTAATATAATCACCCATAGCAATACCAATGTCTCCAATAATTGCCAGAGTATTTTGCTCAGATAACAATTTGAATCTTAATGCATCTAAGCCATCGGGATAAATCATTTCTACAACCTCCTTCTTTTGTTTGACTTGAAAAGACCAATCTATTTATACAATTATCATAAAATAATAACTTTGTCAATACACTATGGTAATGTGTACATACATTTGGCGGTTTTCCCAGAATATGTAAGTATTCAGGGTATATGAGTATAAATATGCCAA